>JAODMM010000212.1 GCA_025465015.1 Cryobacterium sp. | reverse complement strand
GTGAGGCGCATCGTGTTCATCTCCTCCAGACTACGTTCGTGGGTGACGTCGGTCAGTTGAGATGACGGGTGAGAAGCGCCGGGCGTTGGTGATGTCAGTCCATCATCGCCATGTGACCCGGCGAGTTCATGACGTGCTCGTGGCCCGGTGACGCCATGAAGTTGGCGTGGCTCGGCGAGTGCATCATCACGTGCATTCCGGGGGGCATCTCAGTCATTGCCGTGGTGTCCGTGGGGCTCGGCTCGGTGCTTGCGTCGGTGCCTTGCGCAGCAAGCGCTGCAGCTGGGCCGGCGAGCAGTGCGAGTGCCGCGGCGCTGCCCACGAGTGCTGAACGAAGTTGAATCTTCATTTTGGTTCCTTCCCTAGGTCGTTCGGGTCATGCGAGGTGTTGGGTGCGCAACCGCAGCGCGTTGGTGATGACGCTGACCGAGGACAGGGCCATCGCGGCGGCGGCGATCATCGGGGAGAGCAGGAGCCCGGTGACGGGGTAGAGGACTCCTGCTGCGATGGGGATGCCTGCGACGTTGTACATGAAGGCGAAGACGAGGTTTTGGCGGATGTTCGACATGGTGGCTGCGGACAGTTGCCGGGCCCGGACGATGCCGGTGAGGTCTCCGTTGAGGAGGGTGACCCCTGCCGATTCGATGGCGACATCGGTGCCGGTGCCCATGGCGAGGCCGACATCGGCTGCTGCCAGGGCGGGCGCGTCGTTGACTCCGTCACCGGCCATGGCGACGACTCGACCTTCGGCGCGGAGGCGTTGCACCACGTCAGCCTTGTGGTCGGGGAGGACCTCGGCTTCCACCCGGTCGATGCCGAGGCGTCGTGCGACGGCTTCCGCGGTGACCCGGTTGTCGCCGGTCAGCATGACGACCTCGATACCGGCTGCGTGCAATGCTTCGACTGCTTCGGGGGTGGTGGCCTTGACGGGGTCGGCGATGGCGAAGATGCCTGCGACTTGGGTGTCGATGCCGATGAAGATGACGGTGGCCCCGTCGCCCCGCAAGCGGTCTGCCTCGGTCAGGAGGGCAGTCGGGTCCATGTTCTGGCTGGTCATGAAGTCGGAGCTGCCCAAGGTGACGGTGTGACCGTCGACGACGCCGACGACGCCGCGCCCGAGGGGTGAGTCGAAGTCGGTGACCGCCGGGATGGGCAGTTGCTTGTCGTTCGCTGCGTTGACGATGGCCTGGGCCAGCGGGTGTTCGGAGGCGCGTTCGACTCCGGCAGCCAACCGGAGCAGCTCGTCGGCGTCGAAGCCGGTGACGGGACCGATGTGGGTGACGGAGGGGCGTCCTTCGGTGAGGGTGCCGGTCTTGTCCACGACGAGGGTGTTGACCTTCTCCATGCGCTCCAGCGCTTCGGCGCTCTTGATGAGGACACCTATCTGCGCTCCGCGTCCCACGCCGACCATGATGGAGACCGGTGTGGCAAGCCCGAGGGCACAGGGGCAGGCGATGATGAGGACCGCGACCGCTACGACCAGGGCGTGCGCGAGTCGCGGGTCAGGACCCACGCTCGCCCACACGGCGAACGCCACGGCAGCGATGACGATGACGATGGGAACGAAGACGCCTGCGACACGGTCTGCCATCCGCTGGATGGGTGCGCGAGAGCGTTGCGCGTCGGCGACCATCTGCACGATGCGGGCCAGCATCGTGTCGCGTCCGACCTTCTCGGCGACCATGGCCAGCGCCCCGGTCTGGTTGATGGTGCCGCCGATGACCGTGTCGCCGACGGTCTTGGTGGTCGGCATCGACTCACCGGTCACCAGGGACTCGTCAACCGAGGACCGTCCTTCGTCGACCGTACCGTCGACCGGGACCCTCTCGCCCGGGCGGACCCGCAACCGGTCACCGAGCTGGACCTCGTCCAGAGCCACTTCTTCGTCGGTGCCGTCAGCACGGACCCGTCGCGCCGTCTTGGGGCTCAGGTCGAGCAGCGCCTTGATGGCACCCGAGGTTTGTTCGCGGGCTCGTAGTTCCAGGACCTGCCCCAGCAGGACCAGTGTGGTGATGACGGCAGCGGCTTCGAAGTAGACATCAACGGTGCCGTCCATGCGGAACGCTTCGGGGAAGATGCCCGGGGCGACGGTGGCGACGACGCTGAACAGCCACGCCACCCCGGTGCCCATCGCGATGAGCGTGAACATGTTCAGGTGCATGGTCCGAACCGAGTTCCAGCCGCGCTGGAAGAAGGGCCACCCCGCCCACAACACGACCGGCGTCGCCAACACGAGCTGGACCCACGCGGAGGTGCGCGGGGAGATGACGTCGTGCAGTGCCGGGAACAGGTCTCCACCCATCCCGAGGATGAGGACCGGGATGGACAGCACGACACCAACCCAGAACCGGCGGGTCATGTCAGCGAGTTCTGCGTTCGGGGCGGAGTCCGCTGTGACCAGGGCGGGCTCCAGCGCCATTCCGCAGATGGGGCACGAACCGGGTCCGGGCTGGCGGATTTCGGGGTGCATGGGGCACGTGTACTCAGCCACCTCCGCGCCAGGCGGAACCTCAGCCGCATCGTGCGCCGCGTGGTCCTGGTGGTTGTGGTCAGCGTGCCCGGCGTACTGGTCGGGGTTGGCCTCGAACTTCGACTGGCAGCCTGCGGAGCAGAAGTGGAACGTCTCCCCCTCGTGCGCTGCCGTCAGGGTGCTCGTCGCGGGGTTCACGTCCATGCCGCACACCGGGTCCTTGACCGTGGGTATGGGGCGGGCATCGTGGTGGGTCGAGTGGCTGGCCATCATCCGAGCATACCCCCATGGGGTATATAGTCAAGGGCCAGACGGATCAGGCGGAGGACCGACGCTGTCGAGATCTTTCCCAACCGCAATGCCATCGTCCGGCTCGTCGGCGCAGTGCTCGGCGAACAGACCGACGAATGGGCCGAAGGGCGCCGCTACCTCGGACTCGACGTCCTGGCCCGCTGCCGCATGACCTCGTCCCCAACACCGAACCCCACATAGGAACTCACGACATGCCCGCACTCACCGCCTAACCCCGCCCACAGGATCACGCAGCGCTACACCACTCCCGGGGACTCGACCAGCCCCACCCGCCCCACCATCCCAGGGCCGGTTGGGCGACACGTCGAGCAAGCGTCGTGATCCGCTCCGTTTTCTGAGAAGACCCACGGGATCCGGCGGCACACCGTAGCGTCGCGACCCGACAAGGGAGAACCATGCGCTTCAGCCTCGCCACCGCCGCAGTAGTCCTGGCCGTCCTGGCCACCGGCTGCGACGCCAGCAACGTCGACGCCCCGAAGGAGCAGATCGAGGCCCCCAGGTTCGCGGACCTGAGCGAAGACGAGTTCCGCGTCGGCTACCTGAAGTTCTACAGCGAGTCCAAGGGCGTCGGGGTCATTTCGATGCCCCCCGGTGAAGACGTCCCGATGCACCGCGAGGCGATCGACGATCCGAGCGGCACCATCGAAGCGGGTCAGTACGTCCAGTACGTCTATTTCGTGTCTCCGACAGGGCCCAGGGCGCTGCACGTGAGGCCCATGGGCTAGCGATCGTTGATCGCTCGCCGCAAGACCGACAGGCCACCGACTCGAAGGACCCCTGAGATTGCGATCGACCGTGCAACACGCCATCGCCGCCGCGGCGCTGACCGTCCTGGCCACCGGCTGCGGCTCGGACACCGCCAGCACCCGGACCGCTGACGAAGCTCCGTCGCCTCCTGCGAAGTTCGCTGACGTGACCCCGGGCGGCGAACGAGGAACCGTCGAGTTCTACGACGACGGCAAGGGCATCGGCCTCATCGTGACCGACGAGGGCAAGGAGATCACGGTGTACCGGCGCCAGATCGCCGAGGCCGGCAGCGTCCTGTCCGAAGGTCAGCGCGTCCGCTTCGAGGTTGTCCTGGGCAACCGCGCTCCCGAGCTCATGAACGTGACAGTCATCGAAGGCGCCTCGATCGTCCCGTTCGTCGGGTCGGACGGACTCGGAAGCACCGTCGGCACCGTCAAGTGGTTCAACGACTCCAAGGGCTTCGG
>JAODMM010000119.1 GCA_025465015.1 Cryobacterium sp. | reverse complement strand
ACGAAGAACGCTGCAGACTTCCTTGCGCTTGTTCCGCAACTCGTCGGCTTTCAGCCCGAGCAGAGCCTCGTCCTCGTGGCCTTCCGCGGCAACCGCAGTTGCGGCGCACTGCGGTTCAACCTGCCGGGCAGGGGCGCGGGTGAGACGGTGCTTCGTCGTATCGCCACTACCCTGGTCGGGACGCTCTGCAAAATCGTCGGCGCTGATGCGGTGGTTCCTGTGGTCTACACCAGCGAGCGGTTCGAGCAGAGGGACATTCCGCAAGGTGCGATTGTCTTCGCTGTCATGCAGCGAGCGGAGCTGTCCGGCTTCGAGGTGAAGGATGCGCTCTGCGTCGCTTCGAACGGCTGGGGATCGTACCTGGATCCTTCCATTCCACGAGGGGGCCGACCGCTCGCCGAGGTCCGAGCCTCGCCGGTGGTCGCCGCCGCCGCGGCCGGGGGAAGACCCCTGGGGTCGCTCCACCAGCCGGCCGAACTACCGAAGGTGGACATCGCGGCCAGGAAGGAAGTCGCCCAGGTCTTCGCCCGCTACCGGCGCCTCGCGAGCTCTGCCGGCAAATCCCCGGGATTGCTCACCATGGTCGGTGATGTCGTTGATCCTGTGGACGCTGCTGAGGCAGCGCTCGAATGGGATCTCGCGGGTCTTGTGGCAAAGGATGCGGCGGTGGTGTTGTTTATCGTCCAGGCTCCCGCCGTCCGCGACCAGGTGATGCTTCAGTTCGCCTTCGGACGTGGGATCGGAATCCGGGTCAGGGAGCTGAACTCCCGCTACGCGGTGCTCCAGCGAACGACTGGTCGGAGCCTCGACGACATCGTCGGAGAGGAGATGCTGGCAAGACAGCACAACCCGGCCGCTCTCGACGACGCACGCGCCGTGGAAAGCGGCGAAGGAGCGGCGGACCTGATCATGGGGTTGACCGACCGCCGACCGGACGTGGAGCGGATCGGGCGGGCGCTCGCAATGCTGAAGCACGTCGTGGCGTTGGCTCCCCGTTCAGCCCGGCCGGCACCCCTGTGCATGCTGGCCTGGCTCTCCTGGGCCATGGGTCGAGGGTCTGTCGCTGGACTTTTCCTCGATCGCGCATTCGCGCTCGACCGGGAGTACCCGATGGCTCTGCTGCTTCACGCCCTGCTCGGCTCCGGGCATCTCCCCGCATGGGCCTTCGAAGGCCCGCCTCAAACCGCGACGGACGCGGGCGCTGGTGCCCACCCCAAGTGACGGGCTGCGGACATCTGGGGCCAGAGCCGCTGCCGTGACCGGATCACAGGTGATCGAGCGCTTCGGAAAGCACACCGCGCAGGATCTGACCGATCTCACGGATCTCTGGCGGGCCGATTGTGAGCGGCGGGGCGAGCTGCACGACGGGGTCGCCCCGGTCATCCGCCCGGCAGTACAGGCCGGCATCGAACAACGCCTTGGACAAGAACCCGCGCAAGAGGCGCTCAGATTCCTCGTCGTTGAACGTCTCCTTCGTCGCCTTGTCCTTCACCAGCTCGATCCCGAAGAAGTAACCATCCCCGCGGACGTCGCCGACTATGGGCAGGTCGAGGAGCGTCTCGAGTTCAGCTCGGAACAACGGGGAGTTCTCCCTCACGTTCTGGTTGAGCTTCTCCTCCTCGAAAATGTCGAGGTTGGCCAGCGCGACAGCGGCAGAGACCGGATGGCCGCCGAAGGTGTACCCGTGATAGAACGCCGTGTCCCCGTGCTTGAATGGCTCGTAGATGCGGTCGCTGACGATGGTGGCTCCGATGGGGGAGTAGCCACTGGTCATTCCCTTCGCGCAGGTGATCATGTCGGGTTGGAACCCGTAGGTGGTGGATGCGAACATCTCGCCGATCCGGCCGAAGCCGGTGATTACCTCGTCTGCCACGAGCAGGACGTCGTACTGGTCACAGATTTCCCGTACGCGCTGGAAGTAGCCGGGGGGTGGGGGAAAGCATCCGCCGGAGTTTTGAACCGGCTCGAGGAAGACAGCCGCGACTGTTTCCGGGCCTTCGAACTGGATCATCTCCTCAATGCGGTTCGCTGCCCACAACCCGAACGCCTCGAGATCGTCGCCGAGCCCGGAACCCATCTCATCCGCCCGGTAGAAGTTGGTGTTGGGAACCCGGAATCCACCCGGAGTAACCGGTTCGAACATCGCTTTCATTGCGGGGATTCCCGTGATCGCCAGCGCGCCTTGCGGAGTGCCATGGTAGGCCACTGCCCGCGAGATCACCTTGTGCTTCGTCGGCTGGCCCTGCAGCTTCCAGAAATACTTGGCGAGCTTGAATGCGGTCTCGACCGCCTCTCCGCCCCCGGTTGAGAAGAACACCCGGTTGAGGTCCCCGGGAGCGTACTCCGCCAAGCGGTCGGCGAGTTCGATCGCGTTCGGGTGCGCGTATGACCAGATCGGGAAGAACGCCAGTTCCTCCGCCTGCCGCGCCGCAACCTCTGCCAGTCGTTTCCGACCATGCCCGGCGTTGACCACGAAGAGTCCGCTGAGGCCATCAATGTACTTCTTGCCTGTCGAATCCCAGATGTGATGCCCCTGGCCACGGGTGATGATCGGCACCCCTGCCCCGGATTCCATGACGGACTGCCGAGCGAAATGCATCCAGAGGTGGTCTCTCGCCTTCTGCTGCAGGTCGGCGTTCTCCGCATCACTGTAACGGCGAGCTCCGGAAGGCGCCGGCGTTGGCGCGGCGGCGGGAACGGTTTGTTCTGAAATCGTCATTTTTATCGAGTTCCCCAGTTGTACAACTGCTTGTGGAGTTTGAGATAGACAAAGGTCTCGGTGGAGAGGACTCCGTCGAGTCCGCGGATTTGTGAGTTCAGGAGGGCGATGAGCTCGTCGTCGTCTTCGCAGACGACCTCGGCGAGGATATCGAACGAGCCGGCAGTGAGAACGACGTAGTCCACGGCAGGAATCGCCGAGAGCTGTTCGGCAAGAAGCCTCGTGTCGCCCGCGGCGCGGATCCCGACCATTGCCTGGCGGTAGAAGCCCAGCTGCATCGGGTCGGTGACCGCGACGACCTGCATGACCCCGGCATCCGTGAGTTTCTGCACGCGTTGGCGGACCGCGGCCTCGCTGAGTCCGACCGCCTTGCCGATTTCAGCATAGGAACGGCGGCCGTCCTCCTGCAGTTGCTCGATGATCCTCTTCGAGAGGGCATCCAACTGGGCCGGTTTCGTCAGGCTGTGTCCTCGAGCGTTCATGCATCGATTGTGTCAGTCAAAAGTGCGTTCGGCAAATGATTCCGCAGCGCAACGTCCCTACCGCCGCGGAATCCAAACGTTTCCCTTAGGTGCCGACACCACCAGCCGCTAAGCTGGCCATGTCGCGCGGTGGCGAGCCGTGCCCGATCACACCCGGAGGAAGCCTGCACCATGAGCACCCACGAGCTACGCAACTTCGTCAACGGCGACTATGCCGAGTCCGGCTCATCCCAACGCCTGGATCTCATCGATCCGGCGACCGAGCGCGTGTACGCGACGAGCCCTGTTTCCACTCCGGAAGACGTCGACGCTGCGTATGCCGCCGCGTCGGCTGCGTTCGAGCGGTGGGGTGAGGCCACGCCGGCGGAGCGTCAGCTGGCGCTGTTCCGCATCGCGGATGCGGTCGAGGCTCGGGCAGAGGAATTCGCCGACGCGGAATCGCAGGACACGGGCAAACCACGAGGCTCACTCGTGGAAGACGAGATTTTGCTCTCTGTCGATCAGATTCGCTTCTTCGCCGGTGCAGCTCGAAACCTCGAGGGCAAGGCCGCAGGGGAATATCTGAAGGACCACACCTCCTTCGTGCGACGCGAACCGATCGGCGTCGTCGGACAGGTGACCCCGTGGAACTACCCGCTCAACATGGCGGTGTGGAAGTTCGCACCTGCCATAGCTGCGGGGAACACCACCGTCCTGAAACCCTCGGACACGACACCCAGTTCCACCCTCCTTCTCGCCGAAGTGGCCGCCGAATTCCTCCCGAGAGGCGTGCTCAACGTCGTCACCGGCGACCGCTCCACCGGCGCGGCCATGATCGACCACAAGACTCCGCAACTGGTTTCCATAACTGGTTCCGTTCGCGCAGGAATGGAGGTCGCCCGGGCTGCCGCCGGGGACTTGAAGCGGGTGCACTTGGAGCTCGGCGGGAAGGCCCCGGTCGTGGTGTTCGACGATGCCGACGTCTCGTCGGCGGTCGAGGGTATTGCCACTGCGGGTTACTTCAACGCTGGCCAGGATTGCACGGCGGCAACTCGCGTGCTTGTGCAGGAAGGAATCCACGATGAGTTCGTCGCGGCCCTTGCCGCATGGGCCCGGGAGAACGCGCGCACCGGCGCTCCCCGTGAGGAAGGCGTCCTGTTCGGTCCGGTGAACAATGTCAACCAGCTGGCCCAGGTCACCGGTTTCATCGACCGGTTGCCTGATCATGCGGTGCTCGAAGCAGGCGGGCACCGGCAGGGAAACACCGGTTACTTCCATGAGGCGACGGTCGTCAGCGGACTCCGGCAGACCGACGATGCGGTCCAACGCGAGATCTTCGGTCCCGTGATTACCGTGCAGCGCTTCACTGACGAGGATCAGGCGCTTGCCTGGGCCAATGACGTCGAATACGGCCTCTCGTCGTCGGTTTGGACAAGTAACCACGGCCGCGCCATGCGCTTCGCGAAGCGGCTCGATTTCGGGTGCGTGTGGATCAACACCCACATCCCTCTCGTGGCGGAAATGCCCCACGGCGGGTTCAAGCACTCCGGCTACGGCAAGGACCTGTCGATGTACGGCTTTGAGGACTACACGCGCGTGAAGCACGTGATGTCGTACATCGGGCGCTAAGCCGGCGTGGGAGCAAAATGACCGTCCGGGGCGCGGCGTGCGCCGTCTGGCCCGGGCAGGCACCGGACTGGACGTTCGTCATGGGCGCGAGGTTTCTCGCCGCTGTTCCCGTGAGCGCCTCCCCGAGGGTTGTTGCCCGACTGCACGACATCGCTACGGATGCCGACGCTGACGTTGAATTGATCGTCTCGCTGCTTCCACTGGCGGGGGAGGACGCCGTCGAGACCTTCGCCATTGTGATGCTCAGCGAGGCCGCGATCGAGGGCGAGGGTGACACCGGCGATGGCGACCTCGGCGATGCGGGGATATCGGTCACCGCGGTGGTGCGCGGTGATATCGCCGTCGACATGGTGTCGGTGGGTGGGTCGCGTCGGTTCACGGCTGCCGGTATCCGGCCCTGGCTCCTGGCCGAATTCCGATCGGTCGTCGGAGTGGTCATCGGGTCACCTGAGCACGCACCGGTGGCGCGAGGCAACCGCCTGGCCACTCACCCCCTGGGGACGGGTACGGCGCTGGGCGCCACTCTGCACTGGTGGTTGATCGCCGGGGCTCCCGCGAGTGTGGGACATGCCGCCGACAAGGGGGATTCCGACGACACCGTCCTCCGGATCCGCGAAATGGCTTCACCAGTTGCGGACACCATCCTGCGCCGGCGGCGCACTGCCGAGGACACGGTCATCCTGCGCCACCGGCCCCGCCGCGACGGTGACCAGGGCGACGACGGCAGGAACGACGTCCTCCAGGATGCCAGTCCCCCGAGCAGGTCGCACTACGGGTTCCGGCTACCCGGAGGTGAGGAGCACCGGCTCGACGGCGTGTACTACCTCGGCCGAAGGCCGCGTGCGCCCCGTCTGTCAGGAGGGAGCCCGCCGAGGCTCGTCTCCGTGGGTTCTCGGACCTCGGCGGTATCGGGAACTCACCTTGAGATTCGGCAGGAGGGCGATTCCGTCGTCGTCACCGACCTGGGCTCCACCAACGGCACCGTCATCAACCCACCGCGCGGCGGGATCCAGCGACTGCGACCGGGGCAGTCCCTCACTGTGGTGCCCGGTGCGACCGTCGACATCGGGGACGGTAATATCATCGAGATCCTTCCCGTCGGGGGCGGGTAACCGTGCAGCTTGGTCGCACGCGTTGATTCGGAAGGTTCCACCCGTGACTCAGATCGGTCAAGGCTCAGCAGGTTTCACGGTAGAGCTACCGTCCACGCCGGCAACGGTCACACTGTCCTGGTCCGCCCATACGGACACCGGGTACCGGCGCGAGGTGAACGAGGACAGCTTCGTCGCCCAGCCGCCCATCTTCGCGGTCGCCGACGGAATGGGAGGCCATTCCGCCGGTGACTTCGCCAGCGCGGCTGTCGTCACTCGACTGGCTGAGCACGCGGGAAAGCCTACGCTGGACGCGGCTTCCATCGACGAGGCGCTCAGCCTTGCGGTGGCAGACATGGCCCGTGGCGCGGGTGTGACCGATCTTGGGACTGGAACAACAGTCACCGGCGCAGCCCTGGGCGTCGTGGCCGGCGTTCCGCACTGGATCGTGTTCAACATCGGCGACTCTCGGGTGTACCAACTCACCTCCGGAGTGCTTGAGCAGGTGACCGTGGACCACTCCGTCGTGCAGGAACTGGTGGACTCGGGCCGCATCACCCGCGAGGAGGCCGAGGTTCACCCGCAGGGCAACGTCATCACCCGCGCGGTGGGGTTCCACGAGCCGCCCATCCCGGACTACCGGGTGCTTCCGGTGCAGCCGGGCATGCGGATGCTCATCTGTTCGGACGGCCTCACCAAGGAAATCACGCAATACGGAATGCGGCACTTCCTGATGTCCAATCCTCTGGCAGAGGACGCCGCGAAAGCGCTCGAGCGTGCGGCTCTGGAGAACGGCGGCCGCGACAACGTCACCGTGATCGTCGTCGATGTGCTGGCTGTGGGTGATTGCGCGCCCCCCGAGTTGGGGGTATGAGCTTCCCGATAACGGCGGTTCGACCCGGTAATGGCAGCAGGCCGCTGCCTACAATTGGGAAGCGCCGGTCGGTTACCCGTAACGGCCGGCCGGGCGCAACCGCAACTGCACGGCCCTGTCCTAGAACGTACGGGAGGCAACGATGGCGCGACGACTGCCTTCGGCGCCGCCCAATCTGCCGGGGTTCTCATACGTCAGGTCCCTCGGCTCCGGGGGATTCGCGGACGTGTTCCTCTACGAACAGAACCTGCCGCGTCGTCCCGTCGCGGTGAAAGTCCTTCTGGCCGAAGTGGTCAACGACCAGGTGCGACAGCTGTTCCAGGCCGAAGCCAACTTGATGGCCCAGCTCAGCTCCCATCCCTCAATCCTGACCGTCTTCCAGGCGAGTGTGTCGTCAGACGGCAGGCCCTACCTCGTCATGGAGTACTGCTCGTCCACCCTCAGCCAGCGTTATCGAAGTGAGCCCCTCGCGGTTCCCGACGCCCTGCGAATCGGCATCCGGATCGCTAGCGCGGTTGAGACGGCCCATCGCGCCGGTGTCCTTCACCGGGACATCAAGCCCGCCAACATCCTCATCACCGCCTACGGTCATCCAGTGCTCTCCGACTTCGGGATCGCAGCCACCCTCGGTGAAGCCGAGAAGTCCGATGCGATCGGGATGTCGATCCCGTGGTCTGCGCCGGAGGTGTTGCTCGATGAGGTGTCCGGTTCCATCGCCTCCGAAGTCTGGTCGCTCGGCGCGACACTGTATTCGCTTCTCGCAGGTCGGTCGCCGTTCGAACAACTCGGCACCGAGAACACGTCAGCAGAACTCATGTCCCGCATCAGCAAGGCCAAGGTGCCGGCCATCGGGCGCGCCGATGTGCCGCCGCGGCTGGACATCGTTCTCGCCCGTGCGCTGTCGAAGCGTCCCGACGCCCGTCAGCGAAGCGTTCTTGAGCTCATTCGCGAGTTGCAGTCCATCGAGGCCGAACTGGGGTTGGCCCAGACACCGCTTGAGGTGTCCATGGACGATTGGGCGGTGGCTTCGCTGTCCGATCCTGATGACAAGACCCGGATTTCCAGCCTCAACACAGTCGACCCTCATGGTCCGCCACGCCGGAGGAGAGCTGCGCCGCGACCCACATCAGCTCGCGCGGGCACCCCGCTCCAGGACGGGCACAGCGCGCTCGGTAGGTCGGTGACCGGGGTTCTGCGCCGCCGAAGGCGCACCGCCATGGTTGCCACTTCGGTGGCGGCATCCGTGCTCGTGGCGGGGCTTGCCGGTACGGCGGTCACCCTCCTGGTGCGCCAGGCGGGGTCGGAGATTCCCACCGTGAGCAATGTCAGCGGGGACGTACGAAGCGGCACCGTGGTGTTCTCCTGGCCCGACCCCGGTGTCAGCAGCAGCGACACTTACGTCGTCGACCTCGGCACAGGGGAGAGCAGCATCCAGCGTGGAACGCAATTCAGCATCGACGCAGCCGGTGGGAGTCGGATCTGCGTGACCGTCGCGGTCAATCGCGAAGGGAAGACCGGCGCTCCGAGTGGTGAGAAGTGCGTTGACGTTGCCAACGGTGGCAACCAATGAGCCGGCGGTGGCTCGCTTCTCATCGCTCGCTCGTCGCAACCGCGACGAGCGGCACTGTCGTTGCGGCCCTCGTTGCGACCATCGCAGTGGTTTCAGGCGGGTACACGGCACAGCGCCTTGACCTTGGCGACTCCGCGGTCTGGGTTCTGAATGAGGATCGCCAGGTGGTCGGCCGGGCCAACACGTCGGTGCGGGAACTGAACACGGTGGTCAGCGCGGGGAGCTCCCGCCTGGACATCGTGCAGCAGGGGCCCACAGTTCTCGTGGTGGACCGGGGGAACAGTTCACTCGATATCCTCAACCCCGCCACTGCTGAACTCGGTAGGAGCGTCCCACTGCCTCCCGCCGACCCTGCGGTCTACCTGGCCGATGACCGGGTGGTCATTGCTGCCGACGGCGACCTCTGGAGCGTCGACGCGGAGAAACTCGACAGCTTCGACGGGACGGCGCAACCGACCCTTTCGCTGGGTGCTGGATCGGTGACCAGCATGGACCCCGAAGGAACGTTCTTCTCGTTCACACCGACCACCGGCAACGTGTCACGGGTAGACGCGGACTCGGCCGACACCGTCACCTCCTCGGTGCGGATCAACGCGGGAAGCGAGGACGACTCCTACCAGGTGACCAGTGTCAACGGCACCTGGTCGGTTCTGAACGAGACCAGCCGCCACCTTTTTCTTCCTGGGGCCGATGTTGACCTGTCAACCCAGATCCAGGCAGGCGACGACCCCGTCCTGCAGCAAGCCGCAGGCGACGGGAACGAAGTGCTTATCGCGCACCGTGGGGGTCTGCTGGCCGTGCCAGTTTCGGGAGGAGTGGTGAACCCAGTCCTCACGGACCGGGCAGGCCGGGCAGCGGTGCCGCTGCAGCTGGACGGGTGCTCGTACGCCGCTTGGGGAGACGGATCCACGTGGCGCTCATGCCCGGCAGGGAACGGCGGCGGTGAGAGCGGCACCGTCGAGGGCATTGCCGGTGACGCTCGGCTTGAGTTCCGTGTGAACGGAACCGAGGTAATTCTCAACGACGCGCGCAACGGCACGTCCTGGGCGGTACGCCAGGACAACGCGCGCATCGACAACTGGGACGATCTCATCGACCGAGTCCATGACGAGCATCTTGTCGAGGAGAACAACGACGACACCCCGCCTGAGTTCGAGAAGACCCAGCTGTCTCCCGTCGCAGTAGAGGACGAGTTCGGGGCTCGTCCGGGTCGAACGGCCATCCTGCCGGTCCTCCTCAACGACTACGATCCCAACGGCGACGTCGTCGTCATCACGGAGCTCCGTGGGCTAGCGGAATCCGAAGGCACCGTCGACACGGTCGGCAACAATCAACAGGTTCGGCTCTCTCTTCCTGCCGGTGCTTCCGGCCGGCTCAGCTTCGAATACAGCATCAGCGACGGCCGTGGGGGCGCGGCATCAGCCACTGTCGCTGTCGACGTCCGCAACGACGACGAGAACTCGCCGCCCACCCAAGTCCGCCCGACCCACGCCACCGTGCAAGCCGGCGGCAGAGTCACCCGGGAAGTTCTCGGGGACTGGGTCGACCCGGACTCCGACCCGTTCTTCCTGAGCGCGGCTAAAGCCCAGGCCCCCGACTCGGCAAGTTTCACGCCCGACGGAGCCCTCGTCTACTCCGATGCGGGCACGGGTGGCGACGTCAAGCAGGTCGCTCTTCAGGTCTCAGACGGGCAGGCGGAGGGATCAGGAACACTCGCTGTCGATGTGCGGCCCGCAGGGGAAGTCCCCATCGTCACCGAACCATTCGTCGCCCTCGCCACCGCGGGTGTGGAATTGCAGGTGTCCCCGCTCGGGCATGTCCGGGGCGGTTCTGCCGCAATCCGGCTCAGCAATGTGCCGCCGAAACCGGATGTCACGATCACCCCCGACCTCGCAGGAGGCGAATTCCGCTTCGTCAGCAACACGGTCGGCACCCACTACATCGACTACACCGTCACTGACGGGCACGTCAGCGCCGCAGGGATCGTTCGGGTGGACGTGAAAGCCGCACCCGACCCCAGCATGAAACCCGTGACAGTTCCGCACACCGCTTTCGTACGCGGCCAGCAGCCGACGTTGGTGGATGTCCTCGCGACAGACTTCGATCCGGCCGGCGGAGTCCTGCTGGTCAGTGGGACGCCGGACGTGCCGCCGGGAAGCGGATTACGTGCCGAGGTTCTCGACCAGCGCCTTATCAGGGTCACGCTGTCCCGGCCGCTTGAGGGTGGTACTGCTTCCTTCAGCTACCGCGTCACGAACGGTCTGGCCGAGGCCGACGGAGTCGTCACAGTGATGGAGATTCCGGAACCCTCGCGCAAGCAGGCGCCCATCGCCGCACAGGATTCGATTTCGGTGCGGGTCGGCGACGCGATCGATATCCCCGTTCTGCGTAACGATGAACACCCGGACCAGGACCCGTTGGCCCTCAACCCCGAGCTTGTCAGCGAACTTCCCGCCGGCGCCGGTCTTCTATTCGCGTCGGGCGACGTGCTTCGCTACCTCGCACCCAACAAGACTGGAAACTTCTCTGCCGTCTACCGCGTGGACGCGCCCGACGGACAGTTTGCGACCGCGGAGGTTCAGATTGCGGTGCGGGAAGCAGACCCGGCCTCCAACAATCCGCCTGTCCCCAAAACGGCAGTGGCGCGGGTGATCGCCGGTCAGAAGGTGGACATCCCGATCACTCTTGTCGGGATCGACCCCGACGGTGATTCCGTGCAGCTCCTTGGCCAGGAGACGAATCCGAAGAAGGGGGCCGTCACCGATGTCGGACCCGACTCGGTGGAATACGAGGCGGGGGCCTACTCGTCGGGGACGGACACCTTCACCTACACGGTGGTCGACGCACTCGGCGCGCGTGCCATTGGAGTGGTGAGAGTGGGGATCAGCGCTCGCCAGGACGGAGCGCGCAACCCTGTCGCGGTAGCGGATGAGGTCACGGCCCGTCCGGGAAGTTCGGTGGCGGTGCGAGTGCTCGCCAACGATTCCGACCCTGACGGCGGGACCCTGAAGCTGACGGGGGTGGAGGCGAGTGTCCCGGGAACCGGGGCGGCGGGCATCGACGGCGACATCATCACGGTGACCACGCCTTCGTCCGAGGGCCGATTCGGATTCATCTATGAGGTGCGGAACGAGCGGGGCGGCACCAGCTCCAACTTCCTCACCGTTATCGTCGAGGAGAACGCGCCGCTGTCACGCCCGGACGCCCGGGACACCGTGCTCGCGTTGTCGGACGTCCTCGACCGCTCGACCATCGATGTGGATGTTCTTGCGAACGTTTTCTTCGCCGACGGACCGGTGAGGGAGCTGGGCCTTCGCCTAATGCCTGGCTACTCCGGAAGCGCCGTGGTGACAGCGTCCCACCGCATCCGCGTCACCCTCGGCGACCACAAGCAGATCGTGCCGTTCCGGGTGGCACATCCCGACGATCCCGCCGTCAGTTCCTACGCATTCATTTGGGTGCCGGGCTACGAGGATGCCCTGCCTCAGCTGCGCAGAGGAGCTCCACGGTTGAGTGTCCCGAGCGAGTCAACGCTCACCATCGACATCAACAAGTTCGTCGTCGCCGTGGGAGGCAGGAACGTACGGTTGACCGACGCGAGCACCGTGCGGGCGACCAATTCCGACGGCGCGCCGACGGCCGCGGATTCTGACACCCTTGTCTTCACCAGCGCCGACCGGTACTACGGTCCGGCATCGATCTCCTTCGAGGTGACCGACGGCTCATCCGCTGACAATCGCACGGGCCGGACGGCAACCATAGTGCTGCCGATCACTGTCACCCCTCGGGAGAACCAACCGCCAGCGCTGGAGAACGCTGCAATCGATTTCGAGCCCGACCAGGTGAAGGTTCTCGATCTGGTTCGGCTCACAACGTACCCATATCCCGACGACCAGCGTGAGTTGGAGTACTCCGTCCTCGAGCCCCGACCCAGCGGGTTCACCTGGTCCCTGGACGGCTCCTCCCTCACCGTCCAGGCAGATGAGACGACACCCAAGGGCACCGTCGACTCGCTCACGATCGGGGTGCGGGACGGGGTGAACGAGGGGCGCGCTGGACGTATCGAGATGAGGGTGGTCGCATCCACGCGCCCCATCGCCATCCCCTCGCCCGATAACGTGACGGCAGCTCGAGGGCAGACGACGCTCGTCGACGTGCTGGCAAATGACGGTGCAGCAGATCCCTTCCCGGCCGTTCCGCTTCGC
>JAODMM010000090.1 GCA_025465015.1 Cryobacterium sp. | reverse complement strand
AACGTGTGCGCGCGATTCGATAATGCCCCAGGGTCCGAGGACACTCCGTTCAATGTGCGAGCCGGAGATCACGCAACCGAGCGACACGATCGAGTCGATCATGGTGCCGAGCGTGCCCATGCTGTCGCGCACGAACTTGGCCGGGGGAGAATTGAGCTGCTGACTGAAGATCGGCCAAGCCTGGTTGTACAGATTGAACACCGGCAGCGCAGCGATCAGGTCCTGGTGCGCCTCGAAGAACGAGTCGATTGTTCCCACATCCCGCCAGTAATAGCGGTCTCGGTCCGTCGATCCCGGCACGTCGTTGCGGTTGAGGTCGTACACGCCGGCCTCCCCGCGCGCCACGAAGTCAGGAATGATGTCCCCTCCCATGTCGTGGCTCGAGGTGGGACGCTCGCCATCGCGGCGAACCGCCTCGATGAGAGCGTCGGCGTTGAACACATAGTTGCCCATGGAAGCGAAGACCTCGTGCGGTGCATCTGCCAAACCCACCGCGTTCTTGGGTTTCTCCAGGAAGTCCTTGATCCGGTCGGGGCGATCGGCATCGACTTCGATCACGCCGAACTGGTCGGCAAGGGCGATGGGTTGACGGATCGCAGCGACGGTGGCGGAAGCGCCCGAGTCGATGTGCGCCTGGACCATCTGCCTGAAATCCATTCGGTACACGTGGTCCGCGCCGACGACCACCACGATGTCGGGTTTCTCGTCGTGGATGAGGTTGAGACTCTGCAGGATTGCATCAGCGGATCCGCTGAACCACCGCTTGCCGAGACGTTGCTGTGCGGGTACGGAAGCAATGTAGGAATTCAGGAGCCCTGAGACATGCCAGGTCTGGGACACATGGCGATCAAGGCTGTGGGACTTGTACTGGGTGAGCACGACGATCTGGCTGAGACCCGAGTTGATGAGGTTCGAGAGGGCGAAATCGATCAGCCGGTAATGACCCCCGAAGGGCACTGCGGGCTTTGCCCGGTCCTCCGTGAGCGGCATGAGGCGCTTTCCCTCACCACCTGCCAGGACGATGCCGAAGATCTTCTTGTGCTCCATGGTGTTTACAGTAGGGCCAACTCGTGCGCTGGGCCAGTCGTCCGGGGGTGTGTGGCGGTGCGGGCTGCGCTAGCTTTACAGCATGCGAGTCGATCTGCTGACGAAGGAGTATCCGCCTGAGATCTACGGCGGAGCGGGTGTGCACGTAGCCGAGCTGGTGCGGGCGCTGCGCACGGACATCGATGTGGTGGTCCGTTGCTTCGGAGCTCCGCGGGAGGACGCTGATACGCACTCGTACATCGTCCCGTCACAGTTAGCCGAGGCGAACCCGACCCTGGCGACCCTCGGAGTCGACCTACAAATGGCGCAGGACGTCGCGGGAGCCGACGTGGTCCACTCCCACACGTGGTACGCCAACGCCGCCGGTCACCTCGCCAAACTGCTCCACGGCGTTCCGCACGTCGTCACGGCGCACAGTCTTGAGCCGCTGCGGCCGTGGAAGGCGGAGCAGTTGGGGGGCGGATACCGCGTTTCCAGCTGGGTGGAGAAGACGGCGTTCGAGGCAGCGGATGCCGTCATCGCCGTCAGCGACGGCATGCGTCGCGATATCCTCCGTAGCTACCCGGCGCTCGACCCCTCCCGGGTGCAGGTTGTCTATAACGGCATAGACCTCGAGCGCTGGAAACCGACGCGCGACGATGACCTCGTCCGGGCCCTCGGAATCGACCCTAACCGGCCGTCGGTCGTCTTCGTCGGCCGGATCACCCGGCAGAAGGGGCTGCCGTATCTCCTTCGCGCGGCTTCCCTGCTGCGCGATGACGTGCAGCTGGTCCTCTGCGCCGGCGCCCCGGACACTCCCGGCATCATGGCTGAGGTCACCGCCGGGGTGGAGGCACTGCAGCGCGAGCGTTCGGGGGTGGTCTGGATCGACCGGCTGCTTCCCCAACACGAACTCTCCGCTGTCCTCACGGCGGGAACCGTGTTCGTCTGCCCATCGGTATATGAGCCGCTCGGGATCGTCAACCTCGAAGCCATGGCTTGCGGCCTGCCCGTTGTCGGTACCGCAACAGGGGGGATCCCAGAGGTGGTGGCCGAGGGGGAGACGGGACGCCTGGTGCCCATCGAACAGCTCGACGACGGTACGGGCACCCCGACCGACCCCGACGTGTTCGTCCGGGACCTTGCCCGGATCCTCACCGAGGTCCTCGACGATCCCGCAGGGGCGGCAGAGATGGGTGCCGCCGGTCGCCGCCGGGCGGAGCGGGAATTCAGCTGGGGCCAGATCGCTCGGCGCACACAGGAGATCTACGCCACATTGCTGTAAGGAGTCGGGGGCGGGTGGTGCTGCCGCACAGGGGGGTCACGACCGCCCGATAACATGGCTGTATGGTCAACGTTCTCCAGCTCACCGACGTGTCCGTCGTCAGGAATGGCAACACCATTCTCGACTCTGTGAACTGGGGCGTCGAAGACGACGAGCGGTGGGTCATTCTCGGGCCGAACGGCGCAGGGAAGACCACCATGCTCCAGATCGCCGCTGCAGCGATGCATCCGACCAGGGGTCTGGCGGAGGTGCTCGAAGAACCGCTCGGTCAGACCGACCTCTTCGAACTGCGTCCCCGGATCGGTTTCGCCTCCACTGCCATGGCCCGCAAGGTGCCGGCAACCGAGAAGGTCATCGATGTGGTCATGACAGCCGCCTACTCGGTGACGGGTCGTTGGAACGAGGAGTACGACGCGGTGGACGAGCGCCGCGCGCAACGGGTTCTCGCCGAGTGGAAGCTCGACCACCTTGCCGACCGCACCTTCGGCACGCTCAGCGACGGCGAACAGAAGCGGGTGCAGATCGCCCGCGCGGTCATGACCGACCCGGAGATCCTCCTGCTCGATGAGCCGGCAGCCAGCCTCGACCTCGGTGCCAGGGAGGAACTGGTGCAGTTGCTGGGCGGGTACGCCAGCGAGGCGGGTTCTCCCGCGATCATCATGGTCACCCATCACGTGGAGGAAATCCCACGCGGGTTCACCCACGCGCTGCTGATGTCCGGCGGTCGGATTGTGGCAGCCGGCCCTCTCGCCGAATCGCTCACCGCCGAGAATCTGAGCCAGACGTTCAGCCTTCAGATCGCTCTCACCGAGACCGATGGCCGCTTCACCGCCCGAGCCGCAGCCTGACGGCATCAACCCTGGACGACCGCTTCCCCCGGGCCTTTCTGTTAGACTCGATAGTCGGCTTGGTGGCCGAAATACTTTTTCGCCGTTTCGGTGAGACAGAACACACAAATCACAGCGTTCACTCTTTACGGTGGTCACTGTTTCACAGGGCACTATCCCCAGAACAACAAGGAAGTCTTCATGAAGTCTGAAATTCACCCCGAGTACGCTCCCGTGGTTTTCCGCGACCTCGCGTCGGGTGCGACGTTCCTGACCCGCTCGACGGTGTCGAGCTCGAAGACCATTGAATGGGAAGACGGCACTACCTACCCGGTCATCGACGTGGAAATCTCCTCCGAGTCGCACCCCTTCTACACGGGCAAGCAGCGCATCATGGACTCCGCCGGACGCGTGGAGAAGTTCAACTCACGCTACAAGGGCTTCGGCAAGTAAGCCCCTACGCACTAACGACACGAGGGCGACCGGCTGTGGCTGGTCGCCCTCGTGTCGTTGGTGCGGTCGGCGGGGTCGCGGTTCGACGGCATCGCGTGATGGTTCTGACGTCGTCGGCTGCTGTTCCGGTGATCAGGTGAAGCCGGGCGTCAGCGCTCGGGCCAACCGGAGGCGGCTGTGAACTGCGGGTCACGCTCGCGTCGCATGTACTCCTGGAAGCTCTCCGCCTGCTGGCGGCACCACCCTACCTGCAGGTCGTGCAACTCCACGGCGGTGGGCGGAAGAAGCGTTCGGTGCACGCGGGCGATGGCCTGGGCCACTCGTCCCGCGGCGATAGCATCGGCCCCGGAATCGTGCGCGTCGTCAAGCGTAATGCCGTAGAACGCGGACGTCACGGCCAACGTGCGCTTGCCTCGCCGGTAGCGGTCCACGGCCTTATCGATCACCAGGGGGTCGATCACCGGCGACGGCCCCGACAGGGGCGGAATACCGTGTCGCATCGCCTCGCGGTTCAGCAGGGTGATGTCATACGGAGCGTTGTAGGCCACCAGGGGCAACCCGCGCCCGAGATGCGCCCGCAGGATGCCGACGATCTCCGCAATGCCGTCGATCGCGGGGCTGCCATAACGCGCGGCGTGCTCCGTCGTGATCCCGTGCACCGCCGTGGCCTCGGCGGGGATCTCGACACCGGGGTTCAGCAGCCAGTCAGTGCGCTCCTGCACCTCGCCGTGCGCGTCGAGGACGGCGACGGTGGCCGTGACGATGCGACTGGTCTCAACGTCGATGCCGGTGGTCTCAAGGTCGAATACGGCAAGGGCGTCGCTCCAATGGCTCATACCCGAACCCTACGGGGGGCCGCCGACACTCCTCCGCACCGGCGCCCGGGTGTCGCGGTTCAGCACGGTGACCCGCAGCCGGCGGCGGGCGAGAGCACCTCTCAGCCGCAGTGCAGCCAGTAGAAGCTCTGCGCCCCCAACGTGAGAGTAAGCGTACCCTCGTCATCGAAACTGGGGAACACAGCCCCGCCGAACAGGTCGTAGAGTCTCGTTCCGGCCAGCTCTTGATCCGTGATCTGGAATGCGACCGGGTTGTGCGAAAAACTGAAAACGCACAGCACCGTCTCCGGCTGGTCCCCGAAATGCGCGCCGGACCCCTGGTACTCCCGAGTGAACGCCAGCACCGACTCGTGGTCGGTGGTGAGTACGCGAATGTCGCCCAAACCGAAGGTCGGGTGCGCCTTCCGCACGTGGATGACATTCCGGATCCAATGCAGCAACGACCCGGACTGGGCCAGATGCGACTCGACGTTGGTCTGCGTGTAGTGGTAGACCAGCGACTGGACGACGGGCAGATAGAGCTTCCCCGGGTCTGCGTTGGAGAAACCGGCGTTCCGGTCGGGCGTCCACTGCATGGGCGTGCGGGAGCTGTCCCGGTCGGCGAGCCAGATATTGTCTCCCATGCCGATCTCATCGCCGTAGTACAGGAATGGGCTTCCCGGAAGCGCGAACAGAAGCGCGTGGGCAAGTTCGAGCTCCGCACGGGAGTTGTCGAGAAGGGGAGCGAGGCGACGACGAATACCGACGTTGGAGCGCATCCGGGGGTCGTAGGCGTACCAGCCGTACATCGCCTGGCGGTACTCCTCGCTCACCATCTCCAGGGTCAGCTCGTCGTGGTTGCGCAAGAACACGCCCCACCCGGCTCCGTCGGGAACATCCGTGGTCTCGGAGAGGATCCGCACGAGCTCGTCGGCGCTCTGGGAGCGGAGCGAGTAGAAGATCCGCGGCATGACCGGGAAATCGAAGGCCATGTGGCACTCGGGCTCGTCGTCCGTGCCGAAGAAGGCCGCTACCTCACGTGGCCACTGGTTCGCCTCGGCCACCAAGATCCGACCGGGATAGTCGCGGTCCACCATCTCGCGCAGCCGTTTGATGAACTCGTGCGTAGGCGGCTCGCCCTCGCCGTTGCCCTCGTCGGACTCGAAGAGGTACGGAATGGCGTCCAGGCGCAGGCCGTCCACGCCCATGTCGAACCAGTGCCGCACGATCTCGTGAATCTCCTCCTGCACGGCCGGGTTCTCGAAGTTGAGGTCGGGCTGGTGGGAGAAGAAGCGGTGGAAGTAGAACTGCCGCCGCTCGGAGTCGAAGGCCCAGTTCGAGTCCTCCGTGTCGATGAAGATGATGCGAATATTGGGGTACTTCTCGTCGTTGTCGTTCCACACGTAGTAGTCGCCGTACGGCCCCTCCGGCTCGGAACGCGACTGTTGGAACCAGTCATGCTGGTCGGAGGTATGGTTCAGCGGGAAATCCATGATGATGCGCATGTTCCGCTCGTGCGCCTTGGTCACCAGTTCCCGGAACTCGTCCAGGGTGCCGAACTCGGGTAGCACCGTGCGGAAGTCGGACACGTCGTAGCCGCCATCACGCAAAGGTGAGGCGTAGAACGGCGGCAGCCACAAAGCGTCGATGCCTAGCCACTGCAGGTAGTCCAGCTTGGAGATCAGACCGGCCAGGTCACCGGTGCCGTCGGCGTTGCTGTCGACGAAGGAGCGCACCATCACCTCATAGAACACGGCTCGGCGATACCAGCGGGTATCGAGGGCGAGGCCTGGAAGCTGAATGGGTGCAGTGAAGCTCACGGCGTTCCTTCCGGCCCGTGAGGGCGAGTGTCGTGGCGATGGTGATGGCTGTGGCGCTGAGAACGAGTTTAGGTCGCAGAGTACAACCTCTGTCCAGCGGTTGCGCTCTCCGCACCTAAACTGATTAGGATGATCGTTCCCTCTCCCTACGGCGAATTGCTCGCGCGCATCCCCGTCCGCGTGGACAGCCTGGCGGTGCTCGGAACCACCACTCGCTACTGGGAATATGGCGATGTGTCCTCAACGTCGGTGATCATCGTGGTGCACGGGTTCCGAGGTGACCACCACGGCCTCGAACCCGTTATCGCGATGCTGCCCGGACATCGCGTGCTCGCGCCCGACCTGCCCGGTTTCGGGGAGAGTGAACCACTGGCCGACCGCGCGCATGACATCGACGGCTATGCCGCGTGGCTGCGCGCGTTCGTTGAGTCCGTCGGCGTTCCGGACCGGGTCGTCCTCCTCGGACATTCTTTCGGCTCGATCGTGGTGGCTGCCGCCGTGTCCGACGGGCTCGCCGCAGATGAGGTCGTGCTCATCAACCCGATTGCCGCGCCAGCGCTGGCCGGTCCTCGGGGGATCCTGACTCGTCTGGCAGTGTTCTACTACTGGGCTGCGGCGCACCTCCCGGAGCGGAGCGGATTCGCGTTGCTGCGCAACCGCGGTATCGTGCGCATCATGAGCATCGCCATGGCGAAGACTCGCGACCGGCCACTCCGCCGCTTCATCCACGACCAGCACGACCGGTACTTCGCCGCGTTCTGGAACCGCCGGGTCGTGCTTGAGGCGTTCCGCGCGTCGGTCAGCCGGGATGTGAGCGAGTTCGCGGGATCCATCCGGCAGCGCACCCTGCTGCTTGCCGCAGCGAAAGACGACAT
The DNA here is from genome assembly GCA_025465015.1 of Cryobacterium sp. Classification (GTDB taxonomy): domain Bacteria; phylum Actinomycetota; class Actinomycetes; order Actinomycetales; family Microbacteriaceae; genus Cryobacterium. The sequence goes on along the minus strand of JAODMM010000090.1, from coordinate 4,154 downwards.
CACGCCCGTTTCGGCGCAGCACCGCCTCCAGGCGCTCTTCCCGGATGCGACACTTCACGTGATCCCGGATGTCGGGCATTTGATCCACTACGAGACCCCAGGGCCTGCCGCTGAGCAGCTCGAACGGTTCCTCACCGCTGTGAAGCCGGCATGAGAATCGTCTTCGACTGCCGGTATACCCGCTTCGACAGGCACGACGGAATCAGCCGATACACCGCCGGTATCGTCGGTGAGCTCGGCAGGTTGCATCCGCTGATCATGCTGATCAGCGACCACCGCCAGCTTGCGCTCCTGCCCGACCTGCCGTGGCAACTGGTGAGCGCCCCGACAAGCGCGTGGGAACCGCTCGTCGCGCGTACGGTCAACAAGCTGCAGCCGGACGTGGTATTCACCCCGATGCAGACCATGGGCTCCTGGGGGAGGAACTACCCCCTTGTGCTCACGGTGCATGATCTCATCTACTACCGCAACCGCACGCAGCCGACCGATCTTCCGGCTGCTGTGCGGCTGCTGTGGCGGCTCTATCACTTGTCGTGGTGGCCGCAGCGGATACTGCTGAACCGCGCAGATGCGGTGGTGACGGTCTCAGACACCACCCGCGCCCTCATCGCGGAGCACCGCCTCACCGACCGGCCGGTGACCGTGGTGTATAACGCGGCAGACGTCCCCGCCGGCTTAGCTGTCGTCGCGGGTCCCGGGGTCGGGCCTGCCACGAAACGACTGGTCTACATGGGCTCTTTCATGCCGTACAAAAATGTAGAGACCCTGGTGCGGGCCCTGGATCACCTCCCGGACTACGAGCTGCACCTGATGAGCCGGGTCAGTGATGGCGAGCGGGAACGGCTGCGGGCACTTTCTTCCGGTTCGGCCGTCGTGTTCCACAACGGCGCGACAGACGAGCAGTACTTCGACGTCCTGCACTCCGCGACGGCCCTCGTCTCGGCCTCCCGGGACGAAGGATTTGGCATCCCGCTGGTAGAAGCGATGAGCATCGGCATCCCGGTAGTCGTCAGCGACATCCCCATTTTCCGAGAGATCGGCGGCGACGTCGCTGCGTTCTTCGACCCCTCACGACCTGACTCCATGGCCAAAGCCGTGCGCGGCCTGGAAGCGCCGGGAGAATGGGCCAGGCGATCAGGGCTCGCCCGCGAACGATCCGCCCGGTTCACCTGGCGCGCCTCGGCTGAGACGCTCCTCGAGCTGCTCGCCGACGTCGCCATACGCGGGGAGCCTGCTCGCCACTCGAGTTGACGGGCGGCACACCGGAAGCACCGACCGTCAGGCGATGGTGTGGAAGGCTTCGTCGAGCCGGCGTTCGGACGAGCCGAAGTGTTCGAGAATCAGCCGCCCGTCCTCCCAGCGGAAGTCATGGATCGATCCGTTCGCTATGAGCTCGTCGTGCCGGGGACGCTCTCCGCCAGTGGCATGCCGCACGAGTGTCCCGATCACTCCGCCATGGCAGACCACCAGTACCGCGTTCTCGTGATTCCCGGTGCCCTCGTGTTCGGCGGCGATAAGGGCCAGCGCTGGAAGCACCCGGTCAAGAACCTGCTGCCGGGATTCCAGGCCCGGCACGGGCACACCGTCAGGGAAGCGTTCCTTGCGTTCTGCGAAGGTCAGCCCCTCAATCTCCCCATGGTGGCGTTCCGTGAGAGCGGGAATGGCCCGGGGGCGCGGAAGCCCGAGCTCACCGGCGATGATCCGCGCCGTCTCGTCGGCTCGAACGAGCGGGCTCGTGACCACGGCGTCCCAGTCCCGGGCGGCCAGCCGAGCGCCGGCTTCGGCTGCTTCGGCACGCCCTGTTGAGTTCAGGGGGATATCCGTGCTGCCCTGGATGCGTTTATGCAGGTTCCAGTCCGTCTGTCCGTGGCGCACAAGTGAGAGTCTGGTCATCGGCTTTGCCCCTTGAAATTCAGTGTGAGTCTCATGCTCAGTCGACCAGGCGCGCCACGAACGCGGCGAACGTCTCGGACGTACCGGTATCCAGCTTAACGACCGCACGGCCATCACCTTTGGTGACGCCGCGGTTGATCACGATGATCGGCATGCCGCGCCGCCTTGCCAGCTCAACAAGGCGGATACCGGAATTGACGGCGAGGGACGACCCGGCCACAACCAGCACATCCGCAGCTTGCACCAGTGCGGACGCCTCGGTGAAGGTGCCGGACGGAACGAACTCGCCGAAGAATACGACGTCGGGTTTCAGGATCCCACCGCACACTGTGCACTCCGGCACCACGAAATTATCGATGTCGGTGACCTCCGCGTCACCGTCCGGGGCGATACTCACCGCCTCGGGCAGAAGAATGAATGGGTTGACCTTCTCAAGGCGTTCTCCCACGCTGTCACGCCCGAAAGCTTGGCCGCAGTCCAGGCACACGACCCGATCCATCGACCCGTGCAGTTCGACCACCCGGCGTGATCCCGCACTGGTATGCAGGCCGTCGACGTTCTGCGTGATCACACCGGTGATCACACCCCGCTCTTCCAGCGTGACCAGGGAACGGTGCCCGAGATTGGGCTCGGCGTCCCGAAGGACCCGCCAGCCGAGATGGCTGCCCGCCCAGTAGCGTTTCCGAGCGTGTTCGTCCCGGATGAACGTTTGGAATGTCATCGGGTTTCGACGCGGTGCGCCCTCGCCGCGATAATCGGGAATTCCGGAATCAGTACTGACGCCCGCCCCTGTGAGTACCGCCGCCTTGCGTCCACGCAGGAGTTCCACGGCGGTGTCGAGCGCTGATTCCGCGCTCGCTGCCGTCGGCGATGCCGTTGCGGCGCTCATACCTGCTCCATCTGTATCCCTCGGGTCCTACGCCTTGAGTCTAAACACCCGGTTTCGCCGTTCGTCCCCTCAGCTGGCAGTCTGGACACGCTTGTTCTCACCGTGAAAGGTCCCCTCCGTGCACCTCGTCCCCATCACCGATCTCGATGCGCCGGGCCTGTCGGACTATTCCCGGCTGACGGATGTCGCGCTTCGCAAGGTCCTCGAGCCCAAGGGCGGCCTCTATATCGCCGAATCACCCAAGGTGATCGCCCGCGCCCTCGCGGCCGGGCACCAGCCACGCTCCGTCCTCATCCAGGAGCAGTGGCTCGAGACGGTTGCGCCGCTGCTGGCGGACTGGCCCGGTGTGCCCGTGTTCGTCGGGCAGCCGGACGTACTCGAGAAACTCACCGGGTATAACCTGCACCGCGGTGCCCTAGCCGCCATGCACCGGCCTTCGCTTGCCCCGGTCGAGGAGCTGATCCGCGACGCAAGGCGCATCGTCATCCTCGAGGACATCGTCGATCACACCAACGTCGGGGCGATCTTCCGGTCGGTGGCGGGACTCGGCGCCGATGCCGTGCTGATCACCCCACGATGCGCGGACCCGTTGTACCGTCGAAGCGTGCGGGTCAGCATGGGCACCGTCCTCCAAGTGCCCTGGACCCGGCTGCCGGAGTGGAGCACGGCAGCCCCCGTCCTCCACCAACTCGGATTCCACTTGGCTGCACTCGCCCTCGCCGCCGACGCCGTGCCCCTTGATCGTTTCGCTGCAGACCCGCACCCACGGGTCGCCCTCGTCCTCGGTGCAGAAGGCGATGGTCTCAGCGCACAGGCCCTGGCCGCAGCCGACAGCGTGGTCACCATCCCAATGCTGCACGGTGTGGACTCGTTGAACGTGGCATCCGCCAGCGCGGTCGCGCTCTGGGCACTGCGCACTGGGCACCCTTCGCCCTCAGCCCCACCCCCGAACGGGTAGAATTCACAGATGCCCCTGACCCGACGCCAGACGTACCGTCGGCGGCGCATCACGGTGTTCAGTACGCTCGCCGTTGTCCTCGCGGGGCTCGTCTACGGCGTCAGCACCGGCGTCGCGCCTCTTCCCGAGGCGACCGCCGTCGTCGCGGAACCTGTCACGATGACCCAACCGGCGGTTGAGCCGGACTGGCCGGAGTTCGGTCGTGGCGCGATTGGCGCCCTCGGGTTCCCGGGTGTGCTGTCCGCCAGTGGCGACCAGTCGGCTGTCCCCATCGCGAGCATCACCAAGATGATCACCGCCTTGGTCATTCTCGAGAAGTACCCGCTGGCCGCGGGTGAGGCCGGGCCGAAGATCGAGTTCACCGACGCTGATGTCGACATCTACTACGACGTGCTCGCCGAGAACGGTTCCGTC
>JAODMM010000083.1 GCA_025465015.1 Cryobacterium sp. | reverse complement strand
CGAGCCGCGTCACCACATCCGTGAGTGTCCGCCACGTGGCAGCAGTTCGGCCTCGGACAGAATGCGCTCGACGGACGAAGTCAGCGAGCGCATCAGCAAGCTTCCCGTCGCTGTCGGTCAGAGCGCTCACCGTCACACTGTTCGCCCGTCAGTGGGAGGTGGGGTCTCGACCAGGATCTGGGCGATGACGCTCGATGTGGTCACTCCGTCGAATTCGGCTTCAGGGTCGAGCAGGACTCGGTGCGCGAGCACATGTTCTGCCAGAGCCTTCACGTCATCCGGGATGACAAAGTGCCGCCCGTTGGCGGCTGCGAGGGTCTTGGCCGTGCGAATGAGGGCGAGAGCACCACGCACGCTTGCTCCCAGGCGCACCTCCCTGGCGGTACGTGTGGCGTCGATCAGACGAGAGACGTAATCGTTGATGGTCGGGTCGACGAAAACTGTTCGAGCGAGGGCAGCAAGCTCACTGACAGATTCCGCCGACACGATCGGTGGAACAACGACCTCGTGCGCTCGATGTCCGGCCCCCTCGAGAATCCGCACCGTCGATGCGTGGTCGGGGTAGCCGATGGACGACTTCATGATGAAGCGATCGAGCTGGGCCTCCGGTAACCGATAGGTGCCGGCCTGTTCGATCGGATTCTGCGTGGCGATCACCATGAACGGCGACGGGACGGGATGGGTGACCCCATCGGCGGTCACCTGCCCCTCTTCCATCACTTCGAGAAGTGCCGCCTGGGTCTTCGGGCTCGCCCGGTTGATCTCATCCGCCAGGACGATGTTCGAGAAAACGGGACCGCGATGGAACTCGAACTTGCCGCTGCGCTGGTCGTAGATGCTGACACCGGTGATATCGCCGGGAAGAAGATCTGGAGTGAACTGCACCCGATTGTTGTTTCCTCGCACGCTTTGCGCCATGGCCCGGGCCAGTGAAGTCTTGCCCGTCCCGGGAACGTCTTCGAGCAGGAGGTGCCCTTCGCTCAGAAGCGCGATGAAGGACAACCGGATGACGTGCTCCTTCCCGAGCAGAACCTCGCCCACACCGCGCACCAGTCGCTCAAACACGTCGGCGAACCGGCTGGCCTGCTCAGGGGTCATCGTCATGGAGTGGTGCCTTTCGGTTCGGGAGGAGGTCTGTCGTAACTGTACGAGTGCCCGTTGACCGTCACGATAAGGCGTGCCGTGCCGGATACGGGCCGCTCCCCAGGGACAGCGCAGGTGTTGTCACCGCCGGATGAAACGGCCTGAGGGTCCTCGACCCGCATGCAACCGTAGGTCGTCGGCCACTCGCCGTTGCGGGGGCCATTACTCCACGAGAACAGTCCCAGCTGGGCATCGTAAGCAAGGTCCGCCACAGCGAAGCTGAGTGATGGCTCCGGAGCTGGCACGTCGGCCCAGTCCCCACAAGCCCACTGCGTGCAACCCCGGATCTCCACATTGGCGGCACTGCCGAACGGCAGGCCGAGCAGTTCCCGGGGCCATCCCTGTCCGCTGAAGGTCACGCCGGCGCCCCCATCGCCGGCGGGTCGGAGCATGTAGTGGTGGAAGTCCGGCGTGGCACCGGTGATGTGGAAGTCCCACGCGTCAGCGCGCCAGTCCATCACCGTGTCGACTCGCTCGAGCGCGCCGGGAGCCGGCCGCATGAGGACAGTGGTCACGGCCGTCGCCGCGCATCCCGCCCGGTTGTAGCCCCAGACCACGAAGGAATACCGGGTGTTGGGCGTGTCCAATCCGGAGAACTGCGCCGAGCTCGCACCGGCACTGACCTCCAACTGCTGCTCGACCGAACCTCCCGACCGCGGCTTGGTGACCCGCCCGGGCGCGGGCGCGGAGACCGTGCAGGCCTGTGCGCCGGCGGGAACCGCCGTACCGCTCAGTCGCTGCACGTAATAGCCGAGGATGGGGTCGCCGTTGCCGTTGAACGGGTCCCACGCCACCGTGACCGCACCCGACGAGTCCGTGCCGTGAGCGGCAATTCCGCCCGATATCGCAGGGCCGAACGGTCGTCCCGTTCCCCGCGTGCTGTTCCAGGTGGACAGCGCCGGGTAGGCGTCGTTCCGCGCGCTCACGTCGAAGGTGACCTCTGCGCCGTTGGCCAGCCCCGGTACGTCGATGCTGCAGGATGCCGTTCCGCACGATGGGCTCGCCGCACCCACCTCGCCCACCGGGCTGCCATCGACCGTGACGGCATAGGAACGCACCGCCGTGCCACCGCCCTGGGCGGCAACCGTTGCCCAACTGAGCCGGAGTCCCCCGTCAAGCGGCGCCGCAGCGACGCTGCTGGGAGCAGCCGGCACGACGTCCGACCAGACCGGATCGGCCAGCGCCACGGGGGCGGAGAGTCCGATTCCGTTTCGCCCGGCAACGCTCACGAGCACCTGATTGTCCTGCCCGTTTCCCGGGGTCGGCACCTCGCATGTGGTGCCGAGGCACATCACCGTTCCGAGGAGAGCGCCGGTGGCGGGGTTGTGCAAAGCGATGTCGTATCCGCTGATCGGTGAATTGTTCGAAGCGCCCGCGTTGAATGAGAAGCTGACGCTACGGTCCCCGAACCCGGTGACCCGCAGATTCGTGATCGGGTCAGGCTTGTCCTGGACTGAGATGCGGACAGACCCCCAGGTGAACCGGTCGGGATCGCCCGTGGCATCCGCAACCTGGTACTGCACATTGCTGTCGATGGGCGCCGCACCTGCGGCCACCCGGATGGCGAGCGTGCGGTTATCGGAGCTGGGGCTGATCGTGATCCCCGCCGGAAGCGCCTGAGCCTCGACGCCACGAACAGACACGACGCGAAGCGGAACGGCCGGGAAGGGATTTGCTGCACCGTCATTTGCCAG
>JAODMM010000053.1 GCA_025465015.1 Cryobacterium sp. | reverse complement strand
TACACGACGCTCTCCGATCTCGCAACTCCGACAGCCTGAACAGGTATACCCCGGCGTTCACCTCGCCCACGGCGCGTTCCTTGTCGGTGGCGTCCTTCTGTTCCACGATGCGATCGAATCCGCCCTGTTCGGAACGGATGATACGGCCGTAGCCGGTGGCATCATCCGGTCGTGCGGAGAGCACGGTCGCCGCAGCGCCACTGTCGCGGTGTGCCGCGATGAACGCAGCGAGGGTGTCCGCGTCGAGGAGCGGGACGTCTCCGTTGATCACGAGCACGTCGCCGTCGAAGTCCGCCGGGAGGCTGCTGACAGCCTGTTCAACCGCCCGGCCGGTCCCGGGCACGTCATCCTGGTCGACGATGACGCTCTCGGGCAGGTCCTCCGCCACGACGGCAGCCAGGCGGTCGCGTTCGTGACGCACGACCGTAACGATGTGGGCAGCATCCAGCGCCCGTGCCGTGGCCAGCACGTGGCTGACGATCGGCATCCCGGCCAGCGGATGAAGCAGCTTCGGGAGGCTTGAGCGCATGCGGGTGCCCTGGCCGGCCGCAAGCACGACGACGGCGAGCTGAGAATCGGTCACGCGGTGTCCCCTTTGTGTAACGGATGTCTGGAATGCGAATGCATGGCGCAGGGAAGTCTCGATGTGTGGACGCTCCGCCGCCAGGACTCGAACCTGGACCGAACAGCTCCAAAGGCTGTCGTGCTGCCATTACACTACGGCGGACCGCGCGGCCCAGGGGCCGGGCGCCGCAGTCAAGTCTGCCATAGCTCACCGGTCGACCCCGGCGCGGCGTCGGTACTGAGAGGGAACCAGCCGGCCGGGCTCCGCGATAATGGGGGAATGCCTGCCAGTGACGAAGTCGACCGGATCGTTGGCTCGTGGCGCCGGGAGAGGCCGGACCTGGATTTCGCGCCGCTGCAGGTGCTCTCTCGGGTGGCCCGGCTCTCCAAGCACTTGGACCGCGCCAGGCGCACCGCTTTCTCCCGCTCTGAGCTGGAGTCGTGGGAGTTCGACGTGCTCTCTGCACTTCGGCGGGCCGGTGCGCCGTACGAACTCAGCCCGAAAGCACTGCTCCAGCAAACCCTGGTCTCCAGCGGCACCATGACCAACCGCATCGACCGGCTGGTCGGCCGGGGGTTGGTCACCCGGCGCACCGACCCCCACGACGGTCGCGGTGTCCTCGTCGGCATGACGCCCGGCGGGCTGGAGCGGGTGGATACCGCAATCACACGCCTTCTCGATGCGGAGGCCGAATTGTTGTCGACCCTCTCCCCCGTCGATCAGGAACGTCTCGCGGGTCTGCTGCGCAAGCTTTCGCTCGATTTCGACTGAGACGACTTCGACGAAAAACTAGCGGCGGAGTGCCTTCCGTGCGAGCCAGTTGCCGAGGAACTGGACCAGTTGCACGAGCACGATGATCAACAGCACCGCCGCCCAGGTCACGACGGGGTTGAACTGGCGGTAGCCGTACAGCAGCGCGAAGTTCCCGAGACCACCGCCGCCGACGTAACCGGCTACCGCCGACATGTCCACCAGCGCGACGAAGATGAACGTGTAGCCGAGGATCAACGGGCCGAGCGCCTCCGGAAGGAGCACGGTGAAGATGATCCGCAACGGCCCGGCTCCCACCGACCGGGCGGCGTCGATCACGCCGGGGGTGACGGTGAGCAGGTTCTGCTCCACGATCCGGCCCATGGCGAAGGACGCCGCAAGGGAGATCGTGAAGATGATCGCGGGGTTCCCGATGCCCGTTCCCACGATGAGCCGGGCCAAAGGCTGCGCTGCGGCGAGGAAGATGATGAACGGGATCGGCCGGATGAAATTGACCAGCAGGTTCAGCACGACGAACACGGGGCGGTTCTCGAGGATATTGCCTCTGCGGGTCAGGTAGAGGCCGAGGCCGACCATGAGGCCGCCGAGCCCGCCGAAGAACAGCGTGAGGGCGACGATGTAGAGGGTCTCGACGGCCGACGTCCAGAGGAGCGGCAGGAGGTTGATCAGGGCGTCCATCAACGCACCTCCGTCACGGTGGTGAGTTTTCGCACCCGGTCGAGAGCGGCGTCGATCACCGCGGCATCCGCTGTCATCGACAGGGTGAGGTGACCGAACGGCCGGCCTTGGATTTCATTGATGCCCCCGTAGATCACCTCGAAGGCGATGCCGGCGCTGGTGAGTTCACCGAAGACCGCGGTCTGGTCGACGTCCGCATCGCGGAAGGAGAGTGTGACGATCCGTCCGGAGTGGCGTTTCAGGAGGACGGCGAGTTCGGCTGCACTCGGCACGCCCTTGACGACCGTCCCGACGAAGCGAGCGGATGCGGGATGTTGCGGGTTCGAGAACACGTCGAAGACGTCGCCGCGCTCGATCACCCGACCCTGGTCCATCACGGCCACCTTGGTGGCGATGGTCTGGATCACGTCCATCTCGTGAGTGATGACGATGATCGTAATGCCGAATTCGCGGTTAACCCGCTGGAGCAGCGCGAGGACCTCGTGCGTGGTCTCCGGGTCCAGGGCACTTGTGGCCTCGTCGGCGAGCAGGATGCTGGGCTGGGTCGCCAACGCCCGGGCGATGCCCACGCGCTGCTTCTGGCCGCCAGAGAGCTGGTCCGGGTAAGCGCGGGCCTTCTCAGTGAGCCCAACGAAGTCGAGTAGCTCAGCCACCCGCGCTTTGCGCTCCTCTCGAGAACGCCCGGCGACTTCGAGCGGATAGGCGATATTGCCCTCGACCGTGCGGGAGTTCAGAAGGTTGAACTGCTGGAAGATCATCCCGATGCCCAGACGCACCTCGCGCAGAGCCCGCTCGGGAAGGGCGGCAATGTCTTGCCCGTTGACCAGGATCGCGCCGCTCGTGGAGCGTTCGAGGGCGTTCACCAGTCGCACAAGGGTGCTCTTGCCTGCCCCCGAGTAGCCGATGATGCCGTAGACGTCACCTGCTTCGACGTCGAGGCTCACGTTGTCGATCGCGACGACGTCCTGACCACCCTTGGTGGTGGGCGGGTAGACCTTGCTGACACCTTGAAGGCTGACAACGGGCATGGGAATCCTTACCTGAATAATCCGCGAGCGAGCGGCTTCGGCAC
>JAODMM010000052.1 GCA_025465015.1 Cryobacterium sp. | reverse complement strand
AGCAGTACCGACAGGTACGACGGTGCCGAGACGCGTTAAACAACGATGCCCCCGCCGGAGCGGGGGCATCGTGAGTGGCTCTCTTTAGAGGGCGCGGATGTTCTCGGCCTGCGGACCCTTGGGGCCCTGCGTCACCTCGAACTCAACCTTCTGGTTCTCGTCGAGGGACTTGTAGCCGCTCGAAGCGATTGCCGAGTAGTGCGCGAACACGTCGGCGCTTCCGTCGTCGGGGGCGATGAATCCGAAGCCCTTTTCAGCGTTGAACCATTTCACGGTACCTGTTGCCATTGTTGAAACTCCTCCAGGAGTGTTAGATCGATCCCGACTGTCGGAACCGTTCGTCGCGGTATTCGTCGTCCGCTTCCGAAAGGAATGTGGCGCACAGACCGGAGTCAATGCGTTTTAAGACGTGCAAGCACTACAACTTCTTTACAGACACTAACGCACAACGTTGGGTTTTTGCCTGCGTATCCGAAATTCCGTGTCAAAAAAGTTACGTTCGTTCATTCTGCGGTGACGAAGTCGATGAGATGCTCGACGCGGCCGAGCAGGGCAGGTTCGAGGTCGGCGAAGGTTCGGACTTGACCCAGGATGCGTTGCCAGGCGCGCGCAATGTCGGCCTGATCCTCATGGGGCCAGCCGAGAGCCTCACAAATTCCGTGCTTCCATTCCAGGGATCTCGGGATCTCAGGCCACGCCGTGAGCCCGAGCCGGTCCGGCTTGACGGACTGCCAGATGTCCACATACGGATGCCCCGCTACGAGCACATGGCGTCCGTGCGGAGCTTTACCGACGGCATCGGCAATGCGGCTCTCTTTCGACCCCGGCACCAGGTGGTCCACGAGTACTCCCACGCGTCGTCCTGGCCCCGGGCGGAAGGCCGCGAGCAGGTCGACGAGGTTGTCTATGCCTTCGAGGTATTCCACGACGACACCTTCGATGCGAAGGTCGGCGCCCCAGACCTTCTCGACAAGCTCGGCGTCGTGGCGTCCCTCCACAAAGATGCGGCTGGCTCGTGCGACGCGGGCCGGCGCATCAGTCACGGCGAGAGATCCGGACGCGGTACGTGCGCGGCCTGCAGGTGCCGTGGCGCGGGGTTTTACAAGCACGACGGGCTGGCCGTCGAGCAGGAAGCCGGAGCCGAGCGGGAACAGACGCGGCTTTCCGTGCCGGTCCTCGAGGGTGACCGTGTTCTTTTCGACTCGGATTACCGCGCCACAGAATCCCGTGGCGACCTCCTCGACGACGAGGTCTCGGGTGGCTTCCCGGGTCGGGATCTTCTTCATGCCTTGATTGCGCCAGCCGGGGGAGAGCACGTCCTGGCCATATCGATCATCCATCACCCGGTCGAGAGTAGCCGAGAGCCTGGTAGCGGCGGACCGGCGACGTCCGCGCGGCGCGAATGGGCAGGTGCAGATCGATCGGCAGGGACTCGTCGTGGGTTCCCGTCGATCAGTTAGTGGAAGTCTCGTGATGTGGTGCGGGCGACCAGGGTGAGCGGCTCGAACCTGTCGACGACAAGGTTGGTGACACCTTCCGGGGAACGCTCCAGGATTCCCCGCACGATCAGAGCGGGGGACTCGCGGGCGATGCGTCGGTAGCGGTTCCAGACTCCGACCCCAGCGATCACATTGAGGGTTCCGCTTTCGTCCTCGAGGTTCAGGAAAGTGACCCCTCCCGCTGTCGAGGGGCGCTGCCGGTGGGTGACCACGCCGCCCACTTCGATTCGGCGTCCGGTCTCGTGGGTGGCCAGGTGGTCGATTCGCACCGCTCCCCTCAAATCCAGGGCTTCTCGCGCGTGGCGCACCGGGTGGTCATCCGTGGAGATCCCGGTCGCCCAGAGATCGTAGACCACCTGCTCTGCAGGGGTGAGCAGGGGCAGCAACGGCGGCTGCACCGCCACCACAGAGCCGCTGAGGTAGCTCGCTTTGTCTTGCGCGGCGTCACCGGCGCTCCACAAGGCCTCCCGGCGCTCCAGGCCGAGCCCGGCGAAGGCACCGGCCGTGGCGAGGGCCTCCAACTGCTCGGTGTTGAGGCCGACCCGGCGGGTGAGGTCCGCCATCGACCTGAAGGGTCCGTATGCGGAACGCTCGGCCACGATACGTTCGGCCAGCGCAGTGCCGATGCTGTTGACCTCCGCCAGTCCCAGCCGCACGGCGAAGGCGGTGTCCCGGCGATGCTCATGGGTGTTCGGTGGGATTGTGCGGTCGAACAGCGGAACCGGTGGCTGTACCGGGTCGAGGCAACTGTCCCGTCCGCCCGCCACCGCACCCGGAACCGACGCAGAGCCGTCGAGCAGCTCAAGCCCCGCCTCCGCACCGGAGAGTTGGATGTCGGGTCGGCGCACCTCCACCCCGTGCCGCCGGGCATCGGCCACTAGGGACTGGGGTGAGTAGAACCCCATCGGTTGGGCTCGGAGGAGCGCGGCGAGAAAAGCGCCGGGATAGTGCAGGCGCAGCCAGGAACTCGCGTACACCAGCAGGGCGAAGCTGATTGAATGGCTTTCGGCGAACCCGAAATTGGCGAACGCCTCGATCTTCTCGTAGATGTCGTCAGCCACCTCCCCGGTCACACCGTTGCGCTCCATGCCGGCGTACAGTTTCGCTTTGAGGGTGGAGATCTTTTCGATGCCACGTTTGGAACCCATTGCCCGGCGCAGCAGGTCAGCGTCTTCCCCGGTGCAGTCCCCGACCGCCATGGCCATTTGCATCAGCTGCTCCTGGAACAGGGGCACACCCAGGGTGCGTTCAAGCACCGGTTCCAGTTTGGGGTGGAGATAAGTCACCTTCTCGGTGCCGAGTTTGCGCCTGATGTAAGGGTGCACCGCACCACCTTGGATGGGGCCGGGACGGATGAGCGCGATCTCCACCACGAGGTCGTAGAAGCGCCGCGGCTGCAGCCGGGGGAGGGTGCCCATCTGTGCCCGGCTCTCCACCTGGAAGATACCGATGGAGTCGGCCCGGCAAAGCATGTCGTACACGCCCTGCTCCTCCTTGGGGATCGTGTCCAGGCCCCAGTGCTCGCCGAGGTGCTCCCCGACCAGGTCGAAGGTGTACTGCAGCGCCGCGAGCATGCCGAGCCCGAGCAGGTCGAACTTGACCAGCCCCATCCAGGCGCAGTCGTCTTTGTCCCACTGCAGCACCGTGCGGTTCTCCATGCGGGCATGTTCGATGGGGCAGACTTCACCCACCGGGCGATCGGTGAGGACCATGCCGCCCGAGTGGATGCCGAGGGGCCGGGGGACGGTGAGCACCTGTGCGGCCAAGTCCACGACCGGTGCGGGGATGTCGTGGTCGTCGCTGGAAGCGACACCGCCCCAGCGTTCCACCTGTTTGGACCAGGCGTCCTGCTGCCCGGTGCTGTAGCCGAGTGCCTTGGCCATGTCGCGGACCGCGAACTTGGGCCGGTACGTGATCACATTCGCCACCTGAGCGGCATTCAGCCTGCCATAGCGCTCGTAGACGTACTGGATCACTTCCTCACGCCGGTCGGAGTCGAAGTCCACGTCGATGTCCGGCTCCTCGTCGCGCAGACTCGAGAGGAACCGCTCGAACGGCAGGCGGTAGAAGATGGAGTCGACAGCGGTGATGCCCAGAACGAAGCAAACCGCCGAGTTGGCGGCAGACCCGCGGCCCTGGCAGAGGATGCCGTGGCTCTTGGCGAACTGCACGATGTCATGCACGATCAGGAAGTAGCCAGGGAAGTCCTTCGCTTCGATGACGGCGAGTTCCTTCTCGATTCGTTCCCGCACGTTCGCGTTGTAGCCGGGGTACTTCCTCTCCGCGCCCTCCCAAGTTAGTTTCCGCAGCCAGCTCATGGGGGTGTGTCCTTCCGGGACCTCCTGTCGGGGGAGTCCGGGGCGGGCACGACGCAGGGAGAAGGCAAGCTCATCGGCCAACGGGACGGTGTTCTCCACCGCGCCCGGGAACCGGGCGAACCGAACTGCCATCTCGGCACCGCTTCGGAGGTGGGCACCGTCGGATGCGGGCAACCAGCCGTCCATCTCGTCGAGGCTCCGACGCGCTCGCACAGCGGCGAGGGCGCTGGCCAGCTTGTGCTCGGCGGGGCTGGCGTAATGCACGCTGTTGGTCGCGATGACCCGCAGTCCTGCATGTTCGGCGAGGGCGGCCAGTGTGTCGTTGGTGCTGCCATCGAGCGGGTGTCCATGATCGAACAGTTCCACGTACACATTGCCTCGCCCGAACAGGCCCACCAGGCGGTCCAGTTCCCGGGCTGCTGCGTGTGGACCCGACTGCAGGAGTGCCTGTCGCACGGCACCCTTGCGGCATCCGCTCAGAACGACCCAGTGTCCCCCGGCCTGCTCCGCCAGCTCTTCGAGGTTGTAGGCGGGCTTCCCCTTCTCGTTGCCGGCGAGCTGAGCGGAGGTGAGGGCGGCCGCGAGGCGATGGTACCCCTCTGCCCCGCGGGCGAGCACCACCAGGTGGGTGCCCTCGGGGTCGGCGACGCCGTTTTGGGGTGCGGTGAGGCCGAGGGAGAGTTCTGCCCCGAAGACGGTTTTGATGTTCGGGTACTTCTCTGCGGTCTCCGCGAGGCGCACCACTCCGTACAGGCCGTCATGGTCCGTGAGGGCCAGCGCGGACAAACCCAACCTGGCCGCTTCCTCCAGGAGCTGCTCTGGGGAGCTGGCCCCGTCCAGGAAGCTGAAATTGGAATGTGCATGTAGCTCGGCATACGGCACCGGCGTGCCAGAGGTCACGCCGGTCGTCAGGCCGGAGGTCACGCCGGTCGTCAGGCCAGAGGTCACGCCGCTGCCCGGGTCGGGAGTCGCCCCGGGCACCAGGCCGGGCTGTGGGTTCGGCGCCTGGGGTCCGATCCGCTCATAGGGCTGGCGCTTCCGCGACCAGGCTGGGCTGTCCCCGCCGTCGGCTTCCGGGGGCAGATCGCTCGGACGGTGGCGGTTGGAAAGCTTCCGTTCCAGTTCCGACCAGGGGACGGGTGGGTTGGTCCAGCCCATCAGCAAACCTCTGATGCGATAAGCGCGGCACCGCCGGTCGCCTGCGCGACGAGACCACAGGGGGCACTCATGGCCAGGCTCGGGGGTGGAACGGCGGGTGCGAGGGAATTGCCCTCGCTGAAGCCGGGGTTAGTCATAACGCCCCTCCGCCCACCAGGAATGCTCCTCCAACGTGAGCAGCCAGGCATTCCCCTCGCTGTCGATCACCTGGAACCGATGCAGCCGTCGCCCCCGTTCCGGATCCCACCAGCGCTCGGTGACAGGCCAGGGGCCCGTCCAAGCCTCTACGCGGCACAGGTCGGCCGGGTTGCCGGTCGGGGAGAAGGTGCCCGGTACGCCGGTGACAAGGCCGCGATCATCGACGTCAACAGGGGCGCCGGAGGCCGTGAACAGGGAGACCGGATGCCGTGTCGCGAATACCGTCGCAGGAGCAATCCCCGGCAGGCTACCCGGCCACGGCTGGGCCTGGGCCTGGGTGAGTACGGCCCCGTCGCCGGGCGGGCGATCCCCCCAGGGCACCAGAATCTGCCGGTCGGTGAGCATCCGTCCCCCGGCGATCACGGCCGTGTGCACCCCTTCATGACCCAGCATGCTCTGCACTCGGGTGAGTCCGTGGTGGATGCGTTCGTCGGGCCCGGATCCCCAGAGTCCTTCCTCGTGGTTGCCGGTTGAATCCACGCGTTCCGGGGAGATCTGCACCCGCGTGACGCCCGAGTTCAGCCCGGTTTCGATCGCCTGGCCGCCTTGGAGCTGCCAACGGACCCGGTCGACGACATCCGCTGCGCTGAACCAGCGCGGGTGCAGCCAGCTGCGCTCCTGGATTCCCCCGGACTCGGTGCGCACCTCGATCCGAATGGCCGTGCAGACGAGCCTGGCCTGGGTGAGCGTGTCGATAAATTGATCGGCGGGTGCACGGATGGCGAAAGTCACCTGGTCGGTGCGTTCCAGCGATGGTTCGAACTCAATGGCAACGTCGAAGAGCTTCGGCGGGATACGGGCCACCACCCGGGTACGCTCCACCCCGCTGGCCTTCTCATGCGCCTGAGCACCCTCGACACCGAAACGGCGGAGCACGTCAAGGGAATCCAGGGCGGCGAAATCACCGAGGGTGCGCACGCCGAGCCGGCGAAGCAGGAGTGCCAGCCGGTCATCGACAAGGATGCCGACCGGTAGGGGGGCCAGGAATGCGGGTGATTCCCCCGGCGGCACGATCCGCACCGTACCGCCGAGGGTACCGCCGGGGCTCTCGGCGGGGTGGCGCGTGCTGCGGGCCGCCTGCTCGGCGGCGAAAGGGCCGTCAGCCACACCGACCCGAACATCGGGAACGCCGAGGGCGACCAGGCACTGGAGGAGGGCATCCGCCGCTTCCTGTTCACCTCCGTAGTATCGGCTGGGACCGCGGGAACGGATGGCGCAGGTGCCGGGACGAATCAGCTGGACCCCGGGGGTGACCTCTTCGATCCGGCTGATCACCGGTTCGAACGCCCGGCTGTCGAGCGCCGGATCGTACGGGAGCGCGGCCAGCCCGGTACAGCGGTACTGCGCCTCCCGCAGCTTCAACCCCCGCTTCACGCCCTCTTGCCGCGCCGGGCGTGAGCAGGCGAAAACGAGGCCCTTGTCGATGAGAGCGAGCGGGGACTCCGGACTCAGCCCCATTGCCTGGATGGCCGCTGTGACCGGCCAGTCCGGGCACCAGAGCACAATCGTGCGGATGGGGCGCTGGGACATCTCAGCCCGCCGCGGCCGCTGGCAGGGAAGATCCGACCCGGCGCAGCGTCTCCACCGTACGGAATCCCTGCGCCTGGTCGGGGAGCCAGAGCCGGGCACTGCGGGACCGGCCCAGGCCGCCTCGCCCGGTGGAGGTCACCGTTACCTCACGCCCCGAGAGGTAACCGTGGCCCTGGCCAAGGCCTGTCCACCGACTCGTGGTGATGCTCAGCTGGGTTTCGCTCTGCGGCCAGGCACCCATCACGACCAGGGTGCATCCACGCTGACGGAGGCGGGCACCCAGCCTGGCAACATCCGCTTCGCTTGTGCGCAGCGGCGCCCGGGTGACGACCACGGTGAGCACATCGACGAGGGCAGCTGTGACGGTGAGCCATTGGTCGCCGGGGGTGGGGACAAGAACCAGGCGTGCGAGATCGATTCCGAAACGGGTGGCGGCTTCGGCACCGAAATCGGGCAGACCGACGACCCCACACCAGGCGCCACTCTGCGAAGGGCCCGCGAGGAGCGCCATTGCCAGCGTGGTGGAGCCCGCCACCGAATACGCCGCCCCCTGCTTGAGCCCGCCTCCAGGCAGGATGTCGGCCAGAGCTGGGAGGGTGGGCAGGGTTTTGCTCGACAGCTTCGTCGCCTCCATGCTGGAGATACGTGACTGCAGCTCGGCAACCTGCTCCCGCGCCGAGGCTGCGGGGGAGAGCGCGGGGGCCGGCAAAGACATACTCTATTTTCGAACATAGCTTCGAAGAAGTCAATTGGAATGCACCCGTACAGCCGAACACCTCAGCATGCCGGGCGCCTCAACCGCATCTCGTGACGCCAACCCTCGCAGCACCCGCGACCAGGGGAAGGGGGTTGTTCCCAGGACGGAGGGTTGGTTAGCTGAGTGCGAGCACGCGGGGGTCCCGGCAGCCGTACGAGCCGCCCTTGACTTCCTCACCCCTGAATTCGGACCGAAGGGAACAGCACATGACCGACGGAGATGTTGAGACGATCGACAAGCGCGGACAATGGGTGACGCGCGTCATCGGGGACCCCGAACGATCGAGCAGTTACTCCAGCAAGGAGGAAGCAGTGGAAGCCGGCCGCCTGCTGGCGGATCACCTCGGCACCGCCCACATCGTCCACGACGCCGCACCAACCGGGAGGATCACCGATCCGGTGTCCGATGCAGATCCGACCGGCGCGACCACCGATCCCGCGGACGCTTAAGACCCCCCGAGCGCTTCCAGCCCACAGCATCGGGCCCTGAGGCCAGGAAGTGGACGGCTGATGCTTGGCGCAGTTTCTGCGGTTATCGGCGGCTGCACGAATCGCGGGCGCCAACCCCTGGGCGCGGAAGCTGCCCAACTCACTGAGCGGTTCATCTCCCGGCGACCCAGGGGTCAGAGCGCACCCTCGACACACCCTCTCTCCCGCGCATCGCGGGCGGGCAGCGCGATCCGGCGGCGCTATGAAGCTTTAACCGATTCCTTGGTCGACGACTTCGTCGTCGTTTTGGAGGTGGACTTCCGCGGTGCGCGGTTCTCGGCACTGACCATCCACGCATACTGCTCGAGCTTCTCGATGAATGCATGCAGGAGGTCGGCCGTGGTCGGGTCCTCCTCGTCGACCTCATCGTGCACGGCTCGCATGTTGTCCACTACAGCGTCGAGACGCTCCGTGATCAGCCCCACGGTCTCCGTCGTGTCGACCTCGCCGGTGGGGAACTTCGGCAGGTTCGTCGTCTTGGTAACAGTCTCGCTTCGTCCATCGGGAAGGGCATCGAGCGCACGCATCCGCTCGGCCAGTTCGTCGGAGAAGAGACGCGCGTCCTCGATAATCTCGTCGAGTTGCAGGTGCAAGTCGCGGAAGTTTTTGCCCACGATGCTCCAGTGCGCCTGCTTGCCCTGGATGTGCAACTCGATCAGGTCGACCAGGACGGATTGAAGGTTCTTGCTCAGTGTTTCCGAGGCTTGCATTTTTTTCCTCTCGCACGTGAGGGGAGCTCGACGGCCTCAGAACCGGGCCGCATGCCCCTCCAACTGGTGCCATCACAGTAGCATTCTGTGCATGACCGGGATCCATTCCACCTCGACAGCCGGCTCGCGATCCGAGCGTTACGAACGCGACGAGACGCCTACCGAGCGGCTCGATCGGAATTGGGATTCGCTCCTTCAGGAGCTTCGTGTTACGCAGACCGGAAGTCAGATCATCGCCGGGTTCCTGCTCGCCGTCGCATTCCAGTCGCGGTTCACGGACCTCGACCAGTACCAGATCACGGTCTACCTGGTCCTCGTCTGCGCCGCCGCACTCACCACCGCGATCGGCCTAGGGCCAGTGAGCCTGCACCGGTTCCTCTTTCGGCGGCGCGCTATGGCTGAGATCGTGCGGGTCGGTCATGTGCTTGTGAGGGCAACCCTGGCGGGCGTGGCGATCGTCCTCACGGGGGTTGTCCTCCTCATCTTCGACGTCGTGGTCGGACGCGAGGCGGGGTTGATAGCGGGCGGGGCGATGCTCGCGGTCACCCTCATGCTCTGGCTGTTGTTGCCACGCCTGGTGAAGCCCACATCCCGCTGACCCGGTACGCTCGAATGATCGGCCCGCTGTCTCCACGCCGGCTCCGCAGGAAAGGACCCTCCCCATGCACGTCGTCGCCTTCATCATCGCGCTGGCCATCTTCGTCTTCGGGTTCTGGCTGTTCGCGCTGGCCTTCACCGTGACAGCCTGGCAGCTCCCGATCTTCCTCGCCGGCATCCTCTGCGTCTCGCTCGCCCTCGCAGTGCCCGCGCATCTCCTGCGGGACTAGGCGCCCTTCCCGAAGCGGCGTCGACGGCTTCGGGGTACATTGACCAGCATGAGGATCACAGGCGGTCATCGGACGACCATTCTGCTCGCCGTTCCCCTCCTGTTCGCCCTCGTCGGATGCTCCGGTGGGGCAGGCGACGACGCGGCTGCAACTGCCGTTGCCACCCAATTCGCTGAGGCGCTCACCAACGGCGACACCGATGGGGCCTGCGAACTCCTCGCGCAAGGCACCCGGGCATCCGTGGAGCAGGAAGCGGGCACGTCCTGCGGCCAGGCGCTTTCAACGCTCGAGCTCCCGACCATGGGGGCCGCGCATGACGTTCAGGCATACGGTCGCGGCGCACAGGTGAAGCTCGCAACGGATGTCCTCTTCCTCACTCTCGAATCAAGCGGGTGGCGAGTAACCGCGGCGGGATGCACGCAGCGACAGGACCGCCCGTACCACTGCGCTGTGAAAGGGGAATGAGATGCGCGCCGTCTTTGCCGGTTACCTGGCCTTCATCGGCCTCGGGCTGCTGTGCATGTTCGTTGCCGCATGGATGCAGATCTAAGGGAGGCCAAGATGAAACAGGTCCTTCACCATCACGGGCTCAGCTTGTTCTTCGCGCTCATCTTCCTGCTGTCGCTGATCGGCCAGGCTCTCACGGGCGTCGCGTTGTACAACGAAGAACAGGTCAGCGAAGGCTTCAGCGAGGTGTCCTTGCTTCACTATGTGACGTCCTCGTACTTCATGGTGGATGTTGCGGAGAACTGGCAGTCGGAGTACCTGCAGTTCATCCTGTTCATCGCCGCGACAATCTGGTTCGTCCAGATCGGCTCTCCCGAATCGAGTGAGCCGGGCACCCAGGGGCCGGAATCCGACAAGGAGCAAGGCGTAGGCGCGTTCGCCGCGCCTGATTCCCCTGCTTGGGCGAGGGTGCGCGGTTTCAGGCTGGCGGTCTACTCCAATTCCCTCCTGATCGTGATGACACTGATCTTCTTCCTGTCGTGGACCGCGCAATCCGCCGCCGGCGTCGTCCAGTACAACGAACAGCAGATCGGCAACCTGCAGGATCCCGTTTCCTGGGGCGAATACATCGTCTCGCCGGACTTTTGGAACCGCACACTGCAGAACTGGCAGTCGGAGTTCCTCGCCGTGGGCAGCATGGTCGTGTTGTCGATATTTCTGCGCCAGCGCGGCTCGCACGAGTCGAAGCCCGTCGGTGCCGCTCATGCGGAAACGGGAACGTCGGGCTGACCGGGCGGCGCTGCTCGCGCAGAAGGAGCTGGGTTGGGTGGGGCTCCTGTGTAGGCGCGGCCCAGCACGTTTCCCGGGCTCGCGCAAGCCGCGTGCCGGGTTCCCACGTCCGCCCTATGCTCGAACGCGAGATGTGAGAAACCGGAGGAATTGATGCCACGGCTCCGCCGAAGCTCGACGTCGCGTCCCGGCTACACGCGCGTTCGCTCCGGCCGTGGTTTCAGCTACCGGGATCCTCGCGGCCTGACCGTCACCGACCCTCTCGTGCGGAGTCGACTGAACAGCCTTGCCATTCCTCCGGCATGGACGGACGTCTGGATCGCCCCGTATCCCAACGGTCACATCCAGGCGATGGGAACCGATAGCGCAGGTCGCCGCCAGTACATCTACCACCCGCAATGGCGGGAGCAGAAGGACCGCCTCAAGTTCGAGCGTGCCCTGGAGCTTGCCGCGTCATTGCCGGGCGCCCGCCGACAGGTGACTCGGACGTTGCGTGCGGGAGGGGTGACCAAGGACCGTGCCCTGGCCGCCGCGTTCCGGATGCTCGACACCGGCTCCCTTCGCATCGGGAGCGAGCGTTACGCCGCCGAACACGGAAGCCTCGGGTTGTCCACGCTGACCGGAGCCCACGCGACGATCACCGGCTCAGTGGTCTCCCTCGATTTCCCGGGCAAGAGCGGTCAACCGTGGCAGAGTGACATCGACGACCCCGACCTTGCAGAGTTCGTCCGGAGTGCACAAGAGCGGGATCCCGAGGATCGACTGCTGTCGTGGTTCGACGGCACGGAATGGCACGGGCTGTCTGCGGGCGAAATCAATGACTACGTGCGCGAACGGACCGGCGGCAACTTCACCGCCAAAGACTTCCGCACGCTTCGTGGAACGGCCGCCGCCGCAGCCAGCCTCGCGAGGCACGGGCCGGAGAAGACGCAGCGGGGCCGCGCCTCCGCTGTCGCCGAAGCCATGAGGGAGGCAGCATCCGTGCTTGGCAACACCCCTGCCATCGCTCGGAAGAGTTACGTCGACCCGCGTGTGGTCGACCACTACCTTGCAGGTGTGACCCTCAATCCCGCTCGGCTCGGCTCGGTCGAGTCGGAGCTGATTGCGATGCTCGGACAATCATGACCCGACCCGTTGCATCCTCAGGCGGCGCACGCCCGGTCGACGGCGTCGAGGAGCCTTGGGTCTCCCATGATCCGGAAATGCCCGGCCACGGGAAGTTGAATGTTTGTCGCACCGGGAAGCGAGCTGCCACCAGGGATGTGCGGGTCGAAGATGCCGAAGATCGATGTGATGCGGGCGTTGACGAACTGCTCCTGAACGAGCATCTGGATCATCGGGTCGGTGGGCAGGAAAGCACGCAAGCTCGGCAGGACCGTGTAGCGCGCAAGGGAGGATCCCGAGAACGGAGACGCTATGGCCACCATGCGGTTGATCCGGTTCGCGTTTTCGGGGGACATCATGAGGTATTTGCCGATGAGGCCGCCCTTGCTGTGGGCGATGATGATGACGTTGGAGAGCTTCCGCGACGTCATCAATCCAGCCACGATTTGCGCGCTATCGACCACGGTCCGGCGGTTCCAACCCAACTCGGTGACCACGTGGACGGGATGGCCTCGTTCATGCAGCAGGTCGGCGACAGGACGCATGAACTGCCAGGTCTCGTAGATGCCTGGGAGGAGGACGACCGGGGCGCGCTCACCGACCAGGTACTTGTTCGCATCCGCTCTGAACAGCGAACCGTGTACCTGCCAGAAGCCAACGTAGAGGTAGTCGAGCAACCAGTACCAGCCCCGGGCGAGTGGCGTCATTGTGCCGGTCCGCCCCCTGGACTGATCCCCTGTCTTCCGCTCAAGCCGTGCTCGAGCCCGTTCCCCGCGGCAGCGGCCTCGACGTGCGCGAGGATCGCCTCTCCCACCGCGGGTGCTGCCGCATATTGGGCGACGTGCGGCGCGCGGGGAGCCTCGAATCGGCCAGGGCGAAGGAGGGCGCGGGTCATCCCCTCGACCCAGTCGCCGGGGGCGACAGGGTCTCGTTGCCCCCGGATGACCAGGGTGAAGGCGGTGAGGAGCGGCAATCTCTCCTCCATCCGGTACGACAGCATCGCGGGAAGCGCGGTGAGGTACCAGCGGGGCCCGCACTTCAGGTAGTCGGTGAAGACGATCCAGTTCGATCCGGGTGGCTCCATGAACACGTCGCGAAGAAGGCGGAACCCCTGTCGCACCGCCGACGGTGCGGCCGGGTCGACGACTGGTCCGATGAGCACCAGACAGTCGGAGATGCCCGGATTCCGGATAGCCATCTCGACGACGATCTGCGTTCCCATCGAGTGGCCGACAAGCACGGGATTGCGAATGTTCCATTCATCGGCGAAGGCGAGGATGAGCTCCGCGAGGTCTTCGATGCTGAGGGCGCGGCGAGGCTTCGGCTGTGCTGACCCGAAGCCAGGCATGTCCACGGTGTAGACGATGCCGTGGGGACGAAGCTGCTCGATGAGCTTCACGAAGTAGCGGGCCGAGACCCCTATCCCGTGCACGAGCAGATAGGAGCGAGCATCCGGTCGTGCTGCGGGATCACCGTACCGCCGCACCACCAGGTTCAGGTCGCGGTAAGCGAACTCGCCCTGTACGAAGTCGCCCTGTTCGAAGTGCCTCATCCAACGAGCCTATGCTGGAAATCCGGCGAGATGCCAGTTTCGGTGACTATCGTGAGGTACCGAACGTTGACACGACCTTTTCCCTGACCAACCCCGAAAGAGACCGCCCAGGATGCCAGAGAGCCCGGCTGCGGCAACGCCCTACGAGGTTCTGGGGGTCAGCGCCTCCGCAAGCGAGCATGAGTTGCGGCGGGCTTACCGGCGATTGCTGCGGCAGACGCATCCCGACATCGGAGGAAGTGCCACCCGTTTTCACGCCGTGCAGCACGCGTGGGAGCTTGTGGGAACACCGGCGAACCGCGCCGCGTACGACCGAGCCCGGTTTGCCGACGCTGAACCCGCAGGGGCGAGGCCGGCCGGTCCCGGCTACGGTGCGGCAGGGGGCGGAGGTGCCGGACGCGCCGGCAGCCCTGGCGCATCCGGGCCGGGCCACTCGGGGCCGCGGGCTCGGACATACGGGCACCCGGGCGGCCATGCCCGCCAGCAGTATCTCGCCCTGGTGCGAGAGTGGGCGGGACGTGGGACCAGTCTGCAGGATCCTTACGATCCAGAGTTAGTGCGGGCAGCGCCTCGGGAGATCCGCCGAACACTGGCTAAGGCATTGGCCGAGGAAGCGACGGCGCAGCTCATCGCTGGATTGGGTATCGGCTTCACGGCCTGGCACGATGTGGACCCGGGTCGTGACGCCCGCAAACTCGACCATGTCGTTCTCGGGCCTGCCGGTTTGTTCGCGGTGCTGTCAGAGGACTGGGGCGGAATAGTGCAGTTGCGCCGAGGTGAACTCGTCGGCGACGTGATTGACCCAGGGGAGGAGCCCATGGCAGCCCTCGAGCGCAGCGCACGCTCCCTGGCCCGTTCGGTGAAGGTGCGGTTCACGGCATTGGTGATCACGGTTCCGGATGGCTCTGCCGAGCAGCCCTTCACCGTCCCGGGGCGCGGCCGCCGACCGACGATCATCACCGTTCCCCGCTCCCGACTGGTCGGTCTTCTTCGCGACGGACTTCCGGGAATGGAACGAGGCAGCTTCGAGAAGGTCTTCGAACTGCGCAGCAGGCTTCAGAATGGTGTGCGCTTCATCGCCGACTAGTCCATTCCCCGCAGCGTCGGATTTGTCCGTGCTCTGCAGCCTTGACTGGACCTCACCGAGAGGGTCCGCTTCCAACCAGAGCCAGAGACGCGGCTGCAACTCACACTGATTTCAGGCCAGTTCGATGCTGTCTCGCACCAGACCGGGTCAGCTTCGGCGAAGCCCCAGCTTGTCGACCCAATAGTCCAGGAAACTCGCTCCGGCTTCGTCGTGGATCTGCTCACCCATGACGATGACTGGGTAGGGTCGCTCGAGGATCCCGTCCGCGGGACGCACATCGACGTGCGCAACGTCATAACCCGCCGCGTGCAGGTGGTCGGCCATCAGATAGTCACTTCGTGAGTCGCCTACGGAGCGCCATACCGTCGGCAGGGGCCCGGTCTCGGCGAAGAAAGCTAGTGCCCGTTCCGCAGCGTGGTCCTTGTCCAAAAGAACCGACTCCACATCGGTGGAGATGATGGTGGGATCGATCCGGAACGGAACGCGGCCGTGCGCATCCGGAACCTCCCGATCCCCCAAACGCACGCCCAGCCCGTGATCCACAAGAATGGCGAAGGCGGCTTCGTTGAAGGAGGGCTGGGCGGCCTTGAAGGTCGCGCTGTCCACATCCGTGAGCTGCTCGACCGACACCATCGCGTCCTTGGTCTCATCGAAGAACATCGTGTCGGCGAACTTGGCGGCGACGAGCGTGCGGAATTCATCCACCACAGCGGGGGGCAGAGCAACCGACCCGTCGAC
>JAODMM010000036.1 GCA_025465015.1 Cryobacterium sp. | reverse complement strand
GACACGATCGACGATCTGCTAGCGCGAGGTGGGACGGAAAGCTGATGGCCGGGCGGCCCAGCCGGGATTCCCCGACGAGGGTTGATCCGCGCACGGGACGCCCGCTCCCAGAGGGCATCCGCTGGCGAGCCGACCGGCAGCGGTACCAGATCCGCGTCGTCGGCCCGAGCGTCGAGGGCGGCGCCGCGGAACGATCGCGCACGTTCCTGACGTTGACCGAAGCCAAGCGCGAGCTCGCGAAGCTGGTCGCCGGCCGCAACCCGAACGGCTCGATGACGCTCGAGCAGTGGTACGAGAAGTACTGGCCGGCGATCGAGTCATCGGTGCGGCCCGCTACCGCGCGCTGCTACAGCGTCGCCTGGCGACTCCGCGTGAAGCCGACCCTCGGCCGCCACAGGCTCGAGGACATCACCTCGCCGATGATCGAGTCGGCGATGGTGGCGTGGTCGGGCGGAGCCTCCGCCAAGAACGATGCACTCGCTGTGCTTTCGCGTTTGCTCGATGGCGCGCGCCGATCCCGGTTCATCGACTACAACCCGGCCCGCGAGGTCAAACGGCCGAGCATGCGCGAGTCCATCTCGCCCGTCTCGCGGGCGCTGACCCTCGACCAGATTCGCGTCCTGCTCGACCTTGTTCCCGAGGGCGCGTACCGCGGCTACCTTGCGGCGCTCGTCTATACCGGGATGCGGGCGGGGGAGGCGACCGCTCTGCGAGTCGGCGACGTCGACTTCAAGCGTGGCATCATCCGCGTCAGTCGGTCGCTAAGTCCTGGCCAGCGCGGCGAACTGATCGAACAGTCGCCCAAGAGCCACACGTCCCGCGACGTGCCACTGATCGACGCTCTCCGTCCCTACGCCGAGGCGGCCGCGAGGGGCAAGCACGCGAGCGATCTGCTGTTCGCCGGTCCCGACGGCGGCCGGCTCACCAACCACAACGCGCGCCGAGGAGTCGACTGGGAGACCCTTCGCGCGGCCATCGGCCGGCCCGACCTGCGCATCCACGACCTCCGCCACACGGCGGCGGTGCTCCTCTTCGATGCGGGCCTCGCGGTTCCGGACGTGCAGGCGATTCTCGGGCACTCGGCGCTGCTGGTCACACATATGTACGCGGATACACGGCGACTAGCTGCGAAGCGGGGAGTAGTCCCGATGTCGAAGTTCTTCAATGTGCAGTCGGAAGGTCAATATCGACCCATTCCGGCGGCTACTCGAACGATACTGCGGACGGGGGTGAAATATCCGCGAATCCAGCGCTGATCTGGGAAAAGAAAAGGCCCCACCCCGAGTAGAAGCCTCGAGATAGGACCAGTGGCTCCGACCGGCATCGATCCGGTGACCTTTCGATTTTCAGTCGAACGCTCTACCAACTGAGCTACAGAGCCGAAGACGACCTCGAAAAGTCGCCTTCGAAGGCAAAAGCCCTTCCTTTCGAAAGGGCTTGTCGCCTTTGCGACCCTGACGGGACTTGAACCCGCGACCTCCGCCGTGACAGGGCGGCACGCTAACCAACTGCGCTACAGGGCCTTGATGTGAAACTATTTTATTTACTTGTACTGCATATTCTGTTGTGTGACCCCAACGGGATTCGAACCCGTGTTAACGCCGTGAAAGGGCGCCGTCCTAGGCCACTAAACGATGGGGCCGAGTCGTCATAAACCGCATGACTTCCGACGCATAAGCATACGGTGCATGTGCCCGTTTGCCAAAATCGGGGTCCCGCCGTGCTGCGCAATTGCCCGCGGAGCCGTGCCAGTGGGGCAAGGAAGTGGGATCGCCGGGCACTTTCCACCTCGCCGCTGGATAACGCAGCATGCATGCGGATGACGGGTTAGATTCAGCGGAATGCTGGGCAAACCCGAGCCCGCGTTGTTACTGTGAACAGTGTTAACACTGTTACTGAAGTGTTCAGCAGTGCTGACGGGGGAATGAATTTATGAATCGCAAACGAACCGCGGACGATGGCGGCTTTCTGGCGCGCTGTGCCGGGACTCGACGGAAAGGTCGCACCGGCCCAGAGGTCAGGACCCGCCCTGTTGCGACCGTGATCACAGCCTTGGGAGCGGCTCTCGTGCTGACGGTGAGCCTTGCCGTGCCGGCCAACGCCGCCGAGTACCCGACCTGGGAGGACCTGCAGAACGCGAAGGCAGACACCTCCGCTGCAGCAGGCAAGGTCAGCCAGATCAAGGGCCTCATCGCTAATCTCCAGGTGGAGGTCGAGGAGACCGCTGCCGAAGCCGAGAAGCGCGGCCTCGAGCTCCAGGTCGCCCAGCAAAAATTCGACGACGCGACGAGGCGGGCTACGGAACTGCAGTCCCAAGCTGACGCGAGCAAGGCGACCGCGGATGCGGCGACCCGCCAGGCGGGTCAGCTCGCTTCCCAGCTCTACCGCACCGGTGGCACAGACCTCAGCGTGAATCTCTTCCTCGACGGGGAGAAGGCGGGCAAGGGCGCCGACGAGCTGCTCTCGAAGCTGGGGAACATGTCCAAGCTGGTCGAGCGCAGTACCGGGATTTACGAACAAGCGCAGTCGGCGAAGAACACCGCCCAGGCGTTGGGGGATCAGGCGAAAATCGCTCAGGCTGAACGCGAGACGCTGAGGGTCGAGGCGGAGGACGCCCTGGTTGCGGCCCAGGCAGCAGCCGAGGCATCAGCCAGCGCGTTGGCTGAGTCCGAGGCCAAGAGCATCGAACTCGCCGCCCAACTGGCGTTCATGCAGGACACCCAGGCGAAGACCGCAGCAGGCTATGAAGCAGGCGTGGCCGAACGGGCACGTCTGGCGGCGATTGAGGCGGCGCGAGTGGCTGAAGCGAACCGCGCGGCCGCCGCGGCTGCCGCTGCGGCCGCCGCGGCTTCATCCAGTCGCGGCAGTGGCGGAGGCGGTGGAAGCGGAGGATACGCCGGAGCCGGGCTCGGCGGGGGTTATGTGAGCAGCAGCGGCTGGGCGGTTCCGGCCGCGGGCCGCGTCACCGACGTCTTCGGGCCCCGCGCCGTTCTCTGTGGCAGCGACGGTTGCAGCAGCGGATACCACTACGCAACCGACATCGGCACCGGCTGCGGCCGTGCGATCTACGCCGCTCACGAGGGCACGGTCATCTACGCCGGCCGCAATGGCACGTACGGCAACTTCGTGCTCATCGATCATGGCGGCGGCGAGGCGACCGGATACGCCCACATCCGAGAGGGTGGAATCTTCGTCGGCTACGGCCAGCGTGTCAGCGCCGGGCAGAACATCGCAAGTTCCGGCACGACGGGAGCCTCCACGGGTTGCCACCTCCATTTCGAGGTCAGAATCAACGGCAGCCGGGTAAATCCGGCCCCGTTCATGGCGGACCGGGGAGCTCCCCTTGGCTGACAACACGACCCGCCCGCTCTCCCGCGTGAAGCCGGCGACTCTGTTCTCGGCTGTCGCGATCGGCGCTGTCGGTGCCGTCGTGGCATCCGCTGGGGTAGCTACGCCAGCCGCCTTCGCGGACGAGGGATACCCGAGTTGGGATGACGTCCAGAAGGCCAAGGAGAGTGAAGCCACCAAGCAGGCTGAGATCGACAAGATCAGCGGCCTGTTGAGCGAGCTCGAGACGGCGGCAGCGGCGGCGTCGAGGACGTCGCAGATCACCGCTGAGGCGTACCGCATGGCGCAAGACGACCTCGAAGCCGCGACCAGCCGCGAGGCCAGCCTGATCGGGCAAGCGGAAGCGGCGCGCGCGAAGGCGGAGACTTCCAAGATGCGCGCCGGCCTCATCGCCGCGCACTTGGCGAAGACAGGGGCGCAGGACCTGTCCCTGAACCTTTTCCTCAACGGTGGTGGCGCGGAAGACCTTCTGCACCAGCTCGGCACGGCGAGCAAGAACAGTGAACAATCCGAGACGATCTACCGCCAGGCGAGCCAGGACAAGAACAGCGCTGCGTCTCTGGGAGCTCAGGCGGCTTCGGCGAAGACCGAACGTGAACGGCTGAGCAAGGATTCGCTTGCGAAGTTCGACGACGCGAACGTCGCGGCGCAAGCGGCTCAGTTGGCTCTTGAAACGGAGCAGAAGAGGTCGAACGAGCTCTTCGAACAGCTCGCGGTGCTCAAGGACTCGACCGCGGAAGCGGAGCGGGGCTACCGGGCGCAGGCGCAGGCGCAAGCGGCAGCGGTCGCTTTGGCCAACGCGCAGGCCCAGGCGCAGGCCCAGGTGGGAGCCGATGACCCTTCTGCCTCGCGGCCATCACGCGGCGGGGGAGCGCGAGGGGCCCAGAATGGCTCGGACTCGTCCGCAGGCTCCGCAGGCTCCGCAGGCGGCTCCGCTCCTGCCCCGGTCGCCCCACCGGTCTCGGCGCCTGCCCTACCGGCGCCCGTCTCACCGCCGCCACCTGTGCCCGCGGCGCCGCCTGCTCCTGCGCCGCCTGCTCCCGTGCCAGCTCCGCCTGCGCCTGCTCCTGCGCCTGCCTCGAACCCAGCCCCAGCCCCGAGCGCGAATGCGGTTTCCACGGCGATGGCCTTCGCCCGGGCCCAGCTCGGTGACCGTTATGGCCTCGGCGGCAGAGGCCCCGATGTCTGGGACTGCTCAGGCCTGACGAAGGCAGCCTATGCGGCGGCCGGCATCAGCGTCGGAACTCACTCAGCGACGAACCAGTACAACACGATGGCCGCGCGGGGCAGGCTGGTGCCGTTCTCGCAGGTTCAGGTTGGTGACCTCGTCTTCTGGGGAAGCCCGGGGAATTACTACCACGTGGCACTATACGCAGGCGGCGGTCAAGTGCTCGAAGCACCCAACTACGGCAAACCTGTCCGCATCCACAGCATCTGGTCGCCCGGCGAGGTGGCACCCCGCGTCGGTCGCCCCTCGGGCTGACCCTCTCGCAAAGGGAGCCCGGCCGGGAGCTCGACGGGGGTGACGAAGACGACCGGGGATCGGTGCCTTCTGGGTCGCCGGTGGGACCGAGACATCCCACCGGCGACCCGGCGGCTAGTGCCCTTCGGAGGCGAGCTTCTCGATGCCGTCGCGAACGATCTGGTCTGCCTCTGCAGCGTCGCCCCAACCCTCGGTCTTAACCCACTTGCCAGGCTCGAGGTCCTTGTAGTGCTCGAAGAAGTGCTCGATCTCCTTGCGGGTGAATTCGGGGATGTCGTTCACGTCCTGAATGTGCGCCCAGCGCGGGTCACCTGCGGGCACGGCGATGACCTTGGCGTCTGAGCCGCCGTCATCCGTCATATTGAACACACCTACCGGCCGCACCGAGACGCCGACCCCCGGGAACAGCGGGTAATCGAGCAGGACGAGGACGTCCACCGGGTCGCCGTCGAGACCGAGCGTGTTCTCGAAGTAGCCGTAATCCGTCGGGTACACGAAGCTGGTGTAGAGCACGCGGTCAAGGTAGACGCGACCGGTCTGGTGGTCGACCTCGTACTTGTTGCGGCTGCCGCGCGGGATTTCGATGACTGCGTCATATTCGGCCATGGCCTGCTGTCTCCTCTTGTTCGACGTCTGCGGATAACGTTACTGGATGCCCTCTCCTCACCGACCCCGGCTGACTCCGGCCATCGCCGACATCCGCCGGGCGGTGCGGGGCGCGATGCCGGCCAGCGGCCACGTTCTCGTCGCCCTCAGCGGCGGGGCTGATTCCCTTGCCCTGGCGGCTGCGACGGCTTTCGAGGCCCGGTCGGCCGGCATCCCCGCGGGTGCAGTCATCGTCGACCACGGGTTGCAGGAGGGGTCTGCGGAAATCGCGGCCGCAGCGGCCCGCCAGGCGCGCGAGCTGGGGCTCGACCCGGTCCTGGTGTTGCCGGTGTCGGTTTCGCCCGATTCCGGTGCCGGGCCGGAGGCAGCTGCCCGCGCTGCCCGATACGCGGCGCTGGAAGCTGCTGCGGCCCAGACGGCGGCTACCGGCATCCTGCTCGGCCATACCCTCGATGACCAGGCGGAGACCGTGCTGCTCGGTCTCGCCCGGGGATCAGGGGCGACGAGTCTTCACGGGATGGCGCCGGCGAGCGGACGCTACCTGCGACCGCTCCTGCACATCCGCCGGTCCCAGACCCGGCAGTTCTGCGCCGACTCCGGGCTCGTGCCCTGGGACGACCCTCACAACGAGGACACCCGTTACGCCCGGGTCAGGGTGCGCGAGCGTGTCCTCCCGGTCCTGGAACATGAACTCGGCCCGGGAATCGCGGAAGCCCTCGCGCGCACTGCCGAGCAGCTGCGCGAGGATTCGTCGGCGCTCGATGACTTGGTCCTCGAGCTCGTCGAGGAGATCTGCGAACCGGCGGAAGCTGGCATCGCGGTATCGGCTGGCGCGCTTGCCGCCAACCCGCCGGCGCTGCGTCAGCGGATCATCCGCTTCGTTGTGGAGAGCGAGTTCGGGGTGTCGCTGGAACGGGTGCACACGCTGGCCGTCGCGAGGCTCGTGACCCACTGGCACGGGCAGAAACCGCTCGATCTGCCAGGCATTAGAGTTGAACGGCAGGACGGGATGCTGGTCTTCACCGCACGTCCGTGAGCCCTGCGGCAGAAGACCCCTGAGCAAAGGACTATCCCGCTCCCATGGACACCCGCGACGTAGACGGCGATCTCACCGAGATCCTGATTGACGAAGAGACGATCCACGCCAAGCTGGCCGAACTTTCGCGGCGGATCGAAGCCGACTATGCGGGCAAGGATCTCTTGCTGGTTGGCGTGCTGAAGGGCGCCGTGATGGTGATGGCCGATCTCGCTCGAGAGCTCACCCTCCCCATCTCCATGGACTGGATGGCGGTCAGCTCCTACGGTTCCGGCACACAGTCCAGCGGTGTCGTCCGCATCCTCAAGGACCTCGATGCCGACCTCACCGGGCGGCACGTACTGATCGTCGAGGACATCATCGACTCGGGTTTGACCCTCTCGTGGCTGCTGGCGAACCTGAACTCGCGGGGCCCGGCATCCGTGGAGATCTGTGCCTTGCTGCGTAAGCCCGAAGCTGCGCGGGTCGAGATCGACGTCAAGTACGTGGGTTTCGAAATCCCGAACCAGTTCGTTGTCGGGTACGGCCTCGACTACTCCGAGAAGTACCGAAACCTCCGCTCGGTCGGAATCCTCGCGCCGCACGTCTACTCATAAGACGGCTCGGATCAGCCGCACTGCGCAGTTCGGCGACGATCCGCCCCGGATTGGGTTCACCTTGCGGCGAACACACGGCGAGCATCCAGTGCGGGCGC
>JAODMM010000031.1 GCA_025465015.1 Cryobacterium sp. | reverse complement strand
CCAGTTCCTCACCCCGGCTGGCACGATCGCCTCTGCTGCCCGCTCGTCTGCATACGACCTAGTCGTCATTGCCGACCTGTTCGACATCCTTGTCGCGTATGCGGACCGGCTCGGGGTGACAGATGACGTGGTGGTGGCAGCTGCAGCAGGCGCCCGTCCCCGCATCCCGGGACCGGTCGTCGGCAGGGACGGCACCATACAGGAATGGTCAGACGACTTCGACTTCCCCGATCCGACTCACAGACACGTCGCGCACCTGTATTTCCTGCACCCGGGTGACAGGCCGGTGGGGCCGGAGCTGGCCAGCGCGGCTTCGCACAGCCTCGATCTGCGGGGGGACGAATCCACCGGCTGGTCCCTCGTTTGGAAGTTGCTCATGCGCGCCCGCCTCGGCCAGGCGCACAAGGTGAGCGACCTCATGAAACTTGTTTTCCGTGACATGGAGGTCGATCGCGGTCCCTGGATCGGAGGTCTCTATCCAAATCTACTGGCTGCGCATCCGCCATTTCAGATCGACGGAAATCTCGGTTTCGTGGCTGGCTTCGGTGAATGCATGGTGCAAAGCCATCAGGGCCGCCTCGATCTCTTGAAAGGCATGCCTGCGGAAGTTCCGGCGGGCTGCGTCCGCGGACTTCGCGCCCGTCCCGGTCTTGAGGTGGACCTCGAATGGGGCCCCGACGAGTCAGGCGCACCCAGTCTGATCCGAATGCGCCTGACGGCCGCCGTTCCCGCGGCGCAAGGCGAACATGCGGTGCGGTACCGGGGCAGGGAGATCGCCGTGACGGTCGGAGAGGGCCCCACGGAGATCGCCGTCGGTGCATTCCGGTTGCGCGGGCGCGTCGAGGCCCTGTGAATCGATGCCGCGTGTGCGGGGTACTTCTTCCCGGTGCCGTTACCGTAAGGCAGAAGCGGATCCATGAGAAGAAGGAGAGGGAACGTGGTCAGCGCACACGAGACTCCAGCCAAGCGGCCGACGATCTACGACGTCGCCCGGGAAGCGGGAGTGTCGCATCAGACGGTGTCACGGTTGCTTCTCGGTTACGACGGCATTCGCCCTGCCACGCGCACCCGGGTGGAGGCGGCGCTCCAAGCCCTTGATTACCGCACGAATCTCACGGCCCGCAACCTGCGCAATGGCCGTACGGGAATGATCTCCCTGGCCATTCCGAGTCTAAACCAGCCCTATTTCGCGGAGCTGGCGCAGTCCGTGATTCGTGCGGCAAGAGAGGTCGGCCTGCGGGTATTCGTCGAGACCATGGAGGGCGATAGGGACCGGGAACTGGCCGTGCTCTCCCGTTCCCGCGGAAATCTGGTGGACGGCGTAATCTTCGCGCCGACGGTGCTCTCGGCCGGCGATCTCGCCCAGGTCACGGTCGGTTGCCCGTTGGTGTTGCTCGGCGACCGCATCTTCGACAGCGGCTACCCCCATGTCGCCATGGCTAACTCTGAGGGCGCGCGCGTGGCAGTTGAGCACCTCATCGCCCTCGGACGGCGTCGCGTCGCCGTCATCGGCGTAGAAGAACCCGGCAACCACGGTGCTGCAGAACTGCGGTTCGCCGGCTACAGGGCAGCGCTCGACAGGGCCGGAATCCCGTTCGATCCCCGTCTCGCCTTCGACGGAGGTGAATGGTTGAAGGCAGGGGGTGTCCACGCCGTCGATCAACTAATCGAATCCCGCGTTCCCTTCGACGCTGTCTTCGGCTTCAACGACGCACTCGCCCTCGGCGCGCTGCGTGGTCTCCTGCGGGCAGGCTTCAGCGTGCCGGGTGACGTCGCAGTCGTCGGCTTCGATGACACCGAAGACGGGCTCTATTCGACGCCCAGCCTCACCAGCATCAATCCGGGCAGGGATGACATCGCTCGCACGGCCGTGTCGCTCCTCGACCGTGCGATCACGGGTGCGTCCACAGAGGGGGACCGAAGCGAAATACAGGCGAACTTCCGCCTCATGGAGCGGGAAAGCACGGCCACCCGGACTTAGCTCACTCCGCCGGCTCGATGCCTTCGCTGCTGAGGATCCGCTCGATGCCATCGAGGATGACGCGCATCCCGAATTCGAACTCGTTTCCGTAGGCGTATCCGGGCTGCAGGATGAGGGTGCCAGCCATCTCGGCGAGATGCGGGTAGGTGCCCGACATCATCTCCTGCTGAGCCAAGACGGCTTCGGTCGCTTCGCTGATGTCGCCGGCGCCGTTGAGGGGCAGGGAAGCCTCCTGAAGTGCGAAGCCGTGCACGTAGCTGTCCACCAAGGACATGGCATGGGCCGCCATCGCCATGGAGAACCCGGCCTCACGCAAAGCTCCGACCATCGCGTCGTGGTACTTCAGCGTCGCCTGCGTCGTTCTCGAGTCCATCAGGCTGATTGCCCAGGGATGCTGACCGAGAACACTTCGTTCGGACTCTGCCCGTTTCCGCATCGCTGTCTTCCAGTGCTCACCCGGGGTGGCGAGTGCCATCTCGCCCACCACGACCTCGACCATGCCGTCAAGGATGTCTTCCTTGCTTTTCACGTGGTAATACAGCGACATCGCCTCCACGCCGAGCTCTCCGGCAAGCTTTCGCATGCTCAGCGATTCAATTCCCCCGGCGTCGGCGAGGCTAACCGCAATGCGCACTGCTCGATCCCGCGTCACGGGCGCCCGGGAGACCGATCGGGTCGCCGAACGAACGCTTGCGCCCTCAGATCCTGCCAATTTCCGTGATCTCCTATTCGGTTCTGCCGTAGACAGCACCTTACAACGTATGGTACGGTCTCGCCAACAGCCTTACATCGTATGGTTGAACCCGAGGGGCAGTCATGACAATGCAGCTTCCCGCTTCATCCGAATGGACCGCCGACCGCATGCCTAGCCTCGCCGGCACGGTGATCATAGTCACAGGGGCGAACAGCGGCATTGGCCTCGAGGCCACTCGTGCGTTCGCCGCACACGGCGCTCATGTGGTGATGGCCGTGCGCGACGAATCCAAAGGACGGGCGGCAGCTGCCACCGTGGCTGGCTCCACCGAAGTGCGCATGCTTGACCTCGCCGACCTCGCTTCGGTGCATGCTTTCGCAGCGGGATGGAGCGGCGGCATCCATATTCTCGTCAACAATGCCGGCATCCTCGTTCCGCCCTTCGGTCACACGAAAGACGGGTTCGAGCTCCAGTTCGGCATCAACCATCTCGGGCACTTCGCTCTAACGAACCTGCTCCTCCCGCAGGTTACCGGCCGTGTCGTGACCGTGGCAAGCAACGCTCACCGCACCGGCCGAATTGAGTTTGACGACCTGAACTGGTCCACGCGGCGATACCGCCGGGGATCCGCGTACGCGCAGTCGAAGCTGGCGAACCTGCTCTTCACGCTGGAACTGCAACGGCGACTGGGCGCTTCCGGCTCAAAGGTCATCGCCACGGCGGCCCACCCTGGGTGGGCGTCGACGAACCTCGGGTCCACGTCCTACGGTGCGTTGATCAACGCTCTGGTGGGCGTCGCCAACCGCTTCTTGGCCCAGGACGCTGTAGGTGGCGCCGCCCCCACGTTGTTCGCTGCAACCGAGCCCGTCCCCGGCGGAAGTTACGCCGGTCCGGGTAACCGCCGAGGGACGGCAGGGCCGCCACGGCTCGTCAGGCGCACGAGCGAAGCATCCGACCCCGTCGTCGCCACCCGGTTGTGGGCGGCATCGGAAGACTTGACCGGCGTCGGGTATCCGCTCTGATGACCGCCGAAAATCGGCGATGACGACCTGCAGCCGACCACCCGACCAATCACCGTCCATCAATCAACCAGTCAACTACCCGACCAGTAAAGGATCACGACCATGACGACAGTGACGCCCCCACCCTTGGGGCACCCGGCAACACCGGCAGAACGAATGAGCGCGGGGCACATGCTCGTGCTCGTCGTGGGGGTACTCATGGCGGGAAGCTCCATGGGCGCCTTCGCTAACTCTCAGCTGATGCTTCTCGGTTGGGCTCTGCTCGTCGCAGGCCTGCCGCTGATCATCATCGGCGCGGCCGGCCTCGGTCGTGGTATCCGCCCACAGACGTCATCGGCCCGGACACCCGTGCAACCCGAATCTCCAGCCGATGCGCCAACGGTCGCGGAGTCGACCGCTCCTGGCTCGCCGGTCGTCTCCGGCATCGCCGACGATCGGGCCTACCCCAGCCGACTCGAGGGTCTCCTAGACCCGGACCTCTCCCGGTGGATGTGGCTGGTCAAGTGGCTCCTGGCCATCCCGCACTACATCGTCCTGTCCGTACTCTGGGCGGCATTCCTCGTGGTCACAGTGGTGGCAGGGTTCATGGTCCTGTTCACGGGTCGCTACCCGGCATCTCTGTTCCAATTCGCGGTCGGCGTCTTCCGCTGGAACTGGCGGGTAGCGTTCTATGCCAACGGGGTGCTCGGCACAGACCGGTATCCTCCCTTCACCCTTGCCAGAACCGATTACCCCGCCACGTTCGACGTGCAGTATCCCGACAAGCTTTCCCACTGGCAGGTGCTTGTGAAGTCCTGGCTCTTCGCTCTGCCCCACCTGCTCATCATTGCCGCGCTCGGTGGGGGAGCATGGGCCGCCTCTAGCGGCCAGAGTGGTGCCAACGGGATCTCCGCCCTCGGACTGCTGGTCTTCATCGCCGGTGTGATTCTGCTGTTCACAGGCGTGTACCGGCTAGGGCTGTTCAACCTGATCATGGGGATCCACCGCTGGATGTATCGCGCCTTCGCCTACGCGGCGCTGATGCGCGACGACTACCCGCCCTTCCGGCTCGACCAGGGAGCCCTCGACCGGCGGACATGATTGACGCCCCTTCGAAAGAGGCCGGCCGAGAGGGACGAAACGGGTAGGAGCCGGTTCGTCCCTTGGGGGTTGATCCCGGCTTCCCTATGCTTCCTCGCCGGGCCCCGGACGCTGCTCCAGGTCGAGCGTGTCCTTCTCATCCGTGCCGAACGCTGCCCGGTCAGGCGGGTTTTCCGCCTGCTCCACCGTCATCAGGCCGTCCGGGTCTTGCGGATCCCGCACTCCGGTAAGCCGTTGATCAATCGTGGACTTGTCCTCGCGATGTTCCATGTACCCAGCCTAGGAACGCCGGCCGCATCCCGGAACCGGTTGCGGAAAGCCGTGCGCGCGTTGCCGAGTGCGCGTGCCCTTGCCGCCGAAGAGCGCGACCCTGGTGGGCGGGCGGAAGACGGCGGGCGGGAGGCTCTAGGCTCTTGGCATGAGTGCACCGATGCGCATGCTGGAGCGGAAACCGATCGTCCTCTACGCCATCGGATCCTTAGGCACTGGCGGGTTCGCGACGCTTCCCGGGTTGGTCCTCGTCTACTACCTCACCGACACCCTCGGCGTAGCTGCGCTCGCTGCCGGCCTGGTTGTCACGCTGGCCAAGATCTGGGATGTGCTCATCGACCCCATCATCGGCACCCGCAGTGATCAC
>JAODMM010000020.1 GCA_025465015.1 Cryobacterium sp. | reverse complement strand
CGCATAGGTCGGCTATGGCAGCAGGGAGTCCCTGCTCGACGGCCGCACGGAGATCCGCGTCCGTCGTAGCGATAGGCGTGAGATCGGCGTCAGTCATGCAGGTAATCTTAAGGGAATCAATCTCAAGGACATGATGTGGCAAAGCAACCCCTGAACCCCGACGCGCAACCTTCGTCCGAATCCGTGGAGGAGACGAACGCCCGACTGGCGGCAGCCACCCGCGCCGGGAAAGGCCAAGCGACCCCGACGCGCAGACAGCAGGAGCTCGCCCGCAAGCGCCCCCTGGTTCCCGGCGACCGCAAGCTTGCGGCCAAGCAGGCGCGGCAGAAATCAGCCGCAGCGCGAGAACGAGCCCGGATCGGCATGGCGTCCGGTGAGGAGAAGTACCTGACCTCCCGCGATCGTGGTCCGCAGAAGCGTTACGTGCGCGACTACGTGGACGCCAGATTGTCGATTGGTGAGTTCATGATTCCGGTCATGTTCGTTGTGATCCTGCTCACATTCTTGCCCGACCCCGCTGTGCAGACGTATGGAATCCTTGCCCTGTGGGCGTTCTTCCTGGTCGCCGTGATCGACTGCGTCGTCCTGGGTTTCCTCATCACGCGCCGGGTGAAGGCGAAGTTCGGCGCTGACCGGGCGGAGCGGGTGCGCTGGTATGCCGCCATGCGCGCCTTGCAGCTTCGGGCCATGCGCCTGCCGAAGCCTCAGGTGAAGCGCGGCCAGTACCCCGCTTAATCTCTACCG
This sequence comes from Cryobacterium sp., assembly GCA_025465015.1. Lineage (GTDB taxonomy): Bacteria > Actinomycetota > Actinomycetes > Actinomycetales > Microbacteriaceae > Cryobacterium. The sequence continues at coordinate 4,686 of JAODMM010000020.1, read as the reverse complement.
TCGTTCGAAAGCGCCGGCTCGCACGAGCGGAACACGCACTTCGTCGTCCGTGAGCGCGCCGTGTTGGCCGATCATGGACCGGCTCGACTGGTTGATTTCTCGGGAATCGTAGTAGGCGACAAGTTTTCGTGCCGACACGATGACATCTCCGATCCGCGGCAGCACCTCCGGGTCAACGACCCCGAACAGTCCCGCACCCACCGCTTCATCACGCGTCATCACCCAGGCACGCTCACCCTCCGCATCGCGCCATGCCGCCGCAAGCGTCTCAGCCGTTACCGTATCGTCCTCGGGGTCCACGTAGAGGTGCAGGCAGCGTGGGTCACCGCCGATATGACGCACCCCGGCAACCAGCTCCGGGACGGTGTCGTAGAGGACATGCCGGTCCGCCGGCACGTCGATGACGCCATGATCCGCTGTCACCAGGAGCCCCTCGTCGCGGCGGAGGGTAGCGGCGAACCGGGTCAATTCGGCGTCGAGGCCCTCCAGCTCTGCCAACCATCTCGGTGACTCCCAGCCGTACGCGTGAGCGGCAACGTCAAGTTCAGCCACATAGAGGTAGACGAGGGCAGACGGCTGCGTGTCCAGGATGCGACGGGCTGCGGCGAAGCGGTCGGCCACACTTTCAGCCGGCACGTATTCAGCCCCCCGGAGAACAGCCAGGGTGAACCCGGATGTTCTGTACCGCTTCGGGCCGATCGCGAACGACATGACACCGGCATCCGTTGCCTTCTCAAAGACGGTGCGTGTGCGCTGCCAGGTCGATGGTTCCATTTCGTCGTCCCACCCGCTCAGCTGGTTCACGATACGGTCGCCACCCGGGCCGAGCACTTTGTAACCGACGAGCCCGTGCATTCCGGGTTCCGTTCCGGTGGTCAGCGTTGCGATACCCGCTGCCGTCGTCGCGGGGAACACCCCGTCGACCACGCTCGTCTTTCCGAGTCTCGCCGCAAGGAACCGGGCGTGTCCCGCCCTGGCTTTGATCGCCCCTGCACCCAGCCCGTCGGCTAAGACCACGACGACTTTGGGCGTCGGCGGCAGTTCGAGCGTGTTGGGCGCGCCGAGGATCGCATCGAGGCAACTCGGCATGACGTCGGCAAGGCGGAGGGGACTGAATCGGCGGGCCGGTAACATGGGGGGCATCGGGGCAAGTCTGACACAGGCTCTCCAAACCCCGCGATGATCAGGTCGTGCCCGCGAAGGCACGCTTCAGCAGAATCCACGAATGAGCCGCACAGACAGCACCCCCATCCCACAGTCCGCCGAGCGCATCGAAGACGTCGACGTTTCCGCTGAGATGCAGGGGTCGTTCCTCGAGTATGCCTACTCGGTGATCTACTCCCGAGCCCTTCCGGACGCTCGTGACGGGCTCAAGCCGGTGCAGCGCCGCATCCTGTATCAGATGGACGAGATGGGCCTGCGCCCCGACCGCGGTCACGTGAAGTCCGCCCGGGTGGTCGGCGAGGTGATGGGCAAGCTGCACCCGCACGGGGACACGGCCATCTACGATGCGCTCGTCCGGATGGCGCAGAGCTTCACCCTGCGCGTGCCGCTCATCGACGGCCACGGCAACTTCGGCTCCCTCGATGACGGACCCGCTGCGCCGCGTTACACCGAGGCCCGCCTGGCCGCTGCAGCCCTAGCCATGACGGAGAACCTCGACGAAGACGTCGTCACATTCGTTCCCAACTACGACAACCAGCTTTCCCAACCGGAGGTCCTTCCGGCCGCCTACCCGAACCTCCTCGTCAACGGCGCAAGCGGGATCGCCGTCGGCATGGCGACCAACATGGCTCCGCACAACCTCATCGAGGTCGTCGGGGCCGCGCGGCACCTGTTGGCGCACCCCGAGGCTAGCCTTGAGGACCTGATGGAGTTCGTGCCTGGGCCCGACCTCCCCACCGGCGGAACGATTGTCGGCCTCGACGGCATCAAGGATGCCTACGCCACCGGACGCGGCGGCTTCCGAACCCGGGCACGGGTCTCGGTCGAGGCGATCACGGCGCGGAAGACGGGCCTGGTCGTCACAGAGCTGCCCTACCTTGTCGGTCCGGAGAAGGTCATCGAGAAGATCAAGGACGGTGTCAACTCCAAGAAACTCAGCGGCATCTCCGACGTCACAGACCTCACCGACCGTACCCGGGGGCTCCGCCTGGTCATCGGGATCAAGACCGGTTTCAGCCCCGAAGCTGTGCTTGAGCAGCTGTACCGGGTGACCCCGCTCGAAGACTCCTTCAACATCAACGCCGTCGCGTTAGTGAACGGCGGCCCGCAGACACTCGGGCTGCGTGACCTTCTCCAGGTCTACATCGACCACCGGATCTCCGTGGTCACCCGCCGATCGGCTTTCCGTCTGGCCCGCCGCAGAGAGCGGCTTCACCTGGTCGACGGGCTCCTCGTGGCGATCGCCGACATCGACGAGGTCATTCAGGTAATCCGTACGAGCAACGACAGCGACGAGGCGCGCACCCGGCTGATCGACGTGTTCGAGCTCAGTCGGGTGCAAGCCGAATACATCCTCGAGCTGCGCCTGCGGCGCCTCACAAAGTTCTCCCGCATCGAGCTCGAGGCAGAGCGGGACCAGCTGAGAAACGAAATCGCGGACCTTGAGAGGCTCCTCTCGAGCAAGCAGGCCATTCGCAACCGCGTCTCCGATGAGCTGGCCGCAGTGGCTGAGAAGTTCGGCACACCCCGCCGCACGGTGTTGACGGAGGCCCGGGCGAGCATCGCCGGCGCATCGGCGAAGCGCAGCGCCGCGGTGCTGGAAGTGCAGGACACTCCCACCCGCGTGTTCCTGAGCGCAACCGGCCGGATTGCCCGAGTTGACCTCCCCAGCGAGGACGATGCAGGAGTCCCTCGTGTTTCCCCGCCGCAACGCCGAGGCAAGCACGACGCGATCCTTTCCACCGTCGACACGACCAGCCGCACCGAGATCGGTGCTGTGACGAACCGCGGGCGGCTCATCCGCTTCTCCCCCGTCGACCTTCCTGTCATGCCGGCCACCTCGATCCAACTTGCCGCCGGTGTCAAGGTCACGGACTACCTCGCCATGTCCGACCGCAAAGAGAAGATCCTCGCCGTCGTGTCGCTCGACGCGGACCGGTCGATTGCGCTTGGAACGCGGGACGGCGTTGTTAAGCGCGTTGTCCCGGGCGACTGGGCGAACAAGGCCGACTTCGAACTCATCTCGCTTAAACCCAAGGATGAAGTGGTCGGAGCCGTGCAGGGGTCCGAGGACGACGAACTCGTCTTCGTCACCTCCGACGCCCAGTTGTTGCGCTTCCCGGCGTCCAGCGTCCGCCCACAGGGTCGCGCAGCAGGGGGCATGGCCGGCATCAAGCTCTCCCCCGCCGCACGAGCTGTGCATTTCACCGCAATCCCGCCCCATGAGGCCGGAGCAGCGGTCGTCGTCACCATCGCGACGAGCAGTCTGACTCTTCCCGGCACCGATCCCGGCAGCGGAAAAGTCTCCAGCTTCGCCGAGTTCCCCGCGAAGGGCCGCGCCACCGCCGGTGTGCGGACGCAGCGTTTCCTGAAGGGCGAAGACACCCTGGCGTTGGCCTGGGTCGGCGCAGGCCCCGCACGGGCCCTCGGACCTGATGGTTCCACCCGGGATTTGCCCGATCCGGGAATGCGGCGTGACGCCTCCGGCATCCTTCTCGACGCCGTCATCGAAACGGTCGGTTCGCCGATCTCCTGAGCGAACGCAGCCCGGTTGCGGCTATACGTCGATGCGGTCGCGATTCAGCTGGTCCGAGCTGTCGATGATGAACTCCTTGCGCGGAGCCACGTCGTTGCCCATGAGGAGTTCGAAGACTTTGCCGGCCGTCTCCGCGTCGGGCACCCGAACCCGGCGTAGGGTACGGTGCGCGCGGTCCATAGTCGTCGTTGCCAGCTGATCGGCGTCCATCTCGCCGAGCCCTTTATACCGCTGGATGGGATCCTGGTAACGCTTGCCGGACCGCTTAAGCCCGGCGAGGACCCCGTGGAGCTCGGCCTCCGAATAGGTGTACAACGTGTCGTTGGGCTTGCTGCCGGGGTTCATGACCACCACACGGTGCAGCGGCGGCACGGCCGCGAACACCCGCCCCTCTTCGATCATCGGACGCATGTATCGGAAGAACAACGTCAGCAGGAGCGTCCGGATATGGGCACCGTCCACGTCCGCATCACTCATGATGATCACCTTGCCGTAGCGGGCGGCAGACAGGTCGAAGCTGCGGCCGGAACCCGCTCCGATGACCTGGATGATGGACGCGCACTCCGAGTTGGAGAGCATGTCAGAGACCGACGCCTTCTGGACATTGAGGATCTTGCCCCGGATGGGCAGCAACGCCTGGTGCTCGCTGTCCCGGGCCAGTTTCGCGGTGCCAAGCGCGGAGTCTCCCTCGACGATGAACAATTCACTAGTCGCCACGTCGTTGCTGCGGCAGTCGACCAATTTCGCCGGGAGCGAGGAACTTTCGAGGGCGTTCTTCCGGCGCTGTGTCTCTTTATGGGTTCGGGCGGAGATGCGTGATTTCATCTCGGCCACGATCTTCTCCAGTACGAGCGACGTCTGCGCTTTGTCATCGCGCTTGCTCGACCCGAAACGCTCCGCCAGCGCTTTGGTCACGACATTGGAGACGATCGCACGGACGGCCGGCGTGCCGAGGACCTCCTTGGTCTGGCCCTCGAACTGCGGCT
>JAODMM010000011.1 GCA_025465015.1 Cryobacterium sp. | reverse complement strand
AGTCGCGCAGCCGGCCGCATTGGGGAACCCGAGCTTCTTCCTCAGCGTGGTAGTGGTATTCCTGGTCACCTGCCTGGCGGCCGTGGTGCCGTGGCATTCGCTGCCGAAGATCGCCATAGCGGTGCTTCCCATCGCCGACATCGCCGCTGTGTGCGTGCTCAGAAACGCCGAGCACGGCATGGGCGCCTCGTACCTCCTGGTCTTTCCGGTGATCTGGATGGCGAGTCACTTCGGGGTGCGAGGGGCGATCTGGAGCGTGGTTCTCACGGCGGCCTTCATCTGGGGTGGTGCAATGAGTCCGGGGGCTCAGCCCGAAAGAATACCGCTCCTGGTGCTCCTGCCGGTCATGCTCGCCTTCGTCGCGGCGACGACGCACGCCACCACGAAACGCACGTCGGCGCAGAAGGCTTTGCTCAGGCAGCAGGCTGGACTCTTCGAAACCGCGCTGCGCCGGTCCCGCCGCCAGGAACAGCTCCTGGACGAAATCTTCAATGCCGTCGACTTCGGTGTGGTCGGTTTCGACGCCAACGGCAAGGCGAATCTCTACAATCGTGCCCAGCGGGAGATGCTTGCCCGGGTTGGTTCGCCCCTCGGGCAGCCGGTGCCCGAGGTCATGTACGGCGAAGACATGGTGACTCCTTACCTTGACTCCGAGCGCCCCTCCGCTCGGGTGTTGCGCGGTGAGACGGTCGAGCGGATCACCATGTGGGCGGGCGAGCCGGGGCAGACGCGGATCGCGGTCCTCGTGTCCGCGCGTCCCCTGCTCGATGACCAGGGCAACCTGGATGGCGGCGTCATCGTGTCACGGGACGTGACTGCAGAGATGCGTGCCATTCAGGCACGTGACGACCTCGTCGCATCCGTCTCTCACGAATTGCGCACTCCGCTCACGTCGATACTCGGCTATCTCGAACTCTCCATCGACGACGACAGGCTCGACCCCGGCATTCGCACCATGTTGGAGGTCGCATCCAAGAACGCCGACCGCATGCTCGCCCTCGTGTCCGACCTGCTCACCGCGGCAAGCGACTCCAAAGGTGTGCTCATGCTCGCGTTCGCGCATTGCGAGATGTCGGGCATCATCGCCGACGCCGTTGACTCGATCCGTCCGCTTGCCAGTGAGCGTGACATCACCTTCGAGCTGCCCGAGCGGCCGGTCATCCAGCTCGAAGCGGATGCCTTCCGGCTGCGCCAGGTGGCCGACAACCTGCTCTCGAACGCGGTCAAGTACAACGTTCACGGCGGCTGCATCACTGTGACGCTCGACGTGACAGAGGACGACCTCGCCGAGCTGCGCGTGACCGACACGGGGCGCGGCATGACGAACGAAGAGCAGCAGAACCTGTTCGACCGGTTCTATCGGGCCGATTCAGTGCGGGGATCGAACGTGCACGGCACGGGGCTCGGACTCAGCATCAGCCGCGACATCATGCGCCAGCATCGCGGTGATCTGCGTCTCGAGAGCGAGGCAGGCCGCGGGACAACCGCCATCGCCACGCTGCCCCTGCGCGGCGTCGGCGCGTCAGCTGCTGGGTAGACTGCGGCTAGGGGGACTCAATGGTTCTGGACATAATCACGCTGCTGGCTGTCAGCGGGCTGATCGTCATCATGTGCGGCGTGTCGTTCGTGGTCAACGCCTCCTTCAACCGCAATGACCCCGCCGGCCGCGTGTGGAGCCTGGCCTTCATGGCCGGGATGCTCGCCACAGTCGGTTATGCAGTCGAGGCGCTCGTCGCATCCGCCTGGTGGGCGCTCGTCGTCGCCCACATGTCACTGGCTGTCTCGGTGGGTTCGATGTGGGCCGGCTCCCGGTTGTTCAACGGCCGCCCCTCGCGGTACTGGATTGTCGGGCTCGGGGGCGCCATCGCCGCCGTCGCGTCGATCATGGCCAGCCCCGAGGCGGGCACCTGGGCCGGAAGTTTCGAGCTCTACATTGTGATCGCCACCTTTGCGTCCCTCTGCTCATTGGAGACGTACCGGGGGCGGCTGAGGCGCAGTCTCAACGGCCGCGTTCTGTTGATCGTCTTCCTACTCGTGACCGCGTTCTACGGCGGGCGCGCCGTCGCCTTCGCGGTGGCGGGACCCGATTCGGAGTTCTTCAGCGTGTACTTCGGCACGCCGACGACCACGATCGTCAACCTGATGCTCGTCGTGGTGGCGTCGATCTCCATGTCGATCCTTCGCGCAGAGCGCGGCAGCGGTGACGCACTCGGAGACCTCACCCGGGGCATCCACTCGGCCGCCGGTGTCCTGAGCGCGGATGCCTTCAGTCAAGCGGCAGCCGATCACGTGTGCCGTGCGGAGAGCAAGGGCGGACATCTCGCCTTGATCGGCGCGGAACTTGACAAGCTTCCTGATCTCAACGTTGCCTTCGGGCGTGCGGCCGGCGATCGGGCCATCACTGCCTTCGCGGAGGCGTTGCGCCGTTCGTCGCCAGCCATGGCGCAGATCGGCCACCGCGGCGCTGGGGGATTCTTCGTGCTGGCGGCGGTTGATTCGGGAGAGGATGCCCTCGCCCTCGCGGAACGCATCCAGATCGGGATGGCGGACGACCCCCTGCCGGAGGCGCAGCAAATTCGGGTGACGGCAAGTTTCGGCATCGCGCTGACCAACGACCTCGGGTACGACCTGGATCGCCTGACCGGCGCGGTCACCTCCGCGATCGGCGCCATCCAATCAGGCGGCGGCAACGCCGTGAAGGTTGCCGCCGCGCTGGTGTAGCGAACCCGGAACGACGTCTTACTGCTTGTGAGCCGGCACGGCAAGCGGGCCCTTGCTCCCGACTGCGGTGCGAGTTGCGGGTGAATCTTGAGCCAATCTTGAGGAACTCTTGGTGGTGACCAGTGCCGGGCCTGGTGGAACCCTGCGGCTGGTCGGTCATTCTCGTTGTCGGGACGGCCTTCAGGATGTCGGCAGGTCCTGCTAACTGGATCGACATCCGCTCAATGCAGGGGAACACCATGAAGAAGACATCATCCACGAGAGTCGGCGCTACCCTGCTCGGCACCAAGGCCAAGGCGATCTTCGCCGGCGCACTCGTACTCGGAGTCGGCACTGCAGGCACGCTGGCAACCTGGAACGACTCCGAGTTCACGATCGGTAACTTCGGCTCCGGCCACTTCGAGCTGGAGGGCAGCGCAGACGGCACCACTTTCGCGTCGCACGAGTCGGCACTCGGCGCCGCCACCCTCAATTTTCAAGTCGACGCTGACAAGCTCAGCCCCAACGCGACCGTGTACGCGCCCTTCGCCTTGAAGCTCGATTCGGAGACCACGCACCAGGCTGAGGTGACCGTTGAGACGGCGTCGAGCACAGTGGCGACTACACCGGCGAGCGTAGACATCTCTGCCTTCCTGACGTACTCGATCACGAAGACCTCCCTCGGAGACTGCGACAACGCGATCGACAATGGTGTCTCTCTGACCACCCCTTCCATTGTCGGAGGTGACCCGATTGCGCTCTTGTCGCTGGCGGACACAAACGCCACCTATCTGTGCATTGCTGTCACGGCTGGCGAAGATCTCCCGCAAGACCTCGACGGCTCCGTCACTTGGAAGTTCACGGCAGAAGCGATCGACGTCATCGCCGTTGTTGAGCAGCCCGTCGCCTGACCCTCGCTCTCATCCAAAGCAATTTGAAGGTACCCACATGGATCTCCACACTCCTGCCAGCACAACCAGAGCCAGGCGTTTCACCCAGTTTCGGGTGATCCTGGCCAGTGCGCTGGTTTTCGGTGTCGGAGCCACCGTGACCCTCGCCTCATGGAATGACAAGGATGTGGCGGACGCCACCTTCACCGCGGGTAGGTTCGGAATCGTCGGGAATGCGACCACCGCTCCTGAATCTTTCATCGACCACACGGTTACGACGCCGGCGGCGCTGGCTTTTTCGCTCGCCCCGACGGCGATGGTTCCCGGAACGGTGACCTACGCGCTCTACTCGGTGAAAACCATCTCCGGGGGCGTGGCGGGCAATCTCACCGTGTCAGCGAACCCGGCCAATGCGGCTTTGACCAACCTGGGCCACTACCTGACCTACAGTGTCCGCACCATTGCGGGCACGACCTGCAGCAGCGCGACCTTCGCCGCCGCTGGTTCCGTCGAGGTCATTCCTGCCGGATCGAAGCTCGACGTTGGGTCCGTGACTCCTGTGGCAATCGCGGCCGACGGCGGACAAATCAACTACTGCTTCCAGGTCACGCTACCGACCTCGACCATTGACGATGCGCAAGGCAAGGCTGTGACCGCGGTCTGGACGATCACGGCAGAAGCCGCGGCGCCAGCCCCGGCTCCGTAAGAACCAGCCCCACGCATCCGTCCGAATCGGCCCCACCGCAGTAGCAGATCCCACCGCAGAAGAGAGAAGGACGTGATGACCGCCTCCGAGACGACACGCACGAAGCGCAACATCAGCCGCTCCATCGGTGAGATCTTCCTGAACCTCGCCGCTCTCGGCGGGTTCGTGGCTGTCACGCTCGTGGTGGTCGCCGTCTTCTTCCATATCACCCTGATCATGTTCCAGACCGGCTCTATGAGCCCTAGCATCCCGACGGGTTCCCTCGCAATCGTCCGCGAGGTCCCGGCGTCGGAGATCGTTGTGGGTGACGTCGTGACCGTCGACCGACCCGGCGAACTCCCCATCACCCACCGCGTCACCTCAGTGTCCGACCTCGCCGCCGACGGCTCCCGTGTCATCAGGATGAAAGGCGACGCGAACGAACTCGAAGACCCGCACCCGTACACCGTTTCCACCGTGCGCTCCATGATTTTGTCCGTGCCAGGACTTGCATACGTGGTGAGCTGGTTCAGCACGCCGTTGGTCCTCGGATCGATCACCCTAGCTGCGTCGATCCTGATGGTCTGGGCCTTCTGGCCTCGCAAGTCCGTCCCTCGTCACGCCTCGCAGCCGGAGCCCGGTCACGAAACGGCACCTGCCTGATGGTGGGCGGCTTGAAATCGAGTAGGCGGGCCACCACGGCAGCGTTCCTCGTTCCGCTTGCCTGGCTTCTCGTGGTCGCAGCCGTCCCGATCCAGTTCACCGAGGCTTCCTTCACCGATGCCGAGGTCGTGACAGCGACTCTCACGGCGGGCACACTGGGAACAGCGCAGAACCTCACGTGCGCAACCAGCGGCAGGTCTCCCTCCTTGCAACTCTCATGGGGCCTCGCCGCCGGAACCGCCGCCCCGAACGGATACGAGGTGAGCTTCCGAAACGGCACCAACGTGGTAATCCGGTACGTCTCTGCATCGCCGGCAAACTTCGATGCGTCCGCTCCTGGATTCACCGGCGGCACGAACTACGACGTCACGATCAAGGCGCGGTACGCGGTCAGCGGGGGAGAGTGGCTGTCAAAAACACCATCGACCCCGGTCACTGTTTCCAAACTCAGTCCGAGAGGCTGGCGTTGCACATGATCGCGTTGCACGATTCACGCGAGCTTGAATACATCGATCCGACGGCGCTCACCAGGCTGCTCGATGACCTAGCTGGTGACGTGAACTGCCTGCGACGTTTCGTGCAGGATTTCGTGAGCTTATGGGACACTCGAGCGAGGCAGCTTGCGGACGCGATCGCGGCTCAGGTGCTGGACACCGCGCATGTTGTACTGCTCAGTATTCGTTCGTCGAGCAGGATGGTCGGGGCTCCGCTTCTCGAGACATGCGCGCTGGTCATGTTGAACGCTGTGAAGGCGGCCGACCTTGACGAACTCCGCAGTCAGGTGGCCTCGCTGATCGAACTTGGCAGAATGACCTGTCTCGCGCTGGGCGAATTGTTGGATTCCGGACCGCCGTTGGCGCCGGTGACCGCCTGAATTTGCAGACCGGTGGTGGCGGCATCTTTCTCGCGCGGATTGGCCGGCGCTAAGACTGGCTAGCGCTGAGGCGGTAGCCGACCCCGCGAACGGTTTCCACGAAGCGAGGCGCGCGGACGTTGTCGTTGAGCTTGCGGCGCAGGTTCGTGACGTGCACCTCGACCGTTCGCTTGTCCGTCTCGCTGACGTAGTCGTTGGTGACATAGGATTCGGCCCTCAGAAGCAGTGCGAGATCCTGCTTGCTTCGCACGCGTCGCCCGGATTCGAGCAAGCCGGCGAGCAGGTCGAACTCGCTGCGGGTGAGATCGACTTCAGCCTCATCGAGCATCGCGATGCGGGTCTCGACATTCAGGCGGAGACCATTGTGGCGAAGCCAGGAGTCGTAGGCGTCGTTCTGTGACTCCGAGGTGATCTCGCCCGCCATCAGGCTGGCGGTGGCGTAGGACGCCGCGGTTTGAAGAGCGCCCTGCTGACCGGCGCCCACCCCTACTGGGATGGGCGCGTCAGCCAGAGCCTGACCAGTACCGATGCCAGGACTCCGCGGGCGTCGCAGCATCGCCTCGATGCGAGCGCGAAGCTCTCGCGGACGAAACGGCTTAGTGAGGTAATCGTCGGCACCGCTGTCCAGACCCTGCAGCATGTCGATCTCCTCGTCGCGCGCAGTGAGCATCACGAGGTACGTGGAACTGACAGCCCGGATACGCTTGGCCGTCTCGAAACCATCGATACCCGGTAGGCTCACGTCGAGGGTGGTCACGATCGGGTCGTGCGTGAGCACGGCTTGGATTCCGTCGAGGCCGTTGCCGACCGAGATCGTCTCGAATCCGGCTTGTCCAAGCACGGCCTCGAGCAGATGCCGGATGTCCGCGTCATCCTCGATGATCACGGCGATACGCCGTTCCCCCAGTTGCTGCATGGCGCTCATCGTACAGCGCGTGTGCCGCAAGTTGCGTACATGTGGCCGTTCAATACGATTCGTGACCGACGAGGGCCCCTGGCGGCCGGTCTCGCCGCACTCGGCTGCGCTGCCCGGCGCCGGGGGCATCCGTCACCCGGATACACTGAAAAACGTGAATTCCCAGCCCCCGGTCGACGTCGTCCTCATTGGTGGCGGCATCATGAGCGCTACCCTCGGCACCCTGATCAAGCAACTGCAGCCCGATTGGAGCATCGAGGTCTACGAGCGGCTCGGCGAAGTGGCGCAGGAGAGTTCTAACGCGTGGAACAACGCGGGCACGGGTCACGCGGCACTGTGCGAACTCAACTACATGCCCGGCGGGGCAGACGGCACCGTGACAGCCGACAAAGCTGTGGCGATCAATGAGCAGTTTCAGGTGAGCCGCCAGCTCTGGTCGCACCTGGTCGAGACGGGCGTGCTGCCCGAGCCCGAGAAGTTCATCAACGCCACCCCGCACATGACTTTCGTGCGAGGTAAGGCCAACGTCGAGTACCTACGGCGCCGCTACGCCGTGCTGCAGGACCAGCCACTCTTCGCAGGCATGGAGTACAGCGAAGACCCGGCGATGATCGGAGAGTGGACGCCGCTTCTCACCAAGAAGCGCCACCCGCGACAGAAAATCGCCGCGACCCGTGTCGAGTCCGGTACTGACGTCGACTTCGGGGCGCTCACCCGTTACCTCCTCGACAACCTGGCTGAACAGGGCGCGAAGATCAACCTAAACCACCAGGTCACCGGCCTGAAGAAGCAGTCGGACGGCACCTGGCGTCTCAAACTTCTGAATCTCGTAGGCCGTTACAAGCGCACCGTTGACGCCCGTTTCGTCTTCGTCGGCGCCGGCGGTGGCGCGCTTCCTCTGCTGCAACAGAGTGGTATTCCTGAGATTAAGGGGTTCGCGGGATTCCCCATCAGCGGGCAGTTCCTGCGCACGAAGAACCCGAAGATCGTGGCTCAGCACAAGGCTAAGGTGTACGGGAAGGCCGCGGTCGGCGCGCCGCCGATGTCTGTTCCGCACCTTGACACGCGCATCGTCGATGGCGAACCGTCGCTCATGTTCGGGCCCTACGCCGGCTTCACACCCAAATTCCTCAAGACCAGCACCTGGTTCGATCTGCCATTCTCGATCCGCCCGCACAACCTGTGGCCAATGATCGCCGTCGCATTGAACAATTTCGACCTGATCAAGTACCTTGCTGTCGAGCTCGTGGCCACGCGTGAGAAAAAGATGAAGGCTCTGCAGGAGTTCATGCCCACCGCGAAGATGGAGGACTGGGAACTGATCACTGCTGGCCAGCGCGTGCAGGTGATGAAGAAGGACTCTCAGGCTGGTGGGGTACTGCAGTTCGGCACCGAGGTCATCACTGCTGCCGACGGTTCGATCGCCGGGTTGCTCGGTGCCTCGCCGGGTGCCTCGACGGCCGCGCCCATCATGGTCGATCTGCTGAAGCGATGCTTCCCCGAGCAGTACTCCTCGTGGGAGCCGAAACTCCGAGAGATGATTCCGAGTCTCGGAACCACCTTGTCTGCCGACCGCGTTGTGGCCGCGGAGTCGCTCGCTCGCACGGCAGCCGTGTTGCACCTGCCTGCCTAGAGCACGCATCCGCTTCGGTCTGTCCGTCTGCCTGTCTTTTTTTCTTCCTTTCCTTCCCCCGTCACGGGCTGTCGATCCCCGTCCTTCTGCTGAGTCGGCCACCTTGCCATCAATGATCAGGCACGGAAGATTGGTCACGGCTTATCTGACGCCACCGGCGTCAGCGACAGCGGGCACGGTGCGGGTACGCGAAATGCGGGGATCAGGTTGCGTCCCATTCGAACGTGTGTTCGAATGGGTGCATGCGGTGGAGCGGACAGGAGTTGCAAGCGGAGCAGGTCGGTACGCTCCCGGGGCTCGCGCGCCTGAACAACCTAGTGCGCCGTGTGCAGACTCCTGAGTTCGCCGGAATCACGTTCCACGAAGTACTGGCGAAGTCCGCACTCAACCGTGTGCCTGGGCAGAGCGCCATGCCGTTCGGCTGGACCATCAACCCCTACCGCGGATGCTCCCACGCCTGCACCTATTGTTTCGCTCGCCCTACGCACAAGTACCTCGACCTCGACGCCGGCAAGGATTTCGACAACGAGATCATCGTGAAGGTAAACGTGGCCGAGATTTTGCAGAAAGAACTCGCCAAACCGGCCTGGGGGAGGCACCCGGTCGCTCTCGGGACGAACACCGACCCATACCAGCGCGCGGAAGGCCGCTACCGCCTGATGCCTGGCATCATCGCCGCTTTAGCAGACAACGGCACGCCGTTCTCGATCCTCACCAAGGGTTCCCTGTTGCGCCGCGACCTCGACCTCATCGCCGAGGCGAGCAGGATGGTGCCGGTTGACCTCGCCATGTCGATCGCGATCTACGACGATGACCTTCAGCAGGCGGTCGAGCCGGGAACGCCCTCCACCAAGGCGAGGCTTGCCACCGTGTCCGCTGTGCGGGAGCGCGGGATGGACTGCACGGTGTTCATGATGCCGATCCTGCCTTTCCTGACCGACACTCGAGCGCACCTCGATGAGGCACTACGCCAGGCGAAGGGGGCGGATGCGACATCCGTCATTTACACCGCCCTGCACCTGAAGCCCGGCGTGAAGGACTGGTACTTTCGTTGGCTGGCGCGTGATCACCCCGAGCTGTTGCCGCGCTATCGGGAGATGTACCAGGCCGGAACCTATGCGCCGAAGGAGTACCGCACCTGGCTGGCGGCCCGGATCAAGCCGCTGATCCGTGCACACGGATTGGAGCGTGGTCGTGAAGACCCGACGACCGGGGGTGTGCTCTCGACAGCCCTCGCGTACCCGAAACCGGCAGGGGAGCGGATGCCGCGCTCACTGATCGCGGAAGAGCTTCCGCCGGAGCTCGTCCCGACCCTGTTCTAGCCCAACATGCGCTCGTCCCGGCGCTGTTCTCGCCAACCAAAAAACCGGCCACCGAGCGCAAGCCCGGCGGCCGGTTTCCGCTAGCAATCGTTTTCGGGAAAGGATTCTCTCGTGAAGGATCGTCTCAGTGAAAGTCAATTTCGGTGAAAGTCAGTTTCAGTGGGAGTCCGCATCGGTGTGGAAGTCCGTCACAGTGAAGACTTCAGATTGACGCCATCGGTCGGGCGCTCTTGCCGTTCGTCAACGCGTTCCGCACGTCCCAGACGCCGTTGTACGAACGAGCGGGAAGGGACTGCACGAGCTGCACGATCGGAGCTGTGGCTCCATCGCGCGTCGCGTTAAGCACGAGGTCCACGTTGGTTGCCGGGTAGTCGACCTGGCGAAGAAGAGCGGTGAGCGCGGGCAAGTGGGCCTGGGGCATCGGGGTGGGACCTTTCGCGGGAAGTGCGCCGATCTGGGCGTCCTTTGGAGGATACCGGCGATGGTGAGTTATTATCAAGACTTGACATTCGACGTAACGTTTGGTCGCCACGCCGGGCGGCGTCCGGCCACATGCTCGCCGGTATACTCCACGGGTGGCGAAACTCTACTTCCGATACGGTGCCATGAACAGCGGCAAGAGCACGGCAATGCTGCAGGCGGCGTACAACTACGAAGAGCGCGGCCACCGCGTCCTGCTCGCGAAGCCCTCGATCGACACCAAAGGCGACATGGCCATCCTGTCGCGGCTGGGTGTCACCCGGCAGGTCGACTTCCTCCTTGCGCCCGAAACGGATGCCGCTTCCGCCTTCCAAGAACACCGCCAGAACACGCTCTCCCAGACGGGGCTCGGCGTCAGCGCCCTCCTCGTCGACGAGGCGCAGTTCCTCACAGCCGCCCACGTCGATGATCTGCTCCGGATTGCGATCATCCAGAACGTCCCGGTTCTCGCATACGGCATCCGCACCGACTTCCAGACGGTAGCCTTCCCGGGCAGTCGGCGCCTCCTTGAAGTAGCCCACAGCCTCGAGGAGCTGAAGACCATCTGTCGCTGCGGCCGGAAGGCGGTCTTCAACGGGCGGAAGATTGGCGGGTTCTTCGTTTTCGACGGCGACCAGGTCGCCATCGACGGGGCCCAGGTGACCTACGAGTCGTTGTGCGGTGCCTGTTATCTGGAAGAAAGCAACGGAGTCTTGAACGGGAGAACGCACTGATGAGCTCTAACGACCAGTTCCGGGTGGCGCTGATCGACGATCACGAAATTGTCGCGCACGGGTTCGCCGACGTGTTCGGTGAGTCCCCGCAGATCGAGGTGGTCGCAACGACCGGCAGCGTCACCGAACTCCTCGAGTCTCCAGCCGCAGCCGACAGGATCGATCTCGTGATCCTCGACCTCCGCCTTTCCGACGGGTCGATGGTCAGTACCAATGTGGAACGGCTGCGGCAATACGGCGCAGAGGTACTGGCTTTCACCGGCGGCGACGACGCGAACCTCATGCGCGCGGCCGCCCGCAGCGGCGTGCTCGGTGTCGTGCGCAAATCCGAGCCGACAGCCGTGCTTCTCGACGCGGTCACGCGTGCGGCAGCGGGCGACACCATCGCCTCCACGGAGTGGGCGGCCGCTCTCGACAGCGACCCGGACCTTGCCGACGCGGGGCTGAGCCCGCGGGAGCGGGAGGTTCTTGCTCTGTATGCCGCGGGAGCGCAGGCGCCTCTCGTCGCGACCCACACCGGCCTGTCGGAATCGACGGTGATCGACTACATCCGTCGCGTGCGGGCTAAGTATGAGCGAGTCGGACGCCAGGCCACCACCAAGATCGACCTGTACAAGCGCGCCCTGGAGGACGGCCTCCTGCCCGTACCCGGTCGGCAATGACATCGCGGGTTCCGCGAGTCGAACCGACGACGAAGCCGGATGCTGACGAGCCAGGCTCCACGCCGTCACCCGATGGGCCTCGCCGGAATGCTTCCGAGCGGTTGACCCGGGTGCTGTACCTCGCAGTGGGAACATCCGCTGTCGTGTTCGGGGCGCTCTCCCTCGAATCGTTCCTTGCTCAGACGCAGACATCGGTTGCGCTGGCGTGGTGGTTGCTGGCGTTCGGCCTGCCCACGACGCTCGGTGTGCTTTCCCACATTGCACCGCTCTCGGTGCTCCGGGTGATCGCGGTGGCCGAGGGAATTGTCTTCCTCGCCATCCTCGCGTACTGGCTCGTGTACCGGGTGGAACCGCTGCCCGCCGGGGCAGACATCCCCTGGTCCATCACCTTCACGGGGATCCCCACCGTCGCCGTCGCTGTCATCGCGCCACCGGCAGTCGCCTGGGCGTACACCGGCCTGGTGTGCCTCCTCAGTGGTTTCGTGCGCATGGCGGCCTCCGCTGATCCTCAGCCGGCCCTTGTCGGGCTCGAGGACGGACTGTACTCCCTGCTTCTCATGAGCGTCTTCGTTGGGCTGACCATGGCTGCGAAGCGGAGCGCGAGCCGAATCTCGCTCGTCGCCCGGGTGGAGCGGGAAGCGCTCAGGAACCAGGCCGCCCGGCTGGCCCGAAAACAGGAACGACTCACTGTAGACGCTTTGGTGCACGACAGCGTGTTGTCGGCACTGCTCATGGCCGGTGGCGGGCGGGTTGCAGCGGGCGACGTCGCCCGTCAGGCGCAGAAGGCGCTGGAGCAGTTGGACGCGATGGGCGAGGGCAAAGCCCCGCCGACTCTGTCTGCGGCAGAGGTGGAGGCTGCAGTCCGGCTGGCGTGCGCCGAGATCGCCCCGGATGCGACATTCCGGGCTGAGCCTGCGGTTGCGTTCGCGGTCGCGACTGGCCCTCTGCCTGCGAATGCGCCTGGAACTGGAACTGGAACGGGAACGACAACTGCAGCTGCGACCGTCGGGCGGACGCCGGGAGAGTGCAGCATTGCCGACGAGATCCGGATACCCACCGGCGCGGCCGCCGCGTTGCTGGGTGCCGCGAGCGAGGCGTTGCGGAATTCCGTGGCTTCGGCTGCGCGCGGAAACGGACCCGACGACGGACCCGAGGACGGCCCCGAGAAGATCGCCGAACTCCGTGCCGGCGACGCTGTTGAGAACAGGGCCGACAACACGTCCCCGGATCGCGCCGTTTCGCGCACGGTGACCTTCCGCGTGGTCGGCGCCGGTGTCGAGATGATCGTGGCCGATGATGGCGTGGGCTTCGATGTGGCGGATGTCCCGGCTGAGCGGCTGGGTGTGTCGCAGAGCATCGTCGGGCGCATGCGCCGCACGCCCGGCGGCTCGGCCGACGTCGGATCCGCGCCGGGGGAGGGCACGGTCGTCGCGCTGTCGTGGCAACCCCCGCGGTCCTCGCGAGCGCAGACGGCGCCGTCCGGGACTGCGGGGGTGGCCCCCGCAAATGCAGTGGCTGCGGCGATCGGCACACCCGCCATCAGCCGACGTAACCCGCTCGATGACCGACACTGGATCGGCTCTCGCGTCCCCGCGGGCGCTGGCACTGCTCACGACAAGGGCGACGCGCACTCCGAGGCCGAGCAGATCCTCGTTGCGGCGATACGCCCCAGCAGCAGCAGCAGCAGCAGCAGCAGCAGCGTCGGCAGTACCGGTGCAGATCGGGCGGCACTGCCACTCACCGGGATGCTCGGGATCTCCACACCGATAGCCCGCGGCATCGTCGTGCTGTTCATTGTGGTGCACGCCGTTCTCGCTTTCGCCGATCCCGATCCGAGAGCGGATGTCCTGCTCGAAGCGGCGGCCTTCCTCAGCATCTCGGCTGCGGCTATCTGGGTCACTCGAGCAGCGCCCGATCCGCTGCCTCGCGTCCGCACACTGGGCATCCTCGGGCTTCTCGCCGCGACGAGCATGGTTGCGTCTACGCAGGTCGCCCCCGCCGGCGCACCCCCGTTCGCGCACTGGCACGCCGGGGCGGTGACCCTGCTGCTACTCATCCTCGCCGTGCGTGGCCGACCGGGTTGGGCCTGGGTCGGCTGCGGAGGACTCTGCGTGATCACCGTCGACTGGGCTGTGATGAACGGTTTGCCGGTGGCTGCCGGTATCGATCTCGTGATTCGTCATGCGGGAATGCTTCTGGGCGGGACGCTGTTCGCGGTCGGCCTCAGGCGATCCATTCAGACCCTGAACACACTCAACCGCGAACTGGGCACGCGAGAGGCCGCAGAGGCCACTGAAGTTGCCGCCATCAACGAACGCCAGGCCCAGCTCGCCCGCGTGGATGACCTTGCTCGGCCCACCCTCGAGATGCTGGCCCGGGCGACGCAGCTGAGCAGAGAGGATCGCGACCAGTGCCTGCTTGTGGAGGCGAGCCTTCGCGACGCCATCCGTGGTCGAGCGCTGTTTGTCGAACCGGTCATCACCGCCGCACGGAACGCTCGTGCCCGCGGTGTCGACGTGACGTTGCTCGATGATGGCGGCGAGCACTCATTGTCCCGAATTGAACGAGTGGTCGAGGTGGTCACGGGCGAGCTGGATGCCGCGAGCTCGGGACGCATCATCGCGAGAGTGCTGCCCGCGGGTCGCACGACTGTCGCCACCGTCGTTGTGGAGGGCACGGAGCATCGGATGCTCTCGATCACGCCCTCCGGCGAGGTTCTTGGTAGATAACCCGCTCGTGCCTGCCCACCACCCGCGGGCGCCTTAGAAAACGGCCGGCACCACGACGAGCGCGTTGAACGTCACATGCGCGATGATCGCCCCACCGATCCGCCCGGTCGTCACCGCGAGGATGCCCGCCGCCAGGCCGAACACCAACGTGGACAGCCCTACCACGAGCACCGCGGCGAGGTAGGAGTTGCCTGACCCACCGCCGACCACCAGCACGTGCAGCGCGGCGAAGACGAGGGCGCTGACCGTGACGGCGATTCCGGCCGACAGCATTCGCCCGCCACCATTTGATACGGTTACCCCGCTGACGGCGCGCAGCAGCAGCCCGCGGAAGAATACTTCCTCGATGAAGGGGGCGATCAGCACCGGCGCGAGCAGTGCCCCGAACAACCACCAGGCGTCGTGCAGGGGCTCGTCGAGGGTCACGCCTCCGGAACCCATCCGCCCGTAGATCGAGATCTCCACGATGCTGGCCGCGACCCGGGCGAGCAGACCCACCGACAGCCCCCACAACGCATCGAGCGGGCGGAACCGCAGCCCGACGTCGCGCACCAGCGACCTTGTGCCATGCCAGAAACTTGCCACCAGCACGGATGCCCCGAGCGGCACCCACACAGCCAGGTATGCCGCGAGGTCAGCCAGGTGCGCATCCGCGATCCAGAATTGGGAGATGGCCATGCCGACCAGCACAACGGATACCGCGGCCACGACAACGCCAACGCCGCCATCCGTGAGGGCCTTGATGGGTTCCGTCGATCTCGATCTCGATGGCGGCGGCGGCGACGACTCGCGAGGCCCCGTCCGCGCGCGCTCATCTGCCATGCAGCAAAACTAGCGCAGCCTTGGGCTGAACAGCTTTCTCCCCGCAGACAGTGAGAAAGCCCCCGGGGTCTCATGCCAGGGGCTTCTCTACGGGTAAGTCTTGGTCTCGTCTTCCCGTGGCGGAGCTAGGGCCCGCCGACTGGAGCGTCTCGTCTCTCAGCTAGGAACACTCTCTCGCGGGAGCCTCAAAATTTGCCCACAAAACACGAAAGATTCGCGCAGGATGCGCCCCGACCATGGAAACTGCGGCGTGTCCGTTCATCGAACGTTCGGTGGTGCGTCCTTCGCCTGTAGCCTCTCACTCACGCAAGCAACGGGGGCTGGGGGATCAACGATGGCAGGAGCGCTGGAAGCTGCCTTCGTCAGCACGAAGCCACGAACCTCTTTCGGCAAGACCCTTGTGGTCGCCGTCACGGCCCTCGTTGTGCTTCTCCTGTTGTGGCGCTTCAGTTTCACCATCGAGCTGGTCGCCTACGCTTTCCTGGCCGTCGTTGGCGTGCAGTTGTCAGTGATCGACCTGCGTCGGCGCATCCTTCCGAATGTCATTGTCGTCCCCTCGATCGGCGTCGGGGCGGCACTACTCATACTCGCTGCAGCCGTCGAGAACAGGTTCGGCGATCTCATCACGGCAGTGCTCGGAGCCGTCGTGCTGTTCGCGCTCTACCTCGGGCTCGCCCTGCTCTCCCCGAAAGGCCTCGGCATGGGCGACGTCAAGCTCGCCGCCCTGATCGGGCTCTACCTCGGTTTCCAGGGCTGGCCGCAGCTGCTCGCCGGAACCCTCGCCGCCTTTGTGCTCGCCGCCCTCGCTGCCGCCGTGACCCTTGCAGTGAAACGAGGTGGTCTCACAACTGTTATTCCGTTCGGGCCGTTCATGCTCGCCGGGGCCGCCCTTGCTCTCCTGCCTGGAGATCCGGTCACCCACTGGATGTTGCCTCTGGCCTGAGCTATTTCCGCCGGCGGGGGAGAAGCGGTATCGGCCTGAGGTCACAGCCACTTCTTGTCCCTCCCTCGGGTGCCACCCGGATCGGTGCCACCAGATCGGGTGCCCCCTGTGCAAGTGCCCTCTAAAAACCCGACTGTGCAAAGTTTTCCGCGCGCTTACTCTGAGAACGGCAGAAGCGCCGCACGGTTGGTCTCAAACCTTGAACCGGGCGAGTGCGACTGCCAAAAACGGTCTCGCATCCCTCACAGTAAAGGACACAAAATGTTGTCAGCACTCGTCTCTCTTCAGTCCGCGCTGGCGTCCGCCACGGACCGCCTCAAGCGCGAAGAAACCGGCGCCGCCGCGGTTGAGTACGGACTCATCATCGGCTTCATCGCCATCGCGGTGATCGTCGCTCTCGTCGCTCTCGGCCCGCAGATCGCCTCGCTGTTCGCCGACCTGAGCCAGAGCCTCACCAACAACCCGGTCAACCCTGCCCCGGGCGCCCCCGCCCCGGCCGCCGGCTGAGCCCCACCGCGAAGGAGGCGTGCCGCAGTTTCCACAGGAGACCGAGGCACGCCTCCTTCTTTCCTCCCTGCGGGCAGGCTCGCCCGCATCGAGGTGAACCAGGCGAATCAGGGGGTGAAGATCGTGAAGAAGCTGCATTCAGAGCGCGGTGCCGCCGCGGTGGAGTTTGCTCTGCTGCTTCCGCTCCTCGTCGCCCTTCTGCTCGGGATCTTGGAATTCGGTCTCTCCTTCAGTGCCCAGCTCACCGTCTCCAACGCTGCCCGAGAGGCAGCGCGAACGATGGTCATCACCGATGCCGCGACCAATACCGCCGCACAGGTTCGTGCTGCCGCCCGGGCGGACGCACGAGCGGCAGCCGCAGTGTTGGACCCGGCCCTCGCCGACGCTGACATCCAGTTCGCTCCCGCCGCGTGCGCTCAAGGCGTGATGTCCACGACGACCATCACCTACCGCCACGCCTTCCTCACCGGCTTCTTTGGTGCCAACGTCACACTCACCGGAAGGGCGGCCATGCGATGCGAAGGCTGATCTCCCGCGGTCCCGACAACGAGCGGGGCGCTATCGGCGTGATCGTGGCGCTGGCGATGGTGGCCCTCCTGGGATGTGTCGCCATCACCGTCGA
Source organism: Cryobacterium sp. (assembly GCA_025465015.1). Taxonomy (GTDB): domain Bacteria; phylum Actinomycetota; class Actinomycetes; order Actinomycetales; family Microbacteriaceae; genus Cryobacterium. Next base: position 2,737 of record JAODMM010000011.1, on the reverse strand, counting down.
CGTTGGGGCGATGTACGCCGAACGCGCGCAATTGCAAAGCGGAGCCGACTCCGCAGCGCTCGCCATTGCGCAGCAGTGCAGCACGAACCCGGTTTCGTGCGCCGCCACAACGTCCACCCGAGCTGCAACGGCCCGGGCGACCGCTCAGGCTTACGCGAACGCGAACTCCAACGACCTCGAGTCGAACGTCGACACACCGGACTTTCCCACGGCGGCATCCGTGCATGTCTCGGTCACGAGTCGCGATGCCGCAACGGATGCTGGCGCTCTGGCGCTCATGTTCGCCCCAGTACTCGGCATCGACTCGACCACCGTCGCCGCCGAAGCAACGGCGCGGTGGGGGAATCCCGCCGCCGGACCAGCCATGCTGCCCCTGGCTTTCGCGCCGTGCGTGTTCAACCTCAGCGGAAGCATCCAGATCTTAAGCCGGCATGGCGACTCCGGGGGCACTGTCTGCGACAGCACGAGCCCATCGGGCCAACTTCTCCCCGGCGGCTTCGGCTGGCTCGATGACCCCACCGGCCGCTGCTTCACCCGAGTTGACGTTGTCGTCAATTCACGCATGAGCAGCGATACCGGCGCGAGCCTTCCCTCGAATTGTGCGAGCGTCCTCAGCCGATACAAGGACAGGACACTCCTCGTGCCCGTGTACGAAGAAAAAGGCGGCTCCGGAAGCGGTGGCTGGTACAAGATCCGCGGCTGGGCCGCATTCACGCTCCTCGGCTGGAACTTTCCCGGCAACAGCTACAACAACCAGGCCTATGCCGACGCCAAATGCAAGGGGTCGTGCAAGGGTCTCATCGGCAGGTTCGTCAGGTTCGTCTCCCTCGATGAGCGCTTCACCATGAGCGCCACCGCGCCGAACCTCGGCTCCTCACTCGTCACTCTCACCCACTAGGACCACACGTGAAACTCCGTCTCCTGACCGCACTCGTCGCGGTCATTCTCGCCGCCATCGGCGCATTCCTCGTGAACGGTTACGTGTCGGCTGCTGACGCGCGAGCCTACGCCGGGGCCGAGACGTTCGACGTGCTGGTGGTCACTAAGGCGGTGCCGGAGGGAACGCCGGTTGAAGAGATGGCAAAGAGTCTGCAGGTCAGATCGCTACCCCGATCCGCTCTCGCAGCCGGGGTGTTGGCGGACCTCGCCGGCACCACCGGGAGGGTGGCCGCGATCGAGCTGCAGCCCGGCGAGCAGCTTCTCGAGTCGCGCCTGGTTGACCCGGCGTCGTTGCAGCCACCCGGAACTGTGCCGCTGCCCGAGGGCATGCAGGAAGTGACCATACAGCTTGGCCCCGACCGCGTCGTCGGGGGGCGCGTCGCCGCAGGCGACACCGTCGGATTCTTCGTCACAATAGCGGCGGATGAAGCAACAGCCCCGGCGACGCACCTGCTGTTTCACAAAGTCCTGGTGACCAGCATTCAAGGTGCTCCGGTCGCGGCCGCGGAGGGTGAATCCTCGGAGGCGCCGCCTGTCCCGGCGGGCTCCATGCTGGTGACCCTCGCTCTCAACGCCGTTGACTCACAGAAGGTGATCTTCGCGGCCGAGAACGGCTCCATTTGGCTGTCGAACGCGCCACAAGATGCGGATGAAACCGGCCCGACCAGTGTGAGTACAAAGGAACTGTTCCAATGAGCAGATTCGTCCTGATCACCTCCGATGCCGATTTCGAACAGCGCGTCCGCCGCGCCATCTCCGGCGGCCTGCCCGGTTCGATCCAGACGTTCCGCAACGTGGTACTGCCCGAGACTCCGAGCGACCTACTCAAGACGGTGACCGGTGACCCCGCTGAAGTCATCCTCCTCGGTCCGGGCGTCGATGTCGCCAGTGCCTTGCGTCTCGCGGCGATATTCGACGTTCAGTGGCCGGAAATCGCGCTGGTGCTCGTCTCCATCGCCGACCCTGAACTCGCGCTCGCCGCAATGCGCGCAGGCATCCGCGACATCCTTGAGCCTGCTGCCGACGCGGAGGCCATCCGGGTGCTGCTCGAGCGGGCGTGCCGGTCATCCGCAAGCCGACGCCGCGGCTCCGACCCGGTCGCCGAAGCTCAGGGCGGTCCGACCGGGCAAGTGATTGTCGTAGCCTCGCCCAAAGGCGGGGTCGGTAAAACGACGATCGCCACCAATTTGGCTGTGGCACTCGGCAAGCTCGCCCCGATGTCCACGGTGCTCGTCGACCTCGATGCCCAGTTCGGTGACGTCGCCAGTGCCCTGCAGCTCATGCCCGAACACACCCTCACCGACGCGGTCAGCCCTGCCGCCGCACAGGATCCCATGGTGCTGAAGGCCTTCCTCAGCGTGCACCACAGCTCCATTTACGCTCTCTGCGCCCCGCACTCGCCAGCCGAGGCTGATCGCATCAGCGGTGAGAACATCGTGCACCTGCTCGGCCAGCTTGCCAGCGAGTTCCGCTACGTGGTCGTCGACACCGCTCCCGGCCTCGGTGAGCAGACACTCGCGGCGTTCGAGGCAGGGACGGATGCCGTGCTCCTGTGCAGCATGGATGTCCCGAGCGTGCGCGGGTTGCGCAAACAACTTGACATCCTGGCTGAGTTGCAGCTCCTGCCGCAGCGCAAGCACATGGTGGTGAACCTGGCCGAGTCGAACAGCGGCTTGTCCATTCGCGACATCGAGGCGACCATTGGGGTTCCCATCGACACGGTCGTCCCTCGCTCCCGGGACATCATGCACGCCACCAACGCGGGCGAGCCGCTTATGCAGAAGGTGACCCGGAGTCC
>JAODMM010000010.1 GCA_025465015.1 Cryobacterium sp. | reverse complement strand
GCTCGGGTTCTTCTTCCCCGTCGCCTGGATGGTGTTCACTGCATTCAAGTCGGAGAAGGCCGCGGCGACCATGCCGCCGACCATCATCACCGAACTGAGTGTTGACCGGTTCGCCGCCGTGCTCGATCGCGGCTTCGGCATCTACCTCATCAACTCCCTCACAGCGAGTGTCGTCTCCACTCTCATCGTGCTTGCGCTGGCGATCCCGGCAGCGTACGGGCTGTCGGTGCGCCCGATTATCAAGTGGACCGATGCACTCTTCTTCTTCATCTCCACGCGTTTCATGCCGATCGCCGCGGCAATCATCCCGATCTACCTGCTGCTCCAAGGGCTCGGCTTGTTGGACAACATCTCGGCGCTGGCGATGCTGTACGTCGGAATGAATCTGCCGCTGGCCGTCTGGATGATGAGGTCGTTCTTCAGCGAAGTTCCGGTCGAGATCATCGAGGCGGCCCAGATCGACGGGGCAAGGTTCTGGACGGAGCTCATCCGGGTGGTCCTGCCCATCGTCGCGCCTGGGATCGCGGCTGCAGCGCTGATCTGCTTCATCTTCTCCTGGAACGAGTACTTCCTCGCGAACCTGCTCACCTCGACGGCGGCCCGGACCACGCCGCCGTTCCTTGGCAGCTTCGTCGACGGACGCGGCCAGTTCCTCGCCGTGCTGTCCGCCGCCGCCACCCTCGCGGTGCTGCCGGTGGTCATCGCCGGCTGGGTGGCACAGAAGCGCCTTGTGCGTGGACTTGCCATGGGCGCCATCAAGTAGCGGGTCTAGATGTCTTCGCGCTACCTCCTGGGCGTGGACGCCGGGCAGACGACCGTCAAGGCCGTCCTACACGACGACCAGCTGCGCCCCGTCGCCATCGGCCGACGCTCCAGCCCTCTGGACAAGCACCTGCCCCGGCACGCGGAACGCTCCCAGGACGCCCTGTGGGGATCTGCCGCCGACGCGATCGGTGACGCGATCCGCTACTCCGGAGTGGACCCGAGCCAAATCCTCGCTGTAGCCATCACCGGCCATGGCGACGGGCTCCACCTCGTGGACGAAGCGGGCGGAGCGGTCGGCCCGGCGATCACTGCGGTCGACTCGCGAGCACACTACGAAGCGGAGGAGGTTTTGTCCGACCCCGACCGGCTCGCCGTTGTGCTGTCCCGCTCCGGTCAGGTGCCGACCCCTGGCGCTGCCGGTCCTCTCCTGCTGTGGCTCTCGCGGCACCAGCCAGAACTCATCGACCGGGCGCACGCGATGCTGTTCTGCAAAGACGTGCTCCGTCTCCGACTGACTGGCCGGATCTCCACGGACCTGTCCGACGCCACGGCGTCCTTCCTCGACACGGCGACGGCGACCTGGAGCAGTGATGTGTTGTCCGCGTACGGGCTGTCTGGGCTTGAACGCATCTTGCCGGAGCTGCAGTGCAGCGGCGACGATGCGGGAACTGTGACACGGGCCGCGGCGGATCGAACCGGGCTCCGGGAGGGCACGCCCGTAATCGCCGGAATGCACGACGTGCAGGCTGCATCGATCGGGATGGGCGCCCTGGTCCCAGGGCGACTGGCTATGGTTGCCGGGTCGTTCTCCACCAACGGTGTCACTACGACTGCCGCCGACGTCGACCCCCGCTGGCAGTCGAGAATCTCGATCAGACCCGACCTTCGCATCGCGATGTCCACGTCGCCCACGGCGTCCCCCTCGCTGGACTGGTTTCTGAAGATGCTCGGCGCGACGGATGACGATGGGCGCGATGCGCTGTTCGCCGAGGCATCCGCCCTCAATGCGCACGAGCAGGTCCCCCTCGTTCTTCCGTACTTCTACGCCTCCCCACAGGGGGCCGACGCGTCCGCCACATTCGCCGGGGTGCGCGGATGGCATACACGGGCGCACGTGTTCCGTGGACTTCTTGAGGGCATCGTGCTTATGCACTATTGGCACACTCGCGCCTTGGCGGAGAAGTTCAGCTGGGAGACACCGCTCCTTCTCGCCGGGGGACTCGCGCGCTCGTCACTCTACGTGCAGCTCGTCGCTGACGCACTCGGTGCACCCATCCAGGTCGTTCACAACGACGAGGCGGGAGCCTTCGGCGCGGCAGCCCTCGCGGGCGTCTCTCGTGGGTTATTCGCTACGGTTGAAGAGGCGCAGGAGCTTGTCGAGAAGGCTCCAGCGGTGGAGCCCGCAGCGGGTTCCGGGGACTACTGGCAGCGCGTGGTTGACTCCTTCGACGGTTTGGGAGAAGCCCTCTCTCCGTGGTGGTCGGCGACCGCCACTGGTTCACACGGAGGATGATGTGGTGATGCAGGCGGTGGAGCCCGGAGTCGAGCGTCCGGCCCGTTCCGGGACGCAACGACAGGCCGCCATCCTCGAGTTGCTCGAGCGCAACGGCCGCGTCGAGGTGGGTGAGGTCGCCGAACTCCTTGACGTCACGGACGAGACAATCCGGCGTGATCTCCGGCTCCTCGAGCAGCGGGGAAGACTCACGCGCGCCCACGGCGGCGCGATCAGATCGTCGCCGCTCCTCGAGGGTCTTGTGCGCATTCTCACCGCGGAGGTCCCGATTCATCCGCTGGCCGAGGCCGCTCTCACGCATGTGCCCGCAGAGGGATCGGTATTCATCGACGCCGGCCCTGCCGCTGAGTCGCTCGCCAGCCTGTTGCCGGATTCCCCATCGCTGCAGGTCATCACCTCGTCGGTCCCCGTTGCCCTCATTGCCAGTCGAAAGGCGGATCTTCTGGTGTACAACCTGGGCGGAACCGTCGAGGCGAGGGACGGCAGCGAGTCCGGCCAGTGGACTCGAGAGGAGCTGCAGCACGTGCGCGTCGACGTGGCCTTCGTGTCGGCGCGGGGCATCTCGACCGACGGCTGGTTGACCGCTCCCACGCCGAAAGCGGCAGCCGTGATGCGGGGCGTCCTCGACGCTGCCGACCGGACAGTCCTCCTCGTCGACGACCAGGGGTTCGATACCAAAGGGCTGGTCAAATACGCGCACCTCTCGGATATCGACGTGATGGTCTTCCATCCGTCCACGCCGGAGGCCTTCGTCCGGGTAGCTGCAGAGTCAGGCGCGCAGGTCGCCTCGGCCGGAACCGGTTTCGAGACGCACGTCGACGACCATCCCACAAGCGGTGAGGCCACCTCCCGCGACAGTCAGGAGAATACGCAGTGACCGGTATTGTCACCGTGACCGCCTCTGCGGCGATCGACCAGACCTACGTGCTCCCGCGGCTCGAGGTCGGCCAGCTGAACCGGGCCGTTTCCGCCCATCGCGAGGTCAGCGGGAAGGGCGTCAACGTCGCCCGTGCCGCCCAGTTGGGCGGTGCCACGGTGAGCGGTGTCCTTGCGCTCGGGGAGCGGGACCTCCCGTTGATGCATGACAGCGGGTTCGGCGACATCCTCCACGCCGTCACGCTGCCAGGGCACACTCGGCTCAACGCCACCATCATCGATGCCCGCGGGATCACCACGAAGGTGAACGAGGCGGCCGCCCCGATGACGCGAGTTCAGTGGGATGAGCTTGCCGAGCTGGCATTGAGGGAGGTGGAGCGGCTCGAGGCCGATTGGCTCGTGCTGTGCGGAACGATGCCGGTCCTGGCTGAGTCCTCCCACGGCGAGGCCGGCGCACCTGCGCTGGTGCCCTTCACTGAGCTGGTGGAGGAGGCGGCAGCTCGCGGCGTCCGGGTCGTCGCCGATACCAGTGGTGATTCGTTCGACCTGCTCGCCGGCCATCTCGGCATGGTGGCGCTGGTCAAGCCCAACACTCAGGAGCTCGCGGGCTTCGTCGGGCGTGAACTGCTCACGACGGGTGACGTCATCCAGGCCGCCCGGGAACTACTCGTCCTGGGCGTCGAGACCGTCTATGTGAGCATGGGGGAAGATGGTGCGCTCGGCGTCTCGGCGTCCGGCGTCTGGTGGGCCCACGCTGCAGCGCCGGCGCTGGTCAACACAGCCGGCGCCGGGGACGCCTCCCTGGCGGGATTCCTGGTCAGCGCCCTGCACGCCGGACCCGGCGGCGGGCGGGTGCTGAACGTACCGAGAGCCCTCGCAACCGCCGCAGCCTGGGGCGCCCTGGCTGTCTCGCAGGCGACCACCCTGCTGAGCGCGCCGGACACGGCACCATCCGCCGTCGTGCATGAGGCACCTGACCCGGCGCGGGCTCTGCGGGACCCCGCCCGGTCTCAAGCCACCACCCGTCTGACGAAATGAGAATACGATGACACTCTTGGGAAACGATCGACTGGCGGAACTCGCCGCCGCGCCGGCATCAGCCGGGGTGGTCCTGCCCGGATACGACCGCTCGGGAATCGCGGTCGGCATCGTTCACTTCGGGGTCGGCGGTTTCCACCGAGCCCACCAGGCCAAGGTCATCGATGATCTCCTCGGCCAGGGGCTAGCGCGGGACTGGGGCATCTGTGGTGTGGGAGTCATGCCGCACGACCTTCGGATGAAGGAGGCGCTCGCAGCGCAGGACGGCCTGTACACGCTGGTCGAGAAGCACCCCGACGGGCGGCGCGAGGCGCGGGTCATCGGGTCCATCGTCGACTATCTGTACGCACCGGACAACCCGAACGCCGTGATCGAGAAAATGGCGGATCCCGCCGTCCGCATCGTCTCCCTCACCGTGACGGAGGGCGGTTACAACATCCACCCGGTAACCGGGGAGTTCCAGCTCGACTCCTCCCACGTGCGACATGACCTCGATTCGGACGAGGCGCCGGCGTCGGTCTTCGGCCTGGTTGTCGAGGCGCTCCGTCGGCGCCGCGACCGTGGGATCGCCCCGTTCACGATCATGTCCTGCGACAACCTGCAGGACAACGGTCATGTCGCCAAGCGAGCCTTCCGAGCGTTCGCGACGGCGAAGGATGCGGAGCTCAGCTCCTGGATCGCTGAGAACGTCATGTTCCCCAACTCCATGGTGGACCGCATCACGCCGGTGACCACCGACGCCGACCGGGCTGAGATCGCCGAGCAGTTCGGTATCGAGGACGCATGGCCCGTGGTGTGTGAGCCGTTCTTCCAATGGGTACTCCAGGACACGTTCACGGCAGGTCGCCCGCCCTACGAGGAGTCTGCCGTCCAGCTGGTCACCGATGTGGAACCGTACGAGTTGATGAAGCTCAGACTTCTCAACGCCAGTCATCAGGGCCTGTGCTATTTCGGTTATCTGATGGGATACCGCCTCGTTCACGACGCGACCCGTGACCCGCTCATCGCCGAGTTCCTGCGCGCTTACATGGACAGGGAAGCCACGCCCACGCTCAAGCCGGTGCCGGGCATCGATCTCGAGGCGTACAAGAGTCAGCTCATCGAACGATTCTCGAATCCCGGCGTGCGCGACACCATCGCGCGTCTGTGCGCCGAATCCTCTGATCGGATCCCGAAGTGGCTGGTCCCCGTGGTCCGGGAGCAGCTCGCCTCGGGCGGAGAGATTGCGCTGTCCGCCGCGATCGTGGCCAGTTGGGCCCGGTACGCGGAAGGCCGTGACGAACAGGGAGCGGAAATCGACGTTGTAGACGGCTTGAAAGAGCGGGTGATGATGGCCGCTGGGCAGTACCAGGACAACCCGCACTCGTTCATTGAAGACCGGGAGCTGTTCGGGGATCTGTCCGACCAGCCCCGCTTTGTCGAAGCTTACGACCGCGCCCTCACGCTGTTGCACTCGGTAGGCGCACGCGACACCCTGACGGCCATCCTGGACGAGCTGTCCTAGCGCCAGGGCGCAGAGGGCCTCGCGACCCGTACGCCCGTGACAGCGTACGGCGGAGGGGGCGTCAGCGCCGGCGGACCCACGTCCGGTGTTAGCTGCGGAGAACGACGTTGAGAGGCTCCTCGCCTCGCAGCATCCGCTCAATCTGGCTACGAAGCAGTCGCCTCAGACGCGGCATCATGGCGGTCGAGGCCCCGCCGACGTGCGGGCTGATCAGCACGTTGGGCAGCGCGAAGAGCGGGTGGCTGGTGGGCAGCGGTTCGGGATCAGTGACGTCGAGGGCGAGGCGTAGCCGGCCGGATGCGGCGTGCCGCAGGAGCGCGTCGGTGTCTGCGACCTTGCCGCGGGCGATGTTCACGAGCAGGGCGCCGTCCCGCATCCGCGACAGGAATGTGTCATCGACCAGGCGCGTCGTCTCAGGGCCGAGGGGGACACCGACGACGACGACGTCGGCCTGGGGAAGGAGGTCGGGCAGTTCGTCGATGCCGTGGATCTGCCCTCGTTCGTCTGTGCGGGCGCTTCGCGCGACTCGGACGACCTCGGTCTCGAAGGGGAGCAGCCGCGCCTCGATCGCCTGGCCCACGCCACCGTAGCCGATGAGGAGCACCGTGCGGTCGGCGAGGCTTTCGTGGCGGGCCGGCGCCCATCGCCCTTCCCCGGCCGCGCGAATAAAGTCGGGGAGGCCCCGCTGTGAGGCGAGGATCAGCGCCAGGGTGAGTTCGGCCGTGGACGTTTCGTGCACGCCCGCGGCGTTGGCGAAGACATGCCCGGGTGGAAGCGAGTTCTCGACCCCGTCGAATCCGATCGACTGGCTCTGGACGAGTCGGGTGGTCACTCCGGCCAACTGCCCCAGCGTCTTCGTCGCGCCCATGTAGGGGGGCACCACGATGTCGATGGACGATCGGGGCGCCGGGCCGGCGAGGTCCCAGCTGAGGAGCTCGACACCCGTGGGCGGTGCCCCGAGTGCATCACGGAGGGCAGTTCCGGGCAGGCTGACGGTGAGGCGGGTTGAGGTCATGACCGAAGTTTAGGGATGAGTGTCACTCAGGCAGGTATCGCGTCGGTGTGAAGGCGCGGGCGACGAGGGCGCGAAGCGACGCGAGGTCACCTGTGACGAGGCCTTGCGTGCGCGCTTGCACGAGGATGTTGCCGATCGCGGTGGCTTCCACCGGCCCAGCGAGGACCGGAAGTCCGGTGCGGTTCGCCGTCAGCCGGCACAGCAGTTCGTTCTGTGAACCGCCGCCCACGATGTGCACGACGTTCACCGTGTGCCCCGAAAGATCGCCCGCATCCCGCACCGCGCGCGCGAAGGCGGCGGCCAGGCTCTCGATGATGCTGCGCACGAGCTCCGCCCGGGTCGAGGGGGCGGGGAGGCCTCGCTCGGCGCAGTGGGCGGCGATCCGGACGGGCATGTCGCCGGGGGCGAGGAAGGCGGGATCGTTGGCGTCGAACACGGGGACCGGAGTGGTGACAGCGGATGCCGCGTCCAACAGTTGCGGCAGGTCGATGGTCTCGCCACCCCGTTCCCAGGCCCGCACGGACTCACTGAGCAGCCACAAACCCATGACGTTGTGCAGGTACCGCACTCGCCCGTCGACCCCGCCCTCATTGGTGAAGTTGGCCGCACGGCCGGCCTCGGAGAGTACCGGATGTTCCAGCTCCACCCCGACGAGCCCCCAGGTTCCGCAGGAGATGTATGCGGCCTCTTCGCTGCGCATGGGGATGGCGACCACGGCCGACGCCGTGTCGTGGGAACCGACCGCGACGACCTCCGGGGCCCTGCTGGAGCCCAGTTCTCGGGCGACCGCCGGGAGGATTCCGCCGGCCACCGTTCCCGCATCGACGAGTTCGGGGAAGATTCCCCGGGGCAGCTGCAGCCGGTCGATGAGGTCGGTGTCCCACTCCCTGCTGGAGACGCCGAGAAGACCGGTGGCGGAGGCGTTGGTGCGCTCCGCGAACTGCCGTCCGGTGAGCCAGAAGTTCAGCAGGTCGGGGATGAGCAGCAGCGAATCGGCGGCTTCCAGCGATCCGACTGCTCGGTCGGCGGCGAGCTGGTACAGCGTGTTGAACGGGAGGAACTGTAGCCCGTTCCGGGCGTAGAGCTCCGCCGGATCGGCTATCGCATGCGTCATCTCGACACCCTGCAGGGTGCGGTCGTCGCGGTAGTGGTACGGGTTGCCAAGCATCCGCTGCCCCCGCAGGAGTGCGTAGTCCACCGCCCAGGAGTCCACCCCGACGCTGGCGATGTCGGGCTCATCCCGGAGCGCCGCGGCGAGCCCGGAGACTGCGTTACGGTAAAGCCCGAGGACATCCCAGTGCAGGCCGTCGATGGTGCGGACGGGAGTGTTCGGGAAGCGGGCGACGGAACGCAGGCGGAGCTCGTCCTGACCGACGCTCCCCAGGATCACCCGGCCACTGGTCGCACCGAGGTCGATGGCGGCGACGGTGCCTGCTGTGCTCATCGACCGCTCTTACCGGGGTGAGCCCGCACCTCGGCCAGGGTCATCGCAGAAAGGCTGCGGCGACGCCGGCGTCGACCGGGATGTGGAGACCCGTGGTGTGGCTGAGGTCATCGGTGCACAGCACGAACACCGCGTTCGCCACGTTCTCGGGCAGTACCTCGCGTTTGAGCAGAGTGCGCTGGGCGTAGTACGTGCCGAGTTCCTCCTCGGGGACGCCGTACACCGCGGCGCGCTTGGCGCCCCAGCCGCTGGCGAAAATGCCCGAGCCGCGCACCACGCCATCCGGGTTGATCCCGTTGACCTTGATGCCATGCTCGCCGAGTTCGGCGGCGAGCAGGCGCACCTGGTGCGCCTGGTCCGCCTTCGT
>JAODMM010000240.1 GCA_025465015.1 Cryobacterium sp. | reverse complement strand
ACTCCAGTTTCGACGTACTGGAGAAACTGTCGGTTGCAGCCGACGCGGCAAGCGGCATTTTGGACAACCACGACGCCCTCAGCGGCGCTGTCGTCGTCGCGACGTGCAACCGCTTCGAGGCCTATCTTGATCTCGACGCCGAACCCGGCACCTCCCCCCTTCCGGCAGTCTTCGCCGCCATCGATGCCGTGAGCGACAGCACAGGCGTGGCCGCTGACACCCTCCGCAACACCCTCGACCTGGTCCACGGCAACGGCGTGGCGGAACACCTCTTCGCCGTCACCAGCGGTTTGGAATCCGTCGTCGTCGGAGAAGGCGAGATAGCCGGCCAGGTGCGCCGCTCCCTCGCGGCAGCCCGAGCCGCTGGAACCACAAGTCCTGAACTCGAGCGACTGTTCCAGCGCGCGTCGCAGACCTCCCGTGGCGTCAAGAACCGCACTGGCATCGGTTCCGCTGGCCGCTCGCTCGTGCGACTCGCTCTTGAACTGGCCGAGAGTCGGGTCACCGACTGGGCGCGCACCCGCGTCCTCCTGGTGGGCACCGGTCGTTATGCCGGCGCCTCGCTGGCCGCATTGCGAGACCGGGGCGCCGAGGATGTCCGGGTGTTCTCACCCTCAGGTCGCGCCGCAAAGTTCGCCTCCTCGCACGGGATCCCGGCGGTTCGGGCGAACGATTTCGCCCGGGAGGCCGCACTTGCGGACGTGATCGTCACCTGCACGACAGCTGATCACCACGTCATCGACGCCGAACTGCTGGAGGCCGGCCGGCGCGAGGCCCGGTCACCGGCGGCCGACGGGACATCCGTTCCTCGAACTCTCCGAGCGGTACCCGACACCAACCCACGAGGCGGTGCCGCCCGTCAACTCATCATCGACCTCGGCCTGCCGCGGAATGTCGAACCCGGAGTCACGCTCGTGACGGACGTCGAACTGCTCGACCTCGAGACGATCCGGCTTCACGCCCCGCTGGAGGAACTCAACGCAACCAGCCAGGCACGGGACCTCGTGGACAAAGCCGCCCGCAAGTTTGCTGCGGTCGCGCAGGAGCAGAGCCTCGCCCCTGCTGTCGTGGCCCTGCGAAGCCACGTCTTCGACATCCTCGACGCCGAGATCGAACGCGTGCGCACACGCGGTGACGCCGACGGTCGCACCGAGGCCGCCCTCCGGCACCTCGCCGGCGTCCTGTTGCACACCCCGATGGTTCGGGCCCGGAAGATCGCGCAGGCCGGAGAGCCCGAAGCGTATATCGCCGGGCTTGAGGCGGTCTTTGGCATTCAGGTGAACCCCGACCCGAGGGCGGTCGCCAGTAACGGGCGCACCGCGGCTGACCCGGCTGACACACCCGGTGAAGCCACCGACGCCGCCGCTTCCTAAACCATGCGAGCCGTGGTTTTCGATCGATTCGGGGGGAAGCCCCGGGTGCAGGAGGTCGCCGATCCGACCCCCAGTCCGGCAGGGGTGGTTGTGCGGGTGGAAGCGACCGGTCTCTGCCGAAGCGACTGGCACGGCTGGCTGGGGCATGACAGCGACATCACGCTCCCGCACGTCCCGGGACATGAGCTTGTCGGGGTGATCGACGCCGTGGGGCCTGACGTACACCGATTCAGCGTCGGTCAGCGGGTCACTGTCCCCTTCGTGTGCGCCTGCGGAGTCTGCCCCGAGTGCGACAGCGGCAACGGGCAGGTTTGCCGCAACCAGACGCAGCCAGGCTTCACCCATTGGGGTTCCTACGCCGAACGGGTAGCCCTGCACCATGCCGACGTGAACCTCATCCCCATACCCGATGACCTTGACGCGGGCGCTGCGGCGCTCCTCGGCTGTCGTTTTGCGACGTCCTACCGGGGCCTGGTGCACCAGGCGCGACTGCGTGAGGGCGAGACGCTGGTCGTCGTCGGATGCGGCGGAGTCGGGCTCAGCGCCGTGATGATCGGCCGCGCGCTCGGCGCTCGCGTCGTAGCCGTCGACATCAGCGGGTCCGCACTGGATGCTGCAGCCCGCGCGGGAGCCTGGCGCACGTTCGATTCAACAGGACTCGGCGACGGGGAGGTCGTGCGGCGACTGCGTGCGCTGACGGGCGGCGGAGCACACGTCAGCCTGGAGGCCCTCGGCCGCGAAAGCACCGTTTCGATCGCCATCCGCTCACTCGCCACGCGCGGTCGGCACGTGCAGATAGGGCTGCTGGCCGATGATCCGGTCGTACCGCTCGGACAGGTGATCGCCGGGGAGCTGGCCATTCTCGGAAGCCATGGCATGCCTGCCCGCGACTACCCGGAACTGCTGGCCCTGGTCACGTCGGACCGGTTGCGTCCCCAGGATCTGATCAGCAATCGGATCACCCTGGATGAAGCACCCGCAGCCCTGACTGGGATGTCCGCTCCCGTGTCCCCTGCGGGCGTCACGCTCATCGAGATGGCGCACCGCTCCTAGCGATCAGCGCGCCGAGCGCGGCACCCCCGCGGCTAGGCTCCGCGTAGGCGCTCAGCGAGGTACCCGAAAAGCCCCGCCAACGGCACTCGCTCCTGCGCCATCGTGTCGCGGTCACGCACGGTGACGGCCTGGTCCTCAAGTGAGTCGAAGTCCACCGTCACGCAGTACGGAGTTCCGATCTCGTCCTGTCGCCGGTAGCGGCGCCCGATCGCGCCGGCGTCATCGAAGTCCACGTTCCACGACTCCCGCAACTTCGCCGCGAGCTGGCGTGCCATCGGTGAGAGGGCCTCGTTACGCGAGAGTGGCAGGATGGCTGCCTTGACGGGGGCCAGCCGTGGGTCAAGTCTGAGCACCGTGCGCTTGTCGACACCGCCCTTCGCGTTGGGCACCTCCTCCTCGTGATACGCGTCCACCAGGAACGCCATCAGCGAGCGGGTGAGGCCCGCCGCGGGCTCGATCACGTAGGGGATCCACCGCTCGTTCTTGGTCTGGTCGAAGTACGAGAGGTCCTTACCGGATGCCTCCGAGTGGGTTTTGAGGTCGAAGTCGGTCCGATTGGCCACGCCTTCTAGCTCGCCGAACTCGCTCCCGGAGAAGCCAAAGCGGTATTCGATGTCCACCGTGCGCTTGGAGTAGTGGGAGAGCTTCTCCTGCGCGTGCTCGTAGTGGCGCAGGTTGTCCGGGTCGATGCCGAGGTCGACGTACCAGCGGGTGCGCTCGTCGATCCAGTACTGGTGCCACTCCTCGTCCTCGCCGG
>JAODMM010000074.1 GCA_025465015.1 Cryobacterium sp. | reverse complement strand
TGTTCTCCGCCGGGATCCCGGTCTCGATGGCAAGCTTGGCATTGGCGACCAGGTGTCGGTATTCCCCGTGCACCGGCAAGACGTTCTTCGGCCTCAGGATGTTGTACACGTAGGTCAGCTCCCCGGCAGCCGCGTGGCCGGACACATGCACCTTGGCATTGCCCTTGTGCACCACGTTGGCGCCGAGCTTCGTCAGGCCGTCGATGACGCGGTACACGGCGTTCTCGTTGCCCGGGATCAGGCTGGAAGCAAGGATGACGGTGTCGCCCTCGCCCACTTCGATCTGGTGGTCCCGGTTGGCCATGCGGCTCAACACCGCCATCGGCTCGCCCTGCGAGCCGGTGGACATGTAGACGATCTTGTCGTCGGGGATGTCGCCGGCTTTCTTGAAATCGACCAGTACTCCCTGCGGGACCTTGAGGTAGCCGAGCTCGGCCGCAATGGTCATGTTGCGCACCATCGAACGCCCGAGGAGCGCGACCCTGCGACCGTTGGCGTGTGCCGCATCCAGGACCTGTTGGACGCGGTGCACGTGGCTTGAGAAACTCGCCACGATCACCCGGCGGGTGGCCCGGGCGATGACGTTCTCGAGTACGGGGCCGATCGCACGCTCGGATGGGGTGAACCCGGGAACGTCGGCGTTGGTGGAGTCGACGAGGAAGAGATCGATCCCCTCCTCGCCGAGGCGGGCGAAGTCGCGCAGATCGGTGAGGCGGTTATCGAGCGGCAGCTGGTCCATCTTGAAGTCGCCGGTGTGCAGTACGGAACCGCCATCGGTGAAAATCGCGACGGCGAGGGCGTCGGGGATGGAGTGGTTGACCGCGACGAATTCAAGGTCGAAGGGGCCGAGCTTCTCTTCTTGCCCCTCCTTCACCTGCAGGGTGTGCGGGGTGATGCGGTGTTCTTTGAGCTTCGCTTCGATGAGCGCGAGCGTGAGCCCGGAGCCGATCAGAGGGATATCCGCGCGCAGCTTCAGCAGATACGGCACCGCTCCGATGTGATCTTCATGACCGTGCGTGAGAACGACGCCGACGATGTCGGCGAGGCGGTCTCGGATGGGACTGAAGTCGGGCAGGATCAGGTCGACACCGGGCTGGTGCTCCTCGGGGAAAAGAACGCCGCAGTCCACAATGAGGATCTTGCCGTTGATCTCGAAGGAGGTCATGTTGCGACCGATCTCGCCGAGACCTCCGATGGGGATGATGCGAAGGGTATCCGGCTGGAGCGGAGCGGGTTCGTATACTTCGTTTGGCATAAAGCGTCCTAGCGTGTGGTGCCGGCGACCTTCGGCAGTGCGCCGCCGGCGGCGGCATTGCGGTCGGGGCGGAAATTGGAGAAGTCGACGCCGGGGATTGCTGTCACCAGGTCGATCTCGTCTTCGATCTGGGCAGCCTCCCATTCCTCGGGGCCGACGAGCGGAAGTCGCACGCGTGGGCTGCTGATGCGGCCCAGCCCGTGCAGGATGTACTTGGCCGCGACCGTTCCGGGGACGTGGGTCATGACCGCACGCACCAGCGGTTCGAGTTGCTTGTGCGCGGCTGTTGCCGTCTTGAGGTCGCCGGCATTCACTGCGTCGACCATCTGGCGGTACGGGGTGGCCGCAATGTTCGCGGTCACTCCGATGAGCCCCGTCGCCCCGATGGAGAGGTGCGGCAGGACGTTCGGGTCATCGCCCGAGAAGTAGAGGAGGTCGGTCTGGTTGAGCACGCGGCTGACCTGGGCCAGGTCGCCCTTGGCATCCTTGACCGCACGGATATTCGGATGCTTGGCGGCCCGGAGGATCGTCTCGTATGCAATGGGGATGCCTGTACGGCCGGGGATGTCATAGAGGATCACCGGCAGGTCTGTGGCATCTGCGATCATGCGGAAATGGGTGAGAACACCTGCCTGCGTGGGTTTGTTGTAGTACGGGGTGACGATCATGTTGCCGTCAGCGCCGGCCTTCTCGCTCTGCTTGGCGAGTTGCATGGCGTGGGCGGTCTCGTTGGACCCACCGCCGGTGATGATCTTCGCCCGCCCGGACGCGACATCCTTCCCGATCTCGACTAGGCGGATCTTCTCCGGGTCGGTCAGTGTGGAGGTCTCCCCCGTCGTGCCCGTGACGACGATGCCGTCGGCGCCGGCGGTGATGACGTCATCGATGTGCTTCTCAACCCCGGCCCAGTCCACTTCACCTTCGGCTGTGAACGGAGTCACGAGGGCGACAAGAACCTGGCCGAAGGGATTAGAAGACGTAGACACGGATTACAGGCTATCGGTTACCGATGACTGTGGAGCACGTGCATCCTCGCTTCGGACCCCGGTCAGCCGATGGACGATGTCCACGGGGGATATCGGTTCCGGGTCGAAACCGATCATGAGCGCCGCCGGCCATGGCGGAATGAGGAGGTCGCCTGCCCTCTGAGCTCCGGATCGACCGTTCTTGCGCGCCTTGCCACCGTTGCCACTCCCGTGATGCCTGTGCGCGTGTCCCGGGGTGGACAGTACAGCTGAGCGGCCAACCGGGCAAGCCGTTGCGCGCAGCCCGGGACGAAGGGTGAGATGGAGGCACGAGGTGAAAGGAGAATGCCATGGCCGGCAACCAGCTCGATGACCAGCCCTCCGAACAGGAGGCAGGTGCCGGGGCCAACAATCCGGTACGACCGAGCGAGACGGGCGGGAACTCAATCGAAGTCGGTGACCAAATCGAGGACGCCCTGAGCGATTCTCCGGGCAGCGATACCGAGGCAACCGGCGAGGGTGGAAACGGCAGCTGAACCGTCGACGCCGTCTTCCCGACGATTCACCGCTACTCCGCGTTGCGGTGGGCGATCATCGTCACGACCTGAACATCTGCACTACCTGTTGACGCGTCGGGCTGGATCCAGGCCGGGCTGGATCCAGGTGGGGCGTGGGCCTCGGTCTCAGACCGGCACGACCACGTAGTTCGCCGTCACCGCGCCGTCGCCGCCGGTCGTGACGGTGAGGACAACCCGATAGGTGGAATTGGTGAAGGTACCGAAAGCGCTGGTTGAGTCGCTGCTCACTCCGGCGGCCGTGTATCCGGCATCCGTCAACGTTGTGCTCGCAGCTTCGAACGACTCGACCGAAGGGAGCGACACGTTCACGATCCATCCGGAGGAGTTGGGGCCGGCCCCGCCACCCAGAACCGTGCCCTCACCCAACGGCACGTCATCCACCGGGAAACCAGCCGGCAACTCGCCGTCTGTGGAGATGCTGGTGCCCGCGGCGAGGTCCTCGATGAGGTTCTCCGCGGTGTCGGACAACGCCTTCTTGCCTTCCTCCACCGCGGCTCCCACGATGTTCTCAGTGAGGGATTGCGCCGAGCAGGCGGTCAAACCGACCGTCAGCGAGACACTCGTTGCTCCCACAAGAGCAAGGTTCAGCAGACGACCACGACGCACGACGGACTCCTTCGGGAAACGACTCGGGGACGTCCACGCTAACCACTGCTTCTGGGTGAAGCCTGTCAGGCCTCGGGCGTGCACGCCCTCCCGCCGCTCGCAGGCCGGCCCAGAGGGGACCGGGACGCCTCGGCCCGATCCCCTCCCCCGCCCTTTCTGGATTACGTCCGTCTACAGCACGCTCTTGGTCAGTCGATGGATCGTCACGGCTCCCACAGCGGAGAACGGATGTAGCGGATCAGGAACGCCCGACCCGGTAGGACCGCCCAAACGGGTGTGCCCGACTGCACTGAGCACAGCGTACGCGTCGCCCTTATCCCAACCTTGGTCGTCCACCAGGAACGAGAACATGTCCTCATAACCCCGGCGGATGCTCTCCTGCACCGGGTCCCCGAGCCCGACGAAGACCCACTCGTCAGCGGTTTCCAGGCGCGGGGCGCGCAGCCGCATCCCCGGCACCAGGTCGACGCTGACGACCGCGACGCCCTCCGCCTCAATGGCGACGAACGAGGACTCCCCTTCCGCCATGATCGCGTGGATATCTCCGATGGAGAGCAGCGCCCCCTCAACCATGACCGGCAGATAAACCACCGAACCGGGCTTGCAGTCGGTGAGGTCCATGTTTCCGCCCTGGGCGTACGAGGGCATGATCGTGGAATTGGATCCGGCCGCGGGTGCCGTGCCGATGCATCCGATCATGGGCGATGCCGGGAAAACATGCCGCGCCGTCACGTGCACGCCCTCGGCGTCGATCGGGACCTGCCGGGTGAACATGCCCTCGCCCATCACGTGTTGCAGGGCACCGGAACCAGGCAGGCTCACCGACCACCCGTAGTCCTTCAATCGGATCTCATGGATGGTCACCGCCAGCGTGTCCCCCGGCTTCGCCCCCTCCACGTAGAGCGGCCCGGTTACCGGGTTGATCTGCGCGGTCAGCTTGGCCATGTCCTTGTGCTCGTGCAGTTGCGCGTACACGGCATCGCTGGTCTCGAAGGCGATCCGCTCCCCCGTGCCCGGCGCTATGCGCAACGCCGGAGCCTCGTCCGGGGAAAAGTGCGCCTTACCCTGAGTCTTGTCCAGAAAGTGCTCCATGGACTCAGAGCTTCCCACGCTCGCCGGTGGCGGGCGCTTCGATGCGCTCGCCGCCCTCACCGGACAGGATGGTTTTGCGGCCTGTGAAACGGTAGTAGAGGAATACCCCGGCACCGAGCACCAGCCAGACCAGTCCACCGAGTTTGGCCTCGAGGTTGGCGTTCAACAGCACGTAGCCGATGATCAAGAAACCGACGACCGGCACGACAAGGTGCAGCAGGTAGTTCTTCGACTTCTTGCGCACGACGTAGTGCACGATGACCGACAGGTGCAGCAACATAAATCCGAACAGGGCACCGAAATTCACCAGCGACGCGATCAGTTTATCTGGCCCACGAAGAACAGTACGAGCACGGCTGAAAGCGCGGAGACGACGAGGATGGCAGCCTGGGGAACCTGGCGCTTGTTGATCTTGTTGAGGAAGCGCGGCAGTTGCCGGTCGCGGCTCATCGAGAACAGCAGACGCGAGGTCGCGGCCTGGGCGGCCATGGCGTTCGCGATGCCCACAGCGAGCACGTTGACGACGAAGAACGCGGTGGCCCAGCCGCTGTTGGACGCGGCTTCCACCAGATTGAAGAAGGCGTTGCCCACCTCATCGTCGCTGAACGCCTCCCGGCCGCCGGCGAGCGCGCTGGCCAGCCAGGTCTGCAGAATGAAACAGAACGCGACAATGAACAGCGCAATGATCATGGCCTTGCCAGCGGAGTTGCGGCGACCTGTCGACTCCTCAGCCATGGTCGAGATGCCGTCGAAACCGAGGAAGCTCAGCACGGCGATGGAGAGGGCGGATGCGATCAGTGGGCCGGTGACCTTGCTGGCGTCCCAGATGGGCTGAGTGGTGAATTCCGCACCGGGGATAGTACCTCCGGTCAGCGCGGTGACCGCGATGATGACGAAGATCACGATGAAGACCACCTCGATGGCGAGGAAGACTCGGTTCATCAGTTTGATCGAGGTGATGCCGAGAAGGTTCACCACAGTGTTGATGGCCACGAAGATGAGAGCCCACCACCACCGCTCGCTACCGGGGAAGATACCGATCATCGATTCGGCGGCGAACACGTACAACAGCGTCGGAACCAGCAGGTAGTCCAGCAGGATTGCCCAGCCGGCGAAGAATCCCACAGTCGGGTGGATGCCACGACCCACGTAGGAGAACACGGACCCGGCCAGCGGGATCGACTTCGCCATCTGCGCGTAGGCGAGGGCCGTGAAGATCATCGCGATCAGGCCGATCAGGTACACCAGCGGGACCATACCTGCGGACGCGTTGTACACGGTGCCGAAAATCGCCCACGGCGCGATCGGCACCATGAAGATGAGACCGTAGATGAGCAGATCGACCGTGGAGACGGAACGTTTCAGCTCCTGCTTGTACCCATATGCTTCCAGTTCCTGCTGGGCGCTGACCTCCGGAGGAAGTTCATGGTGGGGGTGGTGGTGCGTCGAGGTCATGTCCTGAACTTTCTTCTCGGTGAAGGGTGAGGGTGAGGGGGAGGAACGGAAGGGGCGAGTGTGTCGTGCCGGCAACCGGTCGTCCGGCGACAACGGTTAAGCGTCGTGATCGGCGAGGAACTCGCCGATCACACGACGGAACTCCTCCGGCTGTTCCAAATGCGAACAGTGACTGGCTCCGGGGAAGACGTGACTGGTAGCACCGGGGATCCGGTCGACGAACGGACGCCACGTGGCCGGGGTCGCCTCGTCGTCTTCGCCGGCGACAACGAGAGTGGGCGCGTCGATTGTGTCGAGGCGGTCGATGATGCTCCACTCGCGCAGGGTACCGATGACATGGAACTCATTCGGGCCGTTCATCGTGTGGTAGACCGTCGGGTCGGCCTCCATCTGCTCCTCGCTCCGGCGGAAGTCCTCCGGCGTCGGGACGACTTTGCACACGTGTCGCTCGTAGAAGACTGCGGTTGCGCGCCGGTACTCGGGGTCATCCGTTGTTCCTGCGGCCTCATGAGCGGACAAGGTGGCCTCGACTTCCGGGGGCAGCGTGGCGCGGAGCTCGGCGGCCCCTTCGACCCAGAGCTGCATCGATGCCGGCGAGTTGCAGATCGAAAGGCTTTGCATGCCGTCCGGCTGCCGCGTGGCGATCTCCGCGCCCAGCATCCCTCCCCACGACTGACCGAGGAGGTGGTAGCGGGTGAGTCCGAGGTGCGCGATCAGGTTCTCGAACTCGTCGACAAACAACTGGGGGGTCCAGAATTCAGGTGGCGCTTCGGGCAGGTGCGTGCTGCGGCCGCAGCCGAGCTGATCGTAATGGATGACGGTGCGACCGTCCTCGGCGAATGCCTCGAGGTTGCGCAGGTAGTTGTGAGCCATACCCGGACCGCCGTGGACGACGACGAGCGGGAGGGCACCCTCGCGCGGATGAGCCGGTGTGGTGATCCGCACCCAGGTCTCCCACTCACGAAACGGGACAGTTTGCGCAACGACGGTGGACACAGAACTCCTCACTGAAGCCAATATTCGAACCCTGACCAGCGGCGGAGCTGGAGCTGAGCCAATACTGGCGGAGAAATGGTCCTACTTCAAGACCATATTGATCGCTTAAGATTGTCGAAGGGCAAGAACCGACGGTTCAGCCCCCATCGACAGCAGGAAGGCACTCATGACGCGGGAGGAGCGCCCCGGCCTGCAGCAACCGCGGCCTCCACGGGCGGGGGGTCTCCCCACGGCGAGGGTCACAGCACGGACATCCGCTGCCGCGGCAGCGAAAGCGCTCACCACGCCGCTCGCTTCGCTGTCGCGCATTGACGAACTCACCGACCGGCTGGTCACCGCCATCGCCATCGGTGAATACCTCCCCGGGTCGCGCCTGCCCTCCGAGCGCGACCTGGCCGCTTCGCTGCAGGTCGGGCGGATGACAGTGCGAGCGGCACTCGCCCGCCTGGTCGAACGGGGATTGCTCGAGACGCAACGGGGCCGAGGCGGGGGCTCGTTCGTTCGCGAGCAGTGGCTTTCCAGCTCCGGCGCTTCGGTGCAGCGGACCCTCTCCACCCGTTGGGATTCACTGCGAGACACCTGCGAAGCCGTCAGCCGCCTGCAGGGGACCGTTGCCCGCGCAGCGGCCGAGAACCGGACGGACGCGGACGTGCAGCACCTGCGCGACCGCCTCGACGCGTTCCGGCTCGCAGAATCCGGCCTTCACTCACAAAAAGCGGATGAGCTTCTCCACCTCGCGATCATTTCCGCGTCCGGGAATGAGACGCTCAAAGCTGTCCTGCTGGAGTTGGAGTCTCGGGTGAGCATCGTCGCCCCCGCGCACCTCTGGGGCTCGCCCGAGGGAATGGGCGCAATGGAGGCGCGAGCACTGGCCGACCACGAGAATCTCGTGGAAGCGATCTGTGACCGGCGAGCTGACGACGCCGGACGGATCG
The DNA here is from genome assembly GCA_025465015.1 of Cryobacterium sp. Lineage (GTDB taxonomy): Bacteria > Actinomycetota > Actinomycetes > Actinomycetales > Microbacteriaceae > Cryobacterium. The sequence goes on along the minus strand of JAODMM010000074.1, from coordinate 14,339 downwards.
CCCGGGAACACGCACATATCGACCTCGAGCTGTTGGAGGTCGCGCTGAAGCGTTCCGCCAACGCCGAATAGAGGTCGAGCCGGCCTGCCTTGCCGAGCTCGATGAGGCCCACGGATCCGGGCAGATCGACTGAGGCGAGTAGGGCCCGTCCGCTGAGAGCAGCGTTCAGGTCAGGGGGCTACGCGTCCGTTGGAGTTGAAGGCCCCGTAGGTCATGGGCATGAGCTCGGCGAAGTGATTCTCCATTTTCTCCGCGCACATCTCGATCTCGCGTTGAGGGAATGACGGGAAATGAGTGTCCTCCCTGCGCGTGCGCAAGCTCAGAAAGTTCATGAGCGATCGAGCGTTCACCGTTACGTACATCGATGAGTAGATGTTGAGCGGGAGCACGATGCGGGCGACCTCGCGGGCAACCCCGGCCTGGAGCATCCGCTGGTACGACTCGTATGCGTGGACGGAGACCGCGCGCGTCTGCTGCACGACCAAAGCGGACTGTTCCGGGGTGCCGGGGAGGAAGTCGTAGGCCCCCGGCTTTCCCACCTGCACCAGGTTGCGGTCGGCGGCAGGTACGTAGAACACCGGTCGGAGCTCCCGGTAGCGTCCCGATTCCTCGTTGTACGAAGCGATGCGGTGGCGCATGAATTCACGGAACACGAAGATCGGTGCCTGCACGTAGAAGGTCATCGAATTGTGCTCGAACGGCGAACCGTGCCGGTCGCGCATCAAATAGTTGATCAGGCCCCGGTCGCGCTTCTCATCCGTTTCGGTGGCCGATCCCTCGAGACGGCTCTGCTCCAACGTCTGCTCACCCTGGGTGGACACTCGGGCGGCGAAGAGCACGTCGGAGTCGTGGGCGCTTGCACGCACCAGTTCAACCGTTACATCGGAGCGGAATTCAATCTCAGTCACCGCTACACGATAGCCGGGTGGCGGTGCCGATCGAGGCAGTGACGCGCCTGGCCGGTTTTCCCTGCCCTGATCGTGCTGGAGTTTCCTCCCCGAAGCGGGACCGGCGGATAGGCTGGAGATCCACGATCTGAGAGGGTTCACCCCATGGCACTCACCAGCGAAGCAACCAGCGTCTGGACCGGCGACCTGATGTCCGGCAGCGGAAGCGTCACGCTCGACTCGTCCAAGCTCGCCAAGTTCGACGTGAACTGGAGGGCGCGTGCTGAGGGCGAGGCCAACACGACCAGCCCAGAGGAACTGCTCGGTGCCGCGCACGCCTCGTGCTTCTCCATGGCGCTCGCGAACATCCTGGCGCAGGCCGGACACACTCCCGAGCGCATCCAGGCCACCGCGGCCGTCACGTTCCAGGCAGGAACCGGCGTCGTTGGAAGCCACCTGCTCGTGAACGCCAGCGTCCCCGGCCTCAGCGAGGACGAGTTCCTCACGTTCGCCGAAGACGCCAAGGTCAACTGCCCCATCTCGCAAGCATTGGGCGGCGTCCCCATCACCCTTGAGGCCGAGCTGGCCTGAGGGTCGCTGGCAACCCCATGCGGGTCCTCATCTCCGGCGGCTCGGGACTGATCGGTTCTGCCCTGCGCCGCCAACTGAAGGCAGCGGGTCATGCGGCGCTCATGCTCGTGCGGCGCGAGCCCCGGAGTCCCGACGAGTTCCGCTGGGATCCGGCCACACTCACCGTCGATGTCACCCTTCTCGACGATGTCGACGCGGTCGTCAATTTGTCGGGTGCCTCTCTCGCCCGCCTGCCGTGGACCCCGGGCTACCGCAGGGCCATCCTTCAGTCGCGCGTGCAGGCGACTCGCACGCTGACGGATGCTCTGGGCCGCGCGACCAACCCCGCCTCGGTTCTCCTCAACGCCTCCGCCGTCGGTTTCTACGGGAACCGGCCGGGCGAGCAACTGACCGAGGCGTCGTCGGCCGGAACCGGTTTCCTGCCGTCGGTCGTCGCGAACTGGGAACGTGAGGCCGCACTCGCGCCGGAACCCACCCGGGTCGTGATGGTGCGCACCGGGCTGGTACTGGCGCGGGACGGTGCATTGCGGCCGCTGCTGCCGCTCACCCGACTCGGCCTGGCCGGGCCGCTGGGCACCGGGCGGCAGCACTGGGCGTGGATCAGCCTGCACGACGAGGCGGCCGCCATCGTGCATCTACTCACGTCCACACTGTCGGGTCCGGTGAACCTCGTCGGGCCGACACCTGCGACGGCGGACGACGTGATCAAGGGCCTGGCGGACTCCCTGCACCGCCCCTACCGGCTTCGTGTTCCCGCGCCACTCGTGGAACTCGCCCTGCAGGACGCCGGCAAGGAACTGCTCCTCGCCGACCAGCAGGTCACTCCCACGAAACTGCACGACGACGGATTCCGGTTCGCGCACGAGACCCCCGCCGCCGCGATCGAGTGGATGCTCGCTCAGCGCTAGCGGACGTCGGAAGGCGGGCTCCGCCAGGCGCGCCGAGTTCCGTCCGTCGTGCGGGAGCGCTCCAGCGCTATCGCCGTGCGTATGGCGCCGCGCGCCCGCCGGCGGTCACCGGCGGCGTCATACGCCAGGCCCAGCCGGAACCATGCCCCCCAGTCGTCGGGGGCGGCATCCGTTTCGGCCTGGTACCTCGGGAAGTCGGCATCCGCTGCGGAACGCTCCGGTCGCCCGCTTGGCCGGATCGGGAGCTCCTCGACTGGGAGAGCTCCCTGCGCGTCGAGGAGGCGCACCAGCCGCTCCGAACGGAATCCGAAGAACAGCTCGGCGGAGAGCGCCCACATCCCGATGATGGGGAGCACGATGAGCGCGATCCCGATGAGGACGCCGACCGGCTCGCCGCTCAGAACGAACAACACCGCCCGCCAACCCACCAAGGCCAAGTAGAGGACAAGCAGCGCCGCCATCAGCACGACGGCAAGTCGAGCTCTCACTTCGATGCCGCCGCACCCGAACCGGCGGCCGCAGCGAATCCGGCACGGAGGTCGAGGAGCTGGTCGAGGCCGACTGTGACTCCGCGCGCCTCACGGGTGGCCGCGAGTGCAAGCATGATGCCCTGCTCATAGGCCTCCGGAGAGATCGTCGTGTGCGTGATCGAGAGGGTCTCGCCTGCTCCTCCGAAGACGACATCCTGGCGCGCCAGGAGCCCGGCCAAGCGCAGGCTGTGAACCGGGACGCTCGCTACCTGCTGACCCCGGGCCCGCTGGTCGGTGTGCGGCGCGGAGACGGGGCCGAGCTCGGCCCTGGCCTGCCCGATCAGCTCCGCCGTGCGCACGGCTGTGCCTGATGGGGAATCAACCTTCGAGGCGCGGTGTGCCTCGACGATCTCGACCGAGTCAAAGAAACGAGCCGCCATGGCCGCGAATGCAGTGCCGAGCACGGAACCGAGCGAGAAGTTGGGAACGATGATGACCCCCGTGTCCTCACGCCCTTCCACCCGGTGGATGAGGGCGTCGATGCGGTCCTGGGACCAGCCGGAGGTGCCCACCAGCACCCGTAGGCCGTTGTCGACAGCGAAGTCGACAACGGACTGGCTCACCCCGGGAACGGTGACGTCGACCACGATGTCAGCAACGAGCATGTCTGAGAAGTCGTCTCCGGAACGCAGACTGGCGACGAGTTCGTAATCCTCGTCCGCCCCGATCAGGGACGAGACCAGGAGGACCATCTTGCCCGTTGCTCCGACGACGGCCACTCGTGTTGTCATACCGTCAATCTACCAAGGCGTCAGGCGCGAGGAGTCGTAGCCTAGGTGCATGCCCGAATACACCACGGTGTCGGTGACGGACGCCGGAGCCCTCGCCCTGCTTACCGCGTATTTCAGCGACCGTGAGTCGTCGTTCCCGTCAACTCAGGGCAGCTACCGAACCACGTTTCCGGCCCCGGAGGACTTCATTCCACCTCGAGGCGTCTTCCTGCTTGTGCGTGAAGACGGGGCAGCAGCTGAGGCGGCCTTCGTCGGGTGCGGCGGCATCCGTCGGATCGAGGACTCAGCCGAGGGCGCCGTGCGCTATGAGGTCAAACACCTGTGGCTGCAGCCCCAGACCAGGGGACGCGGCTGGGGACGCGACCTGTTGCGTGAACTCGAGCGGAGGGCAGCCGAGTTCGGCGCCGATGAACTCGTACTCGACACGAATGCGAGCCTCCAGGCCGCCGGTGCGCTCTACCGGAGCTCAGGGTTCGGCGAGGTCGCACCGTACAACGACAATCCGAATGCCACACACTGGTTCGCTAAGCGCCTGGCACCGGTCTAGGGATGCCCTAGACCAGCAGCGGCTCGGGGAGACCCGTGCGCATCTCCACGGGCAGGTGCCCGAGGTCGTTGTGGGTGACAAGAGTCCACGGTCGGCCTGGCTTCTGCTGCAGGACGGTGAGCCCACAGTTGGCCTGGTTGATGCTGACCCAGCGCCAGTCCGGAGCGCCGAGCACCTCTCGCACGAACCACGCGATCACGAAGTTGTGGGTGATGAGGAGGTCGTGCCGTTCACCCCGGCAGGGCTGAAGGAACTCGGCGATCGCGTCGCTCATCTGGGCGCGCCCGGCGTCGATCTGAGCTCCGGTCACCGACCGGAAGAACGGGTCGTAGGCGGCAGGAGTCTCCGGCGCCGGGCCTGATGGTATGCAGTCGAACAGCAGCGGAGAGGGTTCAGGTGACAGGGCGGGTAGTCGCTCGGCGATGATCCGGGCGGTCTCGGCCGCGCGCTGCAAGGGTGAATGCCAGGCGCCGGTGAAGGGCACTCCGCCGATTCGCTCGGCGATGAGTTGAGCCTGGCGGATGCCGCGAGGTGACAAGGGACCGTCGGGGAGTCCGTGTTCGGCGTCCTGCTGTTCGCCGTGGCGTACGAGATAGATGTAGTGGGGCAACGCTGTCCCTTTCGTGTGCAGCTAGGTTCTCTTGCGAGCTTGACAGTCGTGCGGAAGCCGCGTCGACAGATGAAATGGGGTGTCAGGTGGTGGTGGATGCGGAGGCGGACAGGATCGAGGCGAACGCATCGTCCTGCAACGCCCCGACGGCGGCAACTGACACCGGCCCGGCCACCAGTTCCGCGGCGAGGGCTTGCACGTCGTCACGGGTCACGAGGGCGAGGCGACGCAGCGCTTCGTCGAGATCGGCGAACTCTCCGATCGTGATCTCCGACCGGCCGAGACGGGACATCCGAGTGTCGGAGTCCTCCAAAGCCAATGCCGAAGCGCCCGAGAGTTGACCGGCCGCGCGCCGCATCTCATCGGCTGTGACGCCGTGCTCGGCAAGGCGATGCAGTTCCGAGAGCAGCAAGTCTGCGACCTGACCAGCTTTTCCGGGGGTGCAGCCGGCGTACATGCCGAAGAGACCGGCATCGGAGTATCCCGGCGCGAAGGAGTAGACCGAGTAAGCCAGCCCTCGCTTTTCGCGCACCTCCTGGAAAAGTCGCGATGACATTCCACCGCCGAAGATGGAGTTGAGGACGCTCATCGTCACCCGGCGGTCGTCGGTCGCGATAAGGCCCGGGACACCGACGAAAAGGTTCGCCTGCTCAAGGGGACGCCGCACGATGGTCAACGCCTCCCCCTGGGTGATGATTGCAGGGTCACCGTGCCGTCGCGCGACGGGCGGGGCAGGTTCGTCGAGGTCCCAGCCGGCTTGGGCGAGGGAGCGGGTGACCTGCGCGACCAGCACGTCGTGGTCGACGGCTCCGGCGACAGTGACGACCAGATCCTGGGGACGGTAGTTCGCCCGGTAGTGTTCCCACACCGCCTGACGCGTGACGTCGCGGATCGCCGCGGGGCTGCCTCCGATGGGGCGCCCAAGCGGATGCGTTCCGAAGACGCCTTCGAACAGGCGCTCGTTGGCAACATCCGCGGGGTCGTCGTCGGACATGGCGAGCTCTTCCAGGATGACGCCGCGCTCGTTCTCGAACTCATCCGGGTCGAGCAGCGACGACGTGAGCATGTCTGTGAGTACCTCGACGGCCATCGACAAGTCGCGGTCCCGCACTTTGGCGTAGTAGCAGGTGTATTCCTTAGCCGTCATCGCGTTGTGCTCGCCGCCCACGGAGTCGAAAGCGACGGCGATGTCGAGCGCACTGCGGGAGCGCGTGCCCTTGAAGAGCAGATGTTCGAGGAAGTGGGTCGAGCCGAAGTGCCCGGGTTTTTCGTCGCGGGAGCCGACGGCGACCCAGTAGCCGATGGTCAGGCTGCGGCTGCCGGGCACGTGTTCGCTGACGACTCGCATGCCGCTCGGGAGGATGCTCCGCCGGACGAGAGCGTCGCCCGAGGCCAGGAACGACAGTTCTGCCAGGTCCAGGGGGAACTCAACCGCGCCGTTCATATCGTTTCAACCTTACGTCACGCCCCCGGCGCTGAGGCTGCGCGCCGAGCGGACAAAACTGTGGACAAACAGACTGGTCTGTCTAGTTCTGTGCTACATTCTCGATGTTGACCTCCGGTGATGCCTCCTTGCAGCACCGGAATCACACCAGCTTCACGGTGTCGCGAAGGCGCGGATCCCGAGGTGTCCCTAGCACCCCGTACCGTACGGACCACGGTCCTACGTTGAAGGAGGGTTGGCCGAATGGTCGAGGTGCAAGAGACGGGCGTCCGACCGACCACTCACGCGAAGGTGCGCATTCTGGCCACCGCCGACCGGCTCTTCTACACCGAGGGCGTACACACCGTGGGCGTCGACAGGATCATTGCGGAAGCGCACGTGACCAAGGCGACCTTCTACAAGTATTACCGGTCCAAAGACGACCTGATCGTCGCTTACCTGCGCGGACGGGATGCGAAAGTGCGCGATCTTCTGACGGCGCTGGACCAGCGGTCAGACACCCCGGAGCAACATCTGCGGGCCCTTGTGGCGGAGATCTCCGCCGAAGTCACGCACGCCGACTTCCACGGCTGTCCCTTCATCAACGCGGCGGCGCAGTTCACCGACAGCCGGCATCCGGTGCACCAGACGATCGTGGCGCATCGGGAGTGGTACATCACCACGGTTGAGAACCTGTTCCGCGGCATGGGACACCCCCACCCCGGAGACGCCGTCGACGATTTCTTCCTCGCCCGTGACGGCGCCTTCTCTAGCGCCAACCTCGGCGACCCGGTGGCCGCTCACTCCGCGCTCCTGCGCAGCTTTCAGCGGATCCTCGACCAAGCCGCGGGCTGACCCTCGGGCAAGCCTCCGGCCGGCTACAGAGAGCCGACCGAAAGCCCTCATGAAGCCGCGGCCTGCTACCAGGCCGAGACCCTGTCGAGGTCGATCAGGTCGCCGCGGTTCAGGCGGATTCCCGCTGCATCCATGAGAGCGTCCACTTGGTCGGGCTGGCTGGCACTGGTCACCGGGACGACGGTGCCCCTTCGCGCCCGAAGCCAGGCGAGGGCGATGCTGGCTGCTGGGGCCTCATGCTCGGCCGCGATCGACTGCACTGTACTGAGGATCCGCAGGGCGCGCCGGTTGAGGTACTGCCGGGCGCGCGACGCTCGCTCGGAGCCGGTGGCGTCGGCTTTGGTGCGGTACTTGCCGGTGAGGAAGCCGTGTGCCAGCGCGAACGAAGACAGCACCGCCATCCCTTGCGCCTTCGTCACGATGGCGAGGGAGTCTTCGAACGCTTCCCGGTGCACGAGGTTGTAGTGACTTTGAAGTGCCACGAACTTCGGCAGGCCGTTGGCAGCCAAGACCCGAGCTTCCATCAACCGGTGGGGAGAGAAGTCCGACGCGGCGATGTGACGCACCTGCCCGCTGCGGATGAGAACGTCGACGGCACCCAGGCTCTCCTCAAGCGGGACGGTGTCGTCGTCGAAGTGGAAGTACAGCACGTCGATGTAGTCGGTTTGGAGCCGTTCAAGGGACGCCTGCACTGCTCCGATGATACTGCGGGGACTAAGGCCCGGGTTGTCGCGGTTGCGGCCGACCTTCGTGGCGACGATGGTGCTCTCACGGGCGCCTCGGTCTCGCATCCAATTGCCGATGACGACCTCGCTGCGACCTGCGGTGTAGCTGTCGGCAGTGTCGAGGAAGTTACCGCCGCGTTCCCAGTAGCGATCGAGGATGCGCATGCTGGCGTCGGCGCCGGCGGTCCAGCCGAACACGCTTCCCCCGAGTGCAAGGGGGTAGACCTGGAGGTCGGTGTCGGGGATTGTGACCCTGTCGCCTGCGTGAGGGTCCGAAGCCGGCCGCGCGGTCGGTACCGAGTCGTGGCGGGCGTGGACGTCATCAACCCGCAGAACGGGACCGGTGAGTAGCGCGGCGCCTGAACGGGACAGGCCTGAACGGGACAGTCGGTGCATCGGGCCGCCTGGCTGTGGCGCGGCAAGCGATGCCATGAGTCTCTCCGTCCCTTGTCCTTCCACGATAAGCCCCGCCCTCGACATTCCTGGGCGCCAGGAGGCGAGCGTTACGTGAGCGTTACCGGATTCCTGCCCCCAGTGGTAGGGTCAGCCCACCTCGACCCGACGAGCTGGCCTGGAATGATGATGGCCCTGTGCTCATCTCGCTCGCCGAAGTACAGCTTCGGCATGACGAAGCAGCGGGCCGTCGATCATCCGCCCCTGGTATTGGAACACCCCGTGCTCGCTCGCGGACGCTTCCAGGATTGCCCAGGCGTAGGCGACCTGCGCCGGCGTGGGGCGATAGGCCTCCCGGATCACCTCGACCTGACTGGGATGGATGCACGCGGTCGCCGTGAACCCGCTCGCGACGGCATCCTCGGCTTCGGCTGCGAGCCCGGACAGGTCGGGAATCGCCAGGAACACGCTGTCTATCGCGGCTTTGCCGTGGGCGCCGGCAGCCAGGAGAACCGAGGACCGGGCATGCCGAGCGACGGTACGGTAGGTGCCGTCAGGGAAACGGCCCGAACTGCCGCCGAGGGAGGCAACGAGGTCCTCGGCGCCCCACATCAGTGCGACCACATTGGCCCCCGCCGCGAGGTCCGGCGCCGCCAGAACCCCGGCGGCCGTCTCGCACAGTGCAACCACGTCATAGGGGGCGAGCGCCTCGGTGTGGCGTTGAGACTCGGCCTTGGCCAGTATCACCGTGCGGTACAGGGTCTCGTCCAGGGCCTCAAGGTCGCGCTCGAATTCAGGTGTGTCGACAGGGTTCACCCGTACGATCGTGCGGGCAGGGTCGAGCGGGTGGCCGATCAACGCCGTCCGGGCGGCCACTTTGGCAGCCGGTGCCACAGCGTCCGCGAGATCGAGGATGACCGCGTCGGCGCGAGCGGCGGCCTTCGCGTAGCGTTCGGGTCGGTCCGCCGGGCAGAACAGGAGCGCCGGACCCAGCTCGAAGGTCATGCTGCCGCCTCCCTGCATCGGACCAGCACCGAGCGTGCGGCGGCGGGGACGACCTGCCCACGATAATTCGCCGCCGTAGGGGCCGATGTGATGATTCTCTGGCCGGGAGGCAGCGTCGGCAGGGCGAACATCGATTTGACCAGCCGCTTCCCGAACTGTTGTGTCGACGCCCATTCGGCATCGAGGTGCAGCGCCTGAGTGTTCTTGGTCATAGTCGTGAAGGGAACTTCGCCGGGTTCGGTGACTGCGCGGCCCAGCCGGTGCAAGTACCGATCGTCGACGTCGAACTCCTCGCGGCACAACCCGCGCTCTTCGATGATCCGGTCCAGGTGCATCCGTTCATCCTCAGTGTCTGTGCGCCCGGTCGGTTCGCCGCTCATGCGTAATGACCACCCGACAAGGTGCCGAGGCCCCCCGGGATCAACGCCGCAGTTGCTGTCGATTGTGGTGGGATCGCCGCTTCCCGCGTCGTAGAACCCCTCTATCAGCAGCACCGGAATACCGCAGGCCACGGTTCCGCCGACCGTGATGGATGCCTTCTCGGAGCTCTCGCAGGCGGCCTCCGCGGCCGCGCTGACGACTCTGTCGACCATCGTTGACCCTTTCGTCCTGTCTGGGTGCCGAGTACTCACTGCTACCTGCTGAACTCAAGCGCGCGAGACGACCAGCCGGACTTCACTGGTAACCGTGCCAACCTCCAGGAACTTGGCGTCGCGGTAGTCGCGGTAGTCGGGGGTCACCAGGTTCTCATTCATCGATCCATGGCCTCCGAAGATTTGCGTCACGTCCCTCGCATTGTCCATCGCCGCCTCGCTTCCCACCATTTTGACAATTGAGGAGTCCATCATGAAAGACCTTTCGGTGATCATTCTGCGGGCGGCGTCATAGGAGGCGAGCCGTGTGCCGAGGGCCGCGAACGCGATCCAGCCCTCGGCCAAGGTCTGCACGACGTTCGAAGTTCGCGAAGTCCCGCCCGCAGTCCCCGAGCAGGTTCGCCTCCGGTACCTGAACCTGCTCGAACAGCATGCGGTCATGGTGCCACGGTGCGTCCGCTGCCCGAACCGAGGGCGGGCACCGTTCCGGCATTGGCCTGCATGAGCGGGCTCGCCTCCCTGGTCCCTGATCGCGTCGACCCAAGCGCTCCTGGAGATCCTGGGTCGGGAGGGCTACGTCACGTGATCGAGACTCCATCGTTGCCGACGCAGAGCCGCTGACCGTCCTCGGCGATGTGAAGCGTCGAAGTGGCAGCCGTCTCTCAGTAGTCGTCGTGCACGTCGCCGCGCAGCCAGCTGATGTACCGCTCGAGGGAGCGCGCGACCACCGCAGGAGAGTCATGGTCGATGACGTGCTCGAATGAGCCGTACATGCGGTCGTAGGTAAGCGGATGCAACCGGTCGAGGATCGCGCGTACGGCGGCCTCGGGCAAGGGCAGTTTGTTCGGGTAGGAGCGCATCACGCTCACCGTGTCGTTGCCCGGTCCGATGAAGAGAGTGTCGCCGGTGAGCAGTACGCCTTTTCCGGCAGCCCCGTGGGCCCACAACAGCACACTGCTGCCGGGAAAGTGCCCACCGCACTGGACGAGGGTCACGCCCGGTAACGGGCTTTCTCTTCCGCTCCAATGTGTGATCACGGGGTCCGGACGTCGGGTCCAGTATCGGTCAGCCTCTGCGACGTAGACCGGCGCCTTGTCGAAGGCGTGGCTCCAGCTGATCATCGCTCCCATGAGGTGAGGGTGACTGCCCGCGATGGCTGCGACTGCGCCCCGTTCGCGCACCAGGGCGACCGCCTGCTCGCTGATGAACCCGGGAGGCTCCCAAAGGAGATTCCCAGCGGATGTCTCGACCAGGAAGGAGTGGTGACCGATCCCGACGTCGGGGGTTACCGTCATCCGGTGCAGTCCCGGCTCCGCTTCGACAAGCCCCGCCGTCGTCCCCCGATTCTGCAGCCTCGGCGAGTTCGTCCATGCCTGCCCTGCGGGGGGCACGTATTGCCGCTCGTCGAGGCAGATGACGCACTCGCCCGGCGGCTTCAGCGTGTCCGGGTGTTCAAGTCCGCACGCTTGGCAGATCCAGAAAGTCATCGCTGCCGGCAGCCGGTCATACGGCTGAGGTGCATACGCACAGCTCGTTGCCTTCGGCGTCGGCCAGCACCCACCACTCCGGTGCGTGCTCGTCCGTGAGAAGCACCCCTCCCGCGTCGAGGATGGCCTGCACCCGCGGTTCGGCTTCCGCAGCCGGCACGTACGCGTCGAGGTGGATCCGGTTGCGCTCTGCACGGACCACGTCCATCTGCTGGAACCACACGCGGGGCCCGAGTCCGTCGGGATGCACGAGGTCGATGTCCTCACCGGAATGGGCCGAAACATAACCCAGACCCGCCTGCCAGAACGGGCGGATCGAATTCGCGTCGGTGCAGTCGATGGCGACGTCGTAGCGTGCCACACCTGCCGCGGTAGTTGTCGCGCCGAACCCCCGGGCTACGTCGGTGATCCGCCCAGCTAGTTCGAGATCGCTGCCCGTGACTCCGCCGCCCTCGTGCGAGCTCAGGCAGAATGAGACGGACCCGAAGCTAAGGCGAACGTCAGGGTGGTGGTTCAGTGTCTCCGCAACTTCGCCGACGCGGGACACGAGTTCCAGTGCGCTCTGAAAATCCGCGGTGCGAAATGACGCATGAAGCGCTCCGTCGAAGTGCACGAAGGGTCCGTCGCCGAGTGCTTTCACCGTTACTTCGGGAGTCAGGCGCTGTTTCGCAACAATCATGGCTCCACTTTGCTCCCCGCCGGTGAGCCGGTCAAGACCATTGCGCACCCTGAAGTGAGCGTACGTCGACGCGACACCAGGCACAACGCCTGGCGGGTGGACTGCGCATTCTGCTCTATAATGTCGCATCCGCGAGTGCTAACATCGCGCAATATGCACAAGGTTGACCGAACCGACGCCGAGTTGCTCCGCGCACTCTGCGAGGACCCGCGCAGCACCTTCGTCGCGCTTGCCGCGCGGCTCGGGCTTTCCCGCAACACTGTGCAGGCGCGGATGGCGCGTCTGGAAGAGTCGGATGCCTTCCTCTCCTTCGACCGCCGCATCAATCCCAGCGCGCTGGGGTACCCCTTGACAGCATTCGTCGAGGTGCACCTTCAGCAGAAGCGCTTGGCCCAGATCGTGGACGAGCTCTCGCGCATCCCCGAGATCGTGCAGGCATTCGGAATGAGCGGGAAGAGTGATCTGCTGGTCAGGGTGGCGTGCACAGATGCAGACCACCTGTTCCGCATCGACGCGTCGATTCTCGCCTGCGAAGGAGTTGTGCGCACCGAGACGTCGCTGGCGCGGGAGGAACTGATTCCCTACCGCCTGGAACCTCTGCTGGGGCACGGCGTGGCCGACGGAGTCCGAACCGGCCCCGAGCTCCCTCGTTGAGGCAAACCGCATCACCGGCGGAGCACGCCGTCCGTCGCCAGCGCCCGCGCGTACCCCAGGGTGTTCCCGAGGGCGTTCGGGTGGAAATTAGCTGGCGCAAGTGGATCGGTCGGATTGAGGCTGATGTACGGCACCCTCGCCCCGATTCCGTGCCCGGCGAACTCCTGGGTCACGTCGACGAGCTGAACTCTCGCATTCCCCGTCGCGGCGACCGCACCTCCGATGACGGCATCCAACGCGTCGGTACTGGCGTTCACCAGATCGGCCAGCGGAAGCACTCCCGGATTGAACAGGCGCGGGTAATTCATCACGACGATGCGAGCGTTCGGTAGCGCCGCGGCAATCTGCCCATACAGCCCCGCAAGGCGCGGGCCGAGAACGGCGAGTTGGGCAGAGCTGGCACCCACTGCCTGCTCGCATGACGGCGCCGTGGGATCGGGAGCGCACGCCGCCAAGACGGCGTTCGAACCCGCGTCAATGCCACCGACAGTGAGGGTCACCAGCGCCGTGTCCGGGCTCACACCGGCCAGTTGCGCCTGGACGTCGGCGACGGCCGCCCCGGAACAGGCCTTGTTCGCCGTCAGCCGGTAGGGACTGAGGGCCGCGGCGATTGTGGGATACGCCGCGAATTTGCTCTTGAGGCAGGGGCCGGGAAGATAAGGAGGAGCGCCTTGTCCGCCTGTGAAGGAGTCGCCGAGGGCGACGTAGCTCCGCGCAGATCCGTACGACAGACCTGCTGGCGGAACTGTTGTGGCGGTGACGGCGCTGGCCGGTCCCGCTGCAACGCTGGCGACAAGCCCGAGGCTCACCGCAGCGAGGAGACCCATGCGGGGAAGCAAGCGGATACGAACCTGAGTTTTCTTCATGGTGAACCGTATCGCCTTACCGGTGCGTGCGACAAGGCACCCTCACGGCCGGACACGCGAAAGGGCCCGCCCTGCCGAAGCAGAAACGGGCCCTCCGCTCACCGACTCACCTGGCGAGAGGCGGCCGGGAGCCTTGTGCCTAGACCTCGATCGAGGCGTCCGCCGGGGTTGACCCGGCGCCGCTGTCGGAGGTTACACCGGAACCGGTAGTGTCCTCCGTCGCGGCATCTTCGACAACTGGTGCCAGCGAGAGCTTTCCGCGGTCGTCGATCTTGGTGATCTCGACGAGAACCTTCTGTCCGACACCGAGCACGTCTTCGACGTTCTCCACGCGCTTGCCACCGGCGAGCTTGCGGACCTCGGAAATGTGCAGCAGGCCGTCCTTGCCGGGGAGAAGCGAGACGAAGGCGCCGAAGGCGGCGATCTTCACGACCGTTCCGAGGAACTGCTCGCCGACCTCGGGGTTGGTCGGGTTCGCGATCGCGTTCACCTGGGCGCGAGCGGCCTCGGCCGACGGGCCGTCGACGGCGCCGATGTAGACGGTGCCGTCCTCCTCGATGGAGATGTCGGCGCCGGTCTCGTCCTGGATCGCGTTGATCGTCTTGCCCTTCGGGCCGATCAGCTCGCCAATCTTGTCAACGGGGATCTGCACGCTGATCACGCGGGGCGCAGTGGGGGCCATCTCGTCCGGACGGTCGATGGCAGCGTTCAACACCGCGAGGATCGTCGTGCGAGCATCCTTCGCCTGCTTCAACGCACCCGCCAGGACCGACGCGGGAATGCCGTCGAGCTTGGTGTCGAGGTGGATCGGCGTCACATATTCAGATGTCCCGGCAACCTTGAAGTCCATGTCGC
>JAODMM010000072.1 GCA_025465015.1 Cryobacterium sp. | reverse complement strand
CTCCTCGGCGCGTTTGCCGCGGTTCCGCGCTTCGCATCCGCGGCGTTCGCGAAGCTCGACCAGGGCGATCACACAGGGTTCCGCAACATCCTGGAACCGACAATCCCGCTGAGCCGCCTCATTTTTGGAGCTCCGACTCAGTATTACAAAGTCGGAGTTGTCTGGCTTAGCTACCTGACAGGATGGCAGAGCCATTTCCGTATGATCGCCGGCCTCGAATCCGGCCGCTCCCTCTTGCACCTCGCGGACTTATTTGAATCGGCCAATAGCATCGGACTGTTCCCCGAGCCCGAAATGTCCGCTGAACGCGCGTCCGCATACTTCCGCGCACAGGGACTCTAATCCGATGTCGACTCAGGGACTTCCCATTGCCGCGATCGCTGATCCATCTGCGCCGACACCCACCGCAATCCGCTCGTTTGCGGATCTCAACTGTTTGGTAGTTGGCGCCGCTTCCGGCATCGGCTACGCAACCGCCACGATGCTGAGCCAGAAGGCGGGGCGACTGGTCGGTGCAGACCTACCGGCAGCTACGTGGCCGAACACCGACAACCAGTATCCGCAGTTGCCCATCGACATTTCCGACCCCGGATCTGTCCGCGACGCTGTCGAACGAACGATAGAAATTGTTGGGCGACTGGACGTCGTCATTAACACCGCCGGGATCCTGGGCAAAGTCCAACCTTCCTCGGAGGAAACCCTCGAAGACTTTGAGCGGCTCCTTCGTGTCAACCTTGTTGGGGCATTCGCGCTGTCCAAAGCGGTGCTCCCCGTGATGGCGGCGCATGGGTTCGGACGGCTCGTCCACTTCTCGTCGACCGCGGGAAAAGAAGGGGTTCCTGGGATGACCGGATACTCCGCCAGCAAAGCAGGCATCACCGGTCTTGTGAAGGCGCTTGCCAAGGAGTATGCCACGACTGGGGTCACGATCAACGCGATCGCGCCCGGCAAAGTTGACACACCCTTCATCATGTCGCAACCGCCAAAAGCGGAGGATCTGCAGCGTATTCCGATGAGGCGTCTGGGTACGCCTGAGGAGGCTGCGGCGCTACTCGAGTACATCATTTCGCCGGGTGCCTCTTATACGACGGGATTCATATATGACCTCTCCGGAGGAAGGGCCGTATATTGATCACCAAAAATGTGGCCCCACCCGCCTCCAGGGGGCTACGCGTGCTAATCGCTCCTGACAAATTCAAAGGATCGCTGACCGCGCGGCAAGCCGCCGAAGCGATCGCCGCCGGTGTATTGGAGGCAGCCCCAGACAGCGACCTGACCCTGCTTCCCGTCGCCGACGGCGGTGAGGGAACGATAGACGCTCTCGTCGCCGCCGGGGCGGTGATCCATCAACTTCGGGTACGCGGACCACTAGGCGACGCTACGCACGCAAGCTGGGCTTCGCTCGAGGACACCGCAGTCGTTGAGATGGCCCAGGCTGCCGGGCTACAGCTCATCCAGCAACCGTCGACCGCAACGGCGGAAGCAGCATCCACGTACGGCGTGGGCCAATTGATTCGCGACGCGCTGGATCACGGTTTTCGCACCATCATCGTTGCGGCAGGTGGGGTCGGTAGCACTGACGGTGGAGCCGGAGCGCTCTCGGCCCTGGGACTGACGATTCTGGATCAGGCTGGCGTCCCCATTACACGGAGCAAGGACCTGGAGCATGCAGCGAGCCTTGACCTGTCGGGATGGGATCCACGGTTAGCCGATACGGAGATCTTCGTGGCCACGGATGTCAGCGTCCCGCTCCTCGGGCCCAGAGGTGCGGCGCGACTATTCGCACCGCAGAAAGGTGCCAATCCCGCTGCCGTGGAGCGCCTTGAGTGCCGCCTCGCAAACTGGAACGCAATCCTAGTTAACGCCTTCGCCGTCGATGTCGCCAACACAGCTGGCGTTGGCGCAGCCGGTGGATTTGCGACTGGTTTCCTCGCCGCCGGAGTCGCCCGCATCGTTCCCGGTGCGCAACTCATTGGTGAGCTCATCGGCCTAGAGGCGGCGATCGCGAGTTCTGATCTCGTGGTGGTGGGAGAAGGCTCGCTGGACGACCAATCCCTCGAAGGAAAGGCGCCAATTGCGATTGCGAGAGCTGCCAGAGCCTTGGACATCCCCGTCATCGCGCTGACCGGCACCATTCAGAGCGCCGCAAGGCATGAACTTTCGGCCAACGGGATCTGGTCCGCCGCCTGCATTATGGACATAGCAGAGGACGCAGAGGACGCGATGACCAACGCTTACCCGATGTTGCGTGTCCTTGCGGCCCGCACTATCGCACGCTTCGGATCTGCGAAGCCGCAGAGTCTAGCCTTACATTCGGCATACGGATCTCCTGCGTGATCCTGGACCAGTGCTGGGATGAAGCGACTGATGGCGGAGCGAGCTGCGGCCCGGCCTGATGACTCTCAAGCAACCGCGGCTGTCCTATGAAAAATTTCGCCGATAACGGACCATCTGTCAGGTGTCGATTCCAAGTTTCCTCGGAAGGGATTTTGACCGACGGGGGAGTGCCCGGAAGGTGTTGCGGTGGGGGACCGGCTACGGGGCAGAGAAAGCAGATGTCAGAGACGGAGATTCGATGTTGGTGGCGCATGGCAAACTGTGCCCTACAAGGACCGTGATGCCTTCGAAGGAGGAACCTCAATGGCGAAGTTCGATGCCAACAAGCTGAAACGTGACCTGCAGGCTGCTCAGCGGAAAGCCGAAGCTCAGGTGAAACGACAGGTTGACGAGATCAATAGGAAGAACCAGCGAGCCGTCGACGACTACAACCGGAAGGCCCGAGCTCAGAATCAGCAGGTCGTCAACCAGTTCAACCGGCGGGTTGACGCGCATAATCAGGAGGTGCGCGGGGTGAACGCTCACAACGCCCGCGTCGTTGGGGACCTGCAAAGGCGACTGCGCTCCGCCGACAGCGGGCCTCGATACACGCCTGCTGAGCAGGCGCTAGCAGATCGGGTCCAAGATTCGCTCGTCTCGCGAGACGAACGAGAGTGGGACGTATTTCTTAGCTACGCGCGCATCGACGGGGCGCAGGCCGCAGAGAGCTTGCGCGATGCACTTGAGGCGTTCGAAGTGCGGGTCTGGTTCGATGAGATCGCGATCATCCCTGGCAAGAGCCAGTCGTTGCAGATGGATCACGGGCTGCGGAAGGCACGAGCGGGAGTAGTTCTCCTGACGCCGGCCTACCTCGTGGGCCGCTTTTGGACCGAGCGAGAGCTCGGTGCACTTCTGCACAAGAACACGCTGATTCCCGTGCTCCACGAAACCACCTTCAAAGAGGTGGAGGAGTACAGCGGCATCCTCCCTGACCTCGCCGGGTTCGAGACGGCTCGCGACGATATCGAAACGATCGCGGAGAAGATCGCTGCCGCAGTGCTCCCTGCGGATGATGAGATTGAGGATTAGGACGATGACTGACAAAGCAGGTACGCAGCAGCTCCGCGATGTTCTCCGACCGCTCGCCCTGCACGAGAGCGACTTTGCGGTAGGTGACGCCGTATCGGAGCGCATCGCAGCACTCAGGGTCGCCATCGATGCCCTTGACGCAGACGCCGAACCTTGGCTGCTGGAGTGGCTGGCCGATGAGCACTTCAAGGGCGCAGTGCTCTACACCGCAGGCAAGACGAACTGGAACCATGAACAGCAAGGCAAGGGAACCCCTGCTGATCGACAGATGCGGGCGCGGATCGTCTCACGCTTCAACTCATGGGTCGATCAGCTTGCAACACGACTTGTTCAGTACGAGAAAGGTCGGCGCGATGTCGTGTCGGTAGCAGGATGGCGGTCCGAGCTCGCGCTGTTCAAGCAGGATCCCGTTCGGAACGACTAGGCACCGGTGTCTCCGTCGATCAGCGCGTCGGACGCCGGCCAGAAGGTCCGTCTGCTGCCGGCCGGTGGACTGTTGCCGCGTCGAAACGCGTGCGTAGCCGATCAGTTTGGGCTGCTCCGATGTGTCTCGTAACTAACGGTGAATACACCGATTCGGTCAGAAGATTTCGGGACATAGTTACGGGAATCGCCGGCCGCGGACGAATCCGCACCATTCCGCGAAAATTAGAGCATTGCCGCCGCAGCGGTCGCCGGGTCGACGGGACGCCTCGTATCCCGGGGGATACGAGACACGGCTTCCTGTCCTTAGAAAAATGATGGCGGCCTTCCTTGCGGGGGCCACCATCGGTTGGGTAGAAGAGCGTGAATCAGAATTCGACGACTTCGAATTCGAGGAGGTCCGCCC
>JAODMM010000189.1 GCA_025465015.1 Cryobacterium sp. | reverse complement strand
GCCGCGCACGAATCGGATGGCTCGTCCGGTGTACGGTTCCTGCAAGGTTCCCGTGAGCACCGTGCAGTTGCCGGGGCGGTCGATGGCGGGGAGGTCCCGGGCGAGGATGTCGTTTCGCGTGTCGCATCCGTTGCGGTCGACATCGAGCCAGGCCGTTCCGAACTGCCCGGTTCGGTCGTAACCCGTCTTCGGGGCCTTGCCCTTGACCAGCAGCGTTGCGAGAAGGGTGAGAGCGGTGGCGTCATTCGGCGCCTCATCAGCGGTGAGGTTCGTCGTCCCCGCCGAAGCAGCGATCCCGGCAGTCGTAGTGAGCGCCTCCGGGGGGTGGCGAAGGGTTGCGCCCACCGTGGTCGAGGCCAGGCACCCGGCGAGGACAAAAGCGGCGAGGGTGCGGGAGGGGAACAACGCCCAGGAGCGGCGCCCGGTGACCAAGGAGTACGCCGCCGTGGCGAAACCCACCGTGCCGAGCACCAGCAACAGGCCGGGAATTCCCGCGAACCCCAGCCCGCCGACGATGAGGGAGGCGGTGAACACGATAGCCACCCACGCATTCGGGGTCAGCGTGGATTGCCGGGCACGCGTGCCCGGAGCGGCAGGATCGGTTGCTCGCATAGGGCTCCTTGGTGGGTCGGATCTCTGCAAACGTATTCGACGCTGTTCCGCCGGGTCGAGACCCCAGAGAGTGTGTCATGCACACAGTAGGCGTGGCGAGGTTATGCGTCCGGAGGGAGAATCTCGGCGAGCAGGGCCCGGATACGGCCCTTGATGTCGTCGCGGATCGGGCGGACGGCATCGATGCCCTGGCCTGCGGGATCGGCAAGGTCCCAGTCCTCGTAGCGTTTGCCGGGGAAGATGGGACAGGTGTCACCGCAGCCCATGGTGATGACGACGTCGGAGTCCTCGACCGCGTCTGGGGTGAGGATCTTCGGTACGTTGTTCGCGATGTCGATCCCTTCCTCTGCCATGGCCTCGATGGCAACCGGGTTGACTTCGTCCTTGGGTTCGGAACCCGCGGAGAGCACCTCGATCTTCCCGCTGGAGAGGGCGGACATGTATCCGGCGGCCATCTGAGAACGGCCCGCATTGTGGACGCAGATGAAGAGGACGGTGGGCCTGTCGCGTGATGCGGCTTCTGCTGGTTCAGTCACTCCTTAAGCATAGACGCCCATCTATATTACGTGGAGGCTGTGCCGGTCCCGTCGTCGCGGGGCGCGACGCCCGGCATGCAGGAGTGAGATTCAACTCAGTCCGGCGAGTCTGCCTGTCGCTGTCGATGCCGCCTCCGACCTCGTCCGGCACATGCAACACGTGTCCTGCAGCGGCCTCAGCAGCAGGAGGGGCCGTCTTCCACTGAGGTGGAGCAGACACCCGTGGCAGGCAGGATCAGCTGCACGCGACGCGCAGCATCAGCGTCGCCGGCCAGTTCATCGGCGATTGACCGGACCTGTTCGTATCCGGTAGCGAGAAGGAACGTCGGGGCGCGCCCGTAGCTCTTCATTCCGGCGATGAAGAAGTCCCTTTCCGGCTGGGCCAGTTCGACGATTCCGTGCGGGGGGACGGTAGCGCAGCTGTGCTGGTTGGGGTCGATCAGGGGTGCGAGGGCGGCGGGAGCCTCGACGATCTCGTCGAGGCTGAGGCGGATCTCGCGCAGCATCCCGAGGTCAGGACGGAACCCGGTCGCGTTCACGATGACATCCGCATGTATGCGCTCGAGGACCGCGCCGCGGTTGCCGATGATGCTGACGCCATTGCCATGGCTTGTGGTGTCTCGCTCCAACCCGACGATCTCGAACCCGTCCACCTGGCTGATGGCGCCAGATCCAACGAGGCGGCGTACGGCCGTGCCAATGGACGCTCGGGCTTGCAATTCGTCATCGCCGGATCCCAGAACCCGCACGGCAGCAGCGTTTCGGATTACCCAGGTGACCGCGGTCCCCGGCTCTTCGCGTGCCAGGCGGGCGAGGTTGACGAGGGTGTTCGCTGCCGAATGCCCCGCCCCGACGACGACAGCGTGCCTCCCGGCGAAGCGCTCCCGTTCGGTGCCCAGAACGTCGGGCAAGGAGTGGCTGACGAGGTCGGCCACTCGCTCGAATCCCAGCGGGTCGAGCCCGTTGGAGCCGAGGCTGTTGGGGGTGAGATACGTCCCGGATGCATCGATCACCGCTGCTGCGGTAGCGTCGACGACCCCGCCGGGGGTGGCAAGGCGCAGGACGAATGGTCGGGAAGCTCGACCGGCCGTGCGGGTGCGATCCATCCCCTCACGACTCACCGCGGTGACCTTCGTTGCGAGGCGCACGTGTGAACCGATGGCCTCCAACGCCCCGAGCGGAGCGAGATAGTCGGCAATGAGTTCGGTCCCCGTGGGAATGGCGTCCCCGTCGGGCGCCTCCCACCCGTTCTCACGAAGTAACCGCTTCGCTGCGGGATCGACTAGGTGCCGCCAGGGCGAGAACAACCGGGTGTGGCCCCAGACGGCGATGCTGCTGGCGATAGCATCCCCTGCCTCGTAGATCACGAAACGGATGCCGCGCTCGTGCAGGTGCGCCGCAGCGGAGAGACCAACCGGCCCCGCCCCGATGATTGCCACGGGCAGCGCGCCGAGGTGACGATTCCGCGCGACCGGAGGAATGAGGTCGATCAGGGTCACGGAGGCTCCAATAAGATATTGATGTGCATCGATGTGTTGCTCCCTCGAGTATCGGGGACTATATCGACGTATGTCAATATGGCGCCTATCCTTGTCCTCATGCCGATACCCACACTGCTTCCGATGGCCGAGCCGGTTGCCCGGCCGACAGTCCAGGCGGGGGCGTGCTGCGCGCCGCTGACCCGGCAACCACTTGGCGCCGAGGAGGCCGTCGACCTGTCGAAAATGCTGAAGGCCATCGCTGACCCGGCCCGTCTCCGGCTCCTCTCCATCGTCGCGGCATCGGAGGGTCAGGAAGCATGCGTGTGCGACCTGACGGAACCCATCGGCCTGAGCCAGCCGACCGTGTCGCACCACCTGAAAGTACTTACCGAAGCAGGATTCCTGAGCCGATCAAAACGGGGAACTTGGGCCTATTATGCTCTGGTTCCCGGGGCGCTCGACTCCCTCGCCTCGGTGCTCGTCACTACGTGACCTCACCGCGTAAGCCTTCCACTTTGCCCAACACTGCAGCACGATAGAGGAGTCCCTGTCCGGGGTTCTTAGTGGCCGCTCCCCCCTCGATCCAATCGCGAAAAGAGTGACGATGACAGTATTCGGGTTCCACGCTTCGCACGAGCAGATCCATCCAACCGTTCTTCTCGAGGCCGTGAAGCGGGCCGAACAGGCAGGGTTCGGGGCGGCGATGTGCTCTGACCATCTGGTCCCCTGGAGTGAGAGGCAGGGGCAGTCTGCGTTCGCCTGGTCATGGCTCGGAGCGGCGTTGGCATCCACAGCGCTGAGCTTCGGAGCGGTCAGCGCGCCAGGTCAGCGCTACCACCCGGTCATCCTTGCGCAGGCGATCGCTACACTCGGCGCCATGTTCCCCGGCCGGTTCTGGAGCGCCCTGGGCAGCGGGGAAGCAGCAAACGAGCACATCACCGGCGAGCGGTGGCCGAGGAAGGACATCCGCAATGCCCGCTTGCGGGAGTCGGTGGACGTCATCCGGGCGCTGCTCCGTGGGGAGGAAGTCAGCCACGACGGACTGGTCACCGTTGACCGCGCGAGACTGTGGACGCTTCCCCATGAGATGCCGCTGCTCATCGCTCCGGCAGTGAGTGTCGAGACAGCACACTGGGCGGCTGAATGGGCCGACGGCCTCGCCACCATTGCACAGCCAGCCGAGAATCTGCGGCAGATGGTCGAGGCCTACCGCTCCGCCGGCGGGCTGGGACCGTTGATCCTGCAGGTGCATGTCAGCTACGCCGAAACGGATGCCGAAGCCCTCGCGATCGCCCACGACCAGTGGCGCACGAACGTCTTCTCACCTCCGCTGTGCTGGGATACCGACTCGGTTGCGGCCTTCGATGAAGCCGCCAAGCACGTCTCGCCTGAGCACATGCGCTCGTCGGTGTTCGTCTCCGCTGACCCCGCCGCTTATGTAAGGCGGCTGCAGGAATACGCGGACCTCGGCTTCGACCGGGTTTACCTGCATCACGTCGGCAAGGAGCAGGACCGCTTCATCGACACGTTCGGGGAACGGGTGCTGCCCGAACTCGACGCCACACTCCTCGACGCCCCGGCGAGGGCGGCGGGAACGAGAGCTCGCGCGTGAGCGTCGTCGACACGGGTGATCTGTGGTGGAAGACGGCTATCATTTACTGCCTCGACGTGGAAACCTACATGGACTGGAATGGCGACGGCACGGGTGACTTCGACGGCCTCGCCCATCGTTTGGATTACCTCGCCGAACTCGGTGTGACCTGCATCTGGCTGATGCCGTTCTATCCAACACCCGGCCGGGACGACGGCTATGACATCGTCGACTTCTACGGCGTGGATTCCCGGTACGGCAACTTCGGCGACTTCGTCGAGGTGATGCGGATCGCGAAGGCGCGTGGTCTCCGGGTGATCGTCGACCTGGTCATCAATCACACCTCCGACCAGCATCCATGGTTCGTCTCAGCACGCGCGGACCGCCAGTCGCCGTTCCGGGACTTCTACGTCTGGCGGGATGAGCCTCCCCTCCGACAGGGGGAGCCGGTGTTCCCCGACCAGGAGCGAAGCAGTTGGCAGCTCGATCAGGGCACAGGCCAGTACTACCAGCACGTCTTCTACAAGGAACAACCCGACCTGAACGTCGTCAATCCCGCTGTGCGAGACGAGATCGCCAAGATCATCGGCTTCTGGGTGCAGCTGGGCGTCTCGGGGTTCCGAGTTGACGCCGTGCCGTTCCTTCTCGATACGGCTGGGGTCTCGGGCGGCGCCGGCCTGCCCGATCCGCACCAGTACCTCGCCGCGCTGCGGTCTTTCCTCGGGCGCAGGGTCGGTGACGCAGCGCTGCTTGGCGAGGTCAACCTTTCTCGCGAAGACCAGGAAAGGTTCTTCGGTGGTGCGGAGGGTGACGAGTTGACAATGCAATTCGACTTCATCTCCATGCAGAACCTCTACCTGTCCTTGGCCAGGCACGATGCCGCACCGCTGATCGCCGCCCTGCAATCCCGACCTCAGGGGTCTCCCGATGTGCAGTGGGCGAACTTCGTCCGCAATCACGATGAGCTGACCCTTGACAAGCTGACGGACGGCGAGCGGGCGGAGGTGTTCGCCGCGTTCGGTCCCGAGAAGCGCATGCAGGTCTACGGGCGGGGTCTCGTGCGCAGGCTCCCCCCGATGTTGGGCGGTGACCAGCGTCGCATCCGTTTCGTTTACAGCCTCCTTTTCTCCATGCCAGGCACGCCGGTGCTGTTTTACGGGGAGGAGATCGGCATGGGGGAGAACCTCGAGCGTGAGGGGCGGATGGCGGTGCGCACGCCCATGCAATGGAACGGCGGGAGGAACGGGGGCTTCTCCAACGCGGAGGGGTCACCCCTCATCGACGCGATCGTCGACGGTGACTTCGGACCTGCGAAGGTGAATGTGGAGAACCAGCTGCGTGACCCCGATTCGCTGCTGAGCTTCATTAAGAAGCTAATCGAGCAGTACCGCGCGGCACCCGAACTGGGCTGGGGAACTTTCGAGCTCCTCGCGCAGCCGAACCCGTCCGTGATGGCGCACACCCTCGCCTGGGATGGCGGCCGGGTTCTGATGCTGCACAACTTCGCGGAGGATCCCGTGGAGACGCGGATCAGTGTGCCGGGCCTCGTTCCGGAGTCGAGCCTGCGTGACCTTTTCACCGATGAGACGATAGAAATCAGCGGCGGGGCCGACGGGTACGAAGTGGCCGTTCTTCTCGAGGGCTACGGATTCCGGTGGCTGCGCAACGTCCTTGGAGGGGACGTTCGGCGGTACTGACATCCCCGCGCCGTCGTCGCTGCGTCGCCTCGGGGGAGTAGTGTTTCCGCGTGCTCGGAAACAGGACGCGCCTTGATCCGGGAGCCCGGTGGCAGGCTCGGTTGCGGCCCGCGCAGGTGATTCTTGCGGGGTTCGTCTTTGCGATAGTGGCGGGTTTCATCCTGCTCTCGCTCCCGGTAGCGAAGGCAGGACCGGGCGCGGCATCCTGGATCGAAGCACTCTTCACGTCGGTCTCAGCCGTTTGTGTGACGGGACTGACCGTTGTTGACACCGCTGTCTACTGGAGCGGATTCGGGCAGGTCGTGATACTCCTGCTCATTCAGGTTGGTGGGTTCGGGGTCATGACCCTGGCCTCCGTGATCGGCCTCGCTGTGGCCAGGCGGATGTCGCTGCGAACGAAGCTTAACGCTGCTGCCGAGGTGAAGAGCACCGGCCTCGATGACGTGCGTGTGCTCGTGCTCGGCGTCGTGCGCATTTCACTCATCGTCGAGGGCTCCGTCGCGCTCATCCTGGCGGCACAGTTTGCGATCAGCTACGGGCGTCCGCTCGGCGAAGCGGCATGGTTGGGTGTTTTCCATTCCGTCTCGTCGTTCAACAACGCCGGGTTCGCCCTGTTCAGTGACAACGTGATGTCGTTCGTCGACGACCCCCTTATCTGTCTGCCGCTCGCTGTCGCGACGATCCTCGGGGGGTTGGGTTTCCCGGTCATTATGCAGCTGCGCCGTCACCTGCGGGAGCCACTTAAGTGGACGATGAACACTCGCCTGGTGCTCTGGGGAACGGTTGTCCTTCTCGTGCTGGGTACGGCCTACATCACGGTGGTGGAGTGGAACAACCCTCGTACCCTCGGGCCGCTCGATTGGCCCGCCAAGATTCTCGCGGGCTTCTTCCAGTCCGTGCAGACTCGCACAGCGGGCTTCAACAGCATCGACATCGGCGGGTTGGACGACGCGACCCTCCTCGGGATGGATGTGCTGATGTTCATCGGCGGTGGCCCGGCAGGCACGGCGGGCGGAATCAAGATCACGACGTTCGCGGTGTTGTTCTTCATCCTCCTCGCCGAGATCAGGGGTGAGGGTGTCGTCAACATCTTCGGAAAACGGCTTTCTCGGGCCGTGCACAGGCAGGCGATCACCGTAGTGCTGCTCGCTGTTGGCGTCGTGATGGCCGCCACGGTGGCGTTGATGCTGCTGACAGACCTCGAGCTCGGTGTAGTTCTGTTCGAGGCGGTCTCGGCGTTCGCGACGGTGGGGCTCTCGACGGGGATCACGCCAGATTTGCCCGTCGCCGGGCAGTTGATCCTCGCGCTGCTCATGATCGTGGGGCGGCTCGGGCCCATCACTTTCGCTTCCGCGCTCGCATTGCGTGAGCGGTCGACCCTCTATCAACTCCCCAAGGAAAGGCCGATCATTGGCTAGGTTCAATCTTTTCGGTGGGGCGGATCCCACACGCATAGCTGAAGCGGATTCGGTCGTTGTCATCGGGCTCGGCCGGTTCGGAGGTGCCCTGGCCCTGGAGCTCATGGCGAATGGAACCGAGGTTCTCGGAATCGACGGGAGCGAGGAGGTCGTGCAAGGCATGAACGGACAGCTCACGCACGTCGTCACCGCCGATTCCACCAAGGAGGAGACGCTGCGGCAGCTGTCCCTCCCCGATTTCGACCGGGTGGTCGTCGCGATCGGCAGCGACATTCAGGCGAGCATTCTGACGACCTCGTTGCTGCTCAGCTTCAACATCAAGGACATCTGGGCCAAGGCCGTCAGCGATGCCCACGGCACGATCCTCAGACAGCTCGGCGTGCAGCACGTCGTATATCCGGAGAAGGATATGGGGAAGAGGGTTGCGCACCTCGTGCGGGGGGCGATGCAGGACTACATCGATATCGGTGACGGGTTCGCTCTCGTAAAGGCCGCCCCCAACTCGACGATCATCGGTCGGCCGCTCGGCGAGGCGCAGGTCCGGGCGAAGTACGGGGTGACTATCGCCGCATACAAGCCTGCTGGCAAACCCTGGAACTACACCACCGCCGAGACCGTCGTCGAGGCCGACGACACGGTTCTCGTAGCCGGTGCCAAGCAGAAGGCGGAAGCGTTCAGCCAGCTCCGTTAGTGCCGCTTCGTGCTACGCGGGACGCGAGCCCGGTGACACGGTTTTCGCCGGGTCACGCTCGGCGACCCCGACGATGATCTCATCGATGGTCATCATCACAGCACTCTCAAGAGTGACGCCGCTCGCCTTCGCGTTGTCGGCAACCTGCTCCGGCCGTGAAGCGCCGATAATGGCGGAGGCCACATTAGGGTTTTGCAGCACCCACGCGATGGCGAGCTGGGCCATGCTGAGACCGAGGTCTGCGGCGACCGGTTCGAGGCTCTGTACGGCGGAGAGCACGTCGTCGCTCATGAAACGCCTCACGACGTCCGCTCCGCCTTTGTCGTCCCTCGCACGTGAATCCGCGGGCGGTTCTTCCCCAACTTTGTACTTGCCGGTGAGCACCCCCTGGGCGACCGGTGACCAGACGATCTGCGAGATTCCGAGCTCCTCCGATGCCGGCACGACGTCGGCCTCGATGACCCGCCACAGCATCGAGTACTGCGGCTGATTGGAGATGAGCTGGATGCCGAGCTCTCGGGCCAGGGCGGCACCGGCTCGCAGCTGGCCGGCATCCCACTCCGAGACACCAATGTAGAGCGCCTTCCCGGCACGCACCACGTCGGCGAAAGCCTGCATCGTCTCCTCGAGCGGAGTCTCTGCGTCGTAACGGTGAGCCTGGTACAGGTCGACGTAGTCCGTCTTCAGCCGCTGCAGTGAACCGTTGATCGACTCGAGGATGTGCTTCCGGGACAGGCCGACGTCGTTGTGACCTTTCGGGCCGGTGGGCCAGTACACCTTGGTGAAAATTTCCAGCGATGACCGTCGCTCACCGCGGAGTGCATCGCCGAGCACGACCTCGGCAGCGGTGTTCGCGTAGGCATCGGCTGTGTCGAACGTGCTGATCCCCGCATCCAGTGCCGCCCGGACGCACCGGGTCGCGACATCGTTTTCGACCTGCGAGCCGTGGGTCAACCAGTTTCCGTAGGTGATCTCCGAGATCTTGAACCCGCTGCTGCCGAGGTATCGAAACTCCATGCCGACCAGGCTACGCCCCTGCCCGAACAGCGTCCTCCGAGGTCACCACCCCTAGCGAAGCCAGGGGATTTGTTGGTAGTCATGAACTCATGATGATGACGATTAGGCCGAGCCGGACTCGGCACCCGGTCGTCGCACTTCGCCGCGCCCAGCGCATGCCGCGGTGGGTGCGTCGGATGGATGTGGCAGTGGGGCGGCGCATCAACGCGCGCCGCGCCCATCCGGCTGTCGACGACGCCTACGCGCGCCTCTCGAACTCGGCCAACCGCAGCGTGCTCTGGTTCTCGATGGCGGGGGTGCTCCTTCTCTTCGGCCGCCGTCGCGCGGTTCTCCGCGGGAGCGGCTCACTGCTCGTTGCGAGTATCATCGCGAACCTCATCGGCAAGCAGATTTTCGGCGGCGATCGCCCCCTGCTCAAAGACATCCCTATCGGGCGGCAGTTGAAGAAGTACCCCACTTCGCCGTCGTTCCCCTCCGGGCACTCGGCCAGCGCTGCGGCATTCGCCACCGGCCTGGCCCTGGAGTCTCCGCGCGTCGGGCTGGCCGTGGCCCCGGTCGCGGCCGCCGTCGCCTACTCGAGGCTCCATGTGGGGGCGCACTGGTTCTCCGACGTCGTCGGCGGGTCCGCGCTTGGCGTGGCTGTCGCATCCGTCGGCAAACTCATCGTCCCGGGTCGTGCCGCGGGAACGGGAACACGCGGCCCGACCCGGGAAGGAGGAACTGAAATCACCCTTCCGGCCCTTCGCGACGGGGACGGCGCGTTCATTGTCGCCAACCCGTCGTCAGGTACGAGCACACTCCGGCCCGACCCGCTGGCCATCGTCGAAGAGCGGCTTCCGCGTGCCCGCGTGCACGTACTCGAAGACGGAGACGACCTGGCAGGTGTGGTGCGGGACGCTGTGGCAGCTGAGCCGCGGCCGCAGGTGCTCGGGATCTGCGGCGGCGACGGGAGCGTGGCGGCCGTCGCCCAACTCGCCCGCGACGCCGGGCTTCCGCTTCTCGTACTTCCCGGCGGCACCTTCAACCACTTCGCGCGGGCCGCAGGCCTTGAGTCGGTGGGCCAGGCCATCGATGCGCTCCAGGACGGCGAAGGTCTCCGGGCGGATGTCGCGACCCTCGGCATCATTCGAGGCGACGGCGCGCGGGGTGGCGCCGCGGATGGTGGCGGCGATCCGCTGACCGTCCTCAATACGGCGTCCGTGGGCGTCTACCCCGAATTCGTCGCCACGAGGGAGAAACTCGAACCGAATCTCGGCAAGTGGTTCGCCGCGATGATCGCTGCAGTCCGCGTCCTCCGCACCGCACAACCCGTCGATGTTCGCATCGATGGCCGGATCGCCCATGTCTGGTCCCTCTATGTGGGCGTCAATCGCAACTTCCCGTCAACGGTGGCACCGCTTAGCCGCCGCCGGCTCGACGACGGTGTGCTCGACGTGCGGATCCTGCACGCCGGCTCTCGACCGCGGGCTGCCTTGTCCCTTGCCTTCGGTCGGCGTACCAGCGTCATCCTCCGGCGACTGCTGCCTGGAACCTCGGTTATTGAACGGTTCACTACCCCTGCCGTCAGCATCGACGTTCGACCGCGTCGGGAGGCCTCGCCGGACCGCCGCGCCGCGGTGGGGTTTGCCCACGACGGGGAGGTATCCCTGAACGGGCGGGACGGCGACGCTTCGTCGGAGGGTTACACCGCACGCCTGCATATCGTGCCGGGGGGACTCGAGGTGTACAGTCCCGCCGCCCGGTAACGCGGTATCTGGTTGAGGAGGGACCGGGGATGGCAGGTGAGCCCCGTGAGTAGGCTGGTATTCCGACACCAACCCTGAGGGAGGTTTGTGTGAAAGTCATCAGTTATAACCTGCGTAAGCACCGCGCGGTCGGTGAATTGCTTGCGCTGGCCGAGCGCTACGACCCGGACGTGATCTGCCTGCAGGAAGCCGACACGCTCGCCCTTCCGGCCGAGGTGGGCCTTCTGCACCTCGCGGACGCGACCAGTCGCAACCGGCTAGGACTCGCGATCTACTACCGCCGAGACCGGTTCACAGCGCTGAGGACACAGAGTTTCGCTCTTAAGAAATCGTGGCATGATCGCTTGTTGACTCCCGCGCACGAGCGGCTGATCGGCACCAGGCTCATCGACCAGCAGACGGACCGGGAGTTGATCGTGGCGTCGTTCCACGCGGCCCCGCTCACCGCGTTGAACTCGCTGCGTCGGCACCAGATCAAGACTGCGCATGAGGAGTTGCGTGCCCTTGGCCCGAACCTGCCGACGCTCATGGTGGGCGACTACAACTATCCGCTGTTCAAGGAACACCTGAGCGCACGGGTGAAGGAGTCCGGGTATGACCTGACCCTCAGCGACAGTCGCACGTACACGAGGTACCTGTTCTTCCGGGGGCACTTCGACCTGGCCACCTCGACGGGGCTCAGCATCGACAACATCGAAACGCTGCCCCGGGGCGAGTCCGACCACATGCCGATCCTCGTGACCACCAGTTACATCGCAGGGGGCGCCACTGCGGTGCGAACGGACGCTCCGGCCGACTTTACGATTTAGGCGCTGAGTGTTGCAGACGACGCATCGTGATCGCGCTCGTGCCCTACGCAATTGTCCTCGACGTACCGCACCGTGCGGGAAATGCGCCGGCGATTGCGGCGATCGTTCTGGGGAGCGGGTGCAAGTCAGTAGGACGAATGCGGGTTCCGGTGTTCCCCGCAGCCCGGACGTGCTCTCGTTCGTGAATCCTGTGCTGGCAGCCACCTGCTCGCAATCGCTGAAATTGGCACAAGCCCTGTGCCAATAGTCACAGGGTCCGAGGGGGCACGCGCGCTATCAACTCAGCTTGATACTAAAGTTTGAAGGGTGACGGCAGGAACTGAGACTCCCCGAGCGGACGGGGCAGCCCGGAGCGGGCGTCCGGCGACAGCGACAACGAACACCCTGTCCCTAGTCAACCAGACTGCCATCGTTGAGGCGCTCAAAGCGCGCGGCCCGATGTCACGGCAGGAGATCGGTTTCGAGACGGGACTGAGCCAGGCCACTGTTAACCGGTTGACAGCCTTACTGATGGCAAATCGCTACGTGGTGCAACATGGCGTCGAACCCTCGACAGGAGGGCGCCCGGCGATTCTCCTGCGCTACACCGGCGCCTACCGCGTGGTTGCTGCGTTGCAAGTGAGGCGCGAGAGCGTCACGGGAGCCCTGGTCGACTTCGATGGACAGGTCATCCAGCGGATCCACGTCGACGCTCCGGCGAGCTCGGAGGAAACCACTGTTGGCGGCGCGAACGCCACCAGGGGCGAGGGCAACCGGAGCGGCGCCGAGAAGATTCGCCGACTCATGGCCCGCCTGGTGAGAGCTGCTGAGAAGCGCGGGACCCCGTGCCTTGCAATCGGAGTGTCCGTTCCCTACGTGGTTGGCACAGACGGAAGTATCTCCGGCGTGGAAGAAGGCACCCAATGGGCCGATCTCACCTCGTCTGATCTGATCGATCCACGACTCGGCGTGCCGGTGTTCATCGAGAATGACGCCAACGCTATGGCGATCGGTGAGCTTCACAGAGGTGTCGGGCGGAGATCGCCGCACTTCGTGGTGCTGCTGCTCGCTCGCGGACTGGGAGCGGGCATTGTGGCCAATGGTGCCCTCCTGCGCGGCAGTCGATCATCCGCCGGTGAAGTCGGATACCTACTGCTCGGCGAATCTTCGCTCAGCCGCACCTACCCCGAGGGCGGTGATCTTGAGACACGGATAGGTACCGAGGCGCTCACCGCCGAGGCGCGGCGACGCGGGCTTCAGATCGCCTCGGACGAGAACGTCAGCGCCACAGACATCT
>JAODMM010000185.1 GCA_025465015.1 Cryobacterium sp. | reverse complement strand
CGGGGTAACTCGGATCGTCCTGCTCGGGATGGTGACCGTCCTCGTTTCCGGGGTAACTCGGATCGTCCTGCTCGGGATGGTGAGCGTAAGCCGTGGGCGAAGGATGGTGAGCGTCCGGCGTACCGGGGTGGTTCGGATCGTCCTGCTCGGGATGGTGAGCGTAAGCCGTGGGCGAAGGATGGTGAGCGTCCGGCGTACCGGGGTGGTTCTGATCGTCCCGCTCGGGATGGTGAGCGTAAGCCGTGGGCGAAGGACGGCGCACGGCAGGACCGGCCCCAGCGTGACGGCGGCAGCCGAGGCGGCGAGAAGCTCTGGACCCGTGAGGGCGCGCCGGCGCGCGGCGACCGCGACGCGCGGTTTGACGAAGAGGAGATGACCGATGAACAGCGGATGCAGCGCGAGCTGCGCCCTGTTCGTGCACGTCATGACGACCCCGAGTTGCCGGACGACGTCTCGGCGAGCGACCTGGACAGGGTAGCCCGCAACGAGCTCAAGACGCTGACCAAGGACAACGCCGAATGGGTGGCCAAACACCTGGCCATGGCTGCGCGCCTGATCGAGAGCGATCCGGAGTTGGCACACAAGCACGTCATCTCCGCCGCCCGACGGGCAGGCCGCATTGCGGTGGTGCGCGAGAGCCTCGCCATCACTGCCTACGCCACCGGTGACTATGCCCTTGCCCTTCGAGAACTGCGCACTTATCGCCGCATCTCCGGCTCCAACGATCAGCTGCCGTTGATGGTGGACAGTGAGCGCGGCGTCGGGCGCGCGGATCGGGCTCTAGAACTTGGTCGGTCCGTAGACCGGGCTACCCTGCCGGCTTCGGTTCAGGCTGCCTTGGCGATCGCGATGTCCGGAGCGCGTCTCGACCTTGGTCAGGCGGAGGAAGCGCTCGGGGAACTCCAGATACCGCAGCTTGACCCCAACACCGCGTTCTCCTACAGTCCCGAGCTGTTCTCCGCGTACGCCAGCGTGCTCGAGGAGCTTGGCCGCGAGGACGAGGCTGCTCAGTGGCACGAGCGTGCTTCCCGAGCGGATCTGGCACTCGGGGGATCCGGGAATTCCGACGAGACGGTCGAGATCATCGAACTTGATGATGATCAGGGTGCGGCTGATGAAATCGCCCCCGTTGACGGGGTGTCGGAGGCAGACGAGCCCTCCACGCAGGGGAACTCCTCTCCCAGCCGAGTCACCGATGCTGCCGCGCGTGATGAAGATGCCGCTGACGAAGGAACTGACGAAGGAACTGCCGCAGACGCCGGCGTGGTCGCCCGCCAGGAAAAGAAGGGTAACGATGTTCCGGAAGCCTGACGCCGTGACGCCGCTTCACGGGGTTGACGTCGTCCTGGCCGACCTTGATGGGGTCGTCTACACGGGCCCCTCGGCGATCCCGTTCGCGATCGAGAGCTTGAACACCGCCGCGCAATCCGCACGGGTGGGCTATATCACCAACAACGCCTCGCGGACGGACCAGTCCGTCGCCGACCACCTCACCGAGCTCGGACTATCGGTCGCGGCCGGCGACGTCGTCACATCCCCGCAGGCGGCAGTGCGACTGCTCGCGGACCAGGCGCCAGCAGGGTCGCGCATCCTTGTTGTTGGTGGCGAAGGCTTGGTCAACGAGGTGGAGAAGGCAGGTTTCGTCGTCACCCGGTCCGCTGACGATGATCCAGCTGCTGTCGTCCAAGGGTTCGCTCCCGACGTCGGCTGGACGCACCTCGCGGAGGCCGCCTTCGCGCTGCACAGCGACGTCGAGGGAGGCGGCATCCCCTGGATCGCCACGAACACGGACTGGACCATCCCCGTGGCCAGAGGAATCGCCCCCGGTAACGGCACGCTTGTCTCGGCGGTGCACACCGCCGTGGGGCGGTTGCCCCTCGTGGCAGGAAAGCCTGAAGTCGCGATCTTCACTGAGGCCGTGAACAGGTTCTCGGCGACGAATGCGCTCTTCATCGGCGACCGGCTCGACACCGACATCCTCGGATCGAACCGAGCGGGCATCGCGGCCGCCCTGGTGCTCACGGGCGTTGACAAGGCCAAACAGGTACTCGCCGCCGACC
Organism: Cryobacterium sp.; assembly: GCA_025465015.1. GTDB lineage: Bacteria > Actinomycetota > Actinomycetes > Actinomycetales > Microbacteriaceae > Cryobacterium. The sequence goes on along the minus strand of JAODMM010000185.1, from coordinate 561 downwards.
CCGATTCGCGCCCGCGGTACATCCTCACTGACCTGCGCCAACTGCACGAGCCATACCCGGAGACGATGTTCTCCCGCGACAAGGCGACAGCCAGTGTCGGCAGGGCAGCAGTGCGGATCGCAGGCAACGACGTCGAGATCACCCGTGAGGGAGACGGCGGGATCGACCTGTTGCGGGCGGCCTGCGCGGCGATCTGGGCATCCGGGCGACCGATCTATGGCCTGAACGTTCCGGAACGGCTCATCGGCTGGCGGTAATCTAGAAGGGTGAACCCCGAGGATGCCGCGCCAGAGAACGCACACAGTGCCGACGACGCCCTGGTGCCTCGCCTCGAAGTGATCGAAGGCCAGCCGTTGGAAACCCGCGCGGCCGCCTACGGGCAGCTCCACGACGAGCTGAGCGACCGGCTCCAGGGCGCGGACACGCCCCGGTCGGCTAACGGATGACCGAACTGCGTCTTGATGCCGCCCTGACGCAGCGCGGGCTGGTCCGCTCGCGCACAGTGGCGGCGAAGCTCATCGCCGACGGAATGGTCAGCGTGGACGGTGAGCCCATTGTCAA
>JAODMM010000180.1 GCA_025465015.1 Cryobacterium sp. | reverse complement strand
GGAGCGACGAAGGAATTGAGCCAGTCGAAGAATCCCTGGGAGACCCTGTCGAACCACGTAGGTTGGGCCGCCTGGTACGGCGCTTCGGCGAGCTCGTCCCTCAGCCACTGCTGGGCTTCGGGGGCATCCGGGTCGACGGGGATTCGTCCGAATACTCGCCCCCGGAGACAGGTCCCGGTCATGCTCCGGGCGATCCAGGTGCAGTATTCGCTCCCGGGAGCGTGGCGTGGAGGTAGGGGTCGGGGAGGTCGTTGCGCCCTGCCTGGGCTGATTCCACAAAGTGCTGGAGGTCGAGGTCGAGACCCTCTTTGCGCATCCGAAGATCAAGGTAAATCAAAACCGTCGCAGCCGACTGGACCACCGCAGCCACGGCGCCCAGCACCAACGAAACGAACATGATCAGAACGAAGAGGATCCACGACGGGATGTAGGCGTCGAAGGCCCCGTTCGGGTCGACCAGTACCACCGCCATTCCGAAGAGGATCGACAGTGGTGTCGTCACGACCTGCGCGACGAGGTTGACGATGACTGCTACCAGGAGCTGTACGCCGAGGGTGCGCCAGAAGTAACCGGTGGTCAGGAACCAGGAGCGGCGCACGGCGTCTCCGATGGTCAGCCGCTCGAGGACAATTAGGCTCGGAACCAGAGACGTCCGCGTGTATACCCATGACCAGGCGCCGAGAATGGCGAGAACACCTAAGATCCCGACGATGACCGCCAGTGGGAGCCACACCTGCCCAAGAAGGACAAGTGCCACGACCACGCCTGCGACAAGTGCGATGGCCAGAAGAAGGGCGAGCCCGAGAAGGACGGTCCAGAGTACGAGGGTCCAGAGGCGCCGCCCGGCGGCACGCCACAGGGCCGCGAGCCTGAGCTTCTCACCCAATGTCGCCCGAGCCACCTCGACGACAATCACCCCCTGGAGGAGCGCGGCCGCGATCACGGACAGCGCAACCGGGACAACGGCGGACAGGACCATTGTCAAATTCGCTCCCGCTTCGACCGCGTCCCGCTCATCAATCGGGGCGCTTGCAACGCGATTGAGAGCAAGGACCGTAACCAGTCCCACAACTACGAGGGAGACGAGGGTGACCGCGGCCTGGACGAGGAGGGCGCTGCCGAATGTCGCCTTCGGATTGCGTCGGAGCACCTGGAATGGCGCGCCGAGGAGGGTGCCGAACCCGAGGGGACGAAGCGGGATCAGCCCCGGTTTAGGCGGAGGGGTCCATTCGGGCGGGCCAACCGAGAACAGGGGATCGCCGACGCCCCCTGTGGCCGAACGGTCGGAGGCGCCCGCGGCCGTACCAAGGGGAACACCTCTGGGTACGTACTCCCCGTACCGCGGGCGGGCAGGGCCCGGCGTCGTCGGTGGCTGCCAATCCTGGGGGTTCGTCACGAGGTCAATGCTGGCATAGTAACGCACCGTAATGACCCCTGCGGCGGCTGAGAGCCCGTCTCTCGACTACTCTGGTGCCAGAGATCGCATGACTCGCCGCCGGACCGCACGCGAGATGACCCGAAAACGGACGCATGAACGCACGTATCCTCGTCGTCGACGACGACATCGCACTGGCCGAGATGATCGGCATCGTGCTTCAGAGCGAGGGGTACGACGCGCAGTTCTGCGCGGACGGCTCGGAAGCCCTCGATGCCTTCCGCCGCACGAAACCAGACCTCGTGCTGCTTGACTTGATGCTGCCGGGCCTTGATGGAATCGAGGTCTGCAGCCTTATCCGCGCGGAGTCGGGGACACCCATCATCATGCTGACGGCGAAGTCAGACACCACGGATGTGGTGAAAGGTCTCGAGTCCGGTGCCGACGACTACATGATCAAGCCGTTCAATCCGAAGGAGCTGGTCGCGCGCATCAAGACCCGGCTGCGTCCCGCGGCGGCGGCGCCGTCTGGCCGGATGCACATCGGTGACCTGGTTGTGGATCCGGCGGGGCACGAGGTCGCGCGCGGGGAGCGACGAATCAACCTCACACCGCTGGAATTCGATCTGCTCCTTGCGCTCGCGTCGAAGCCGCAACAGGTTTTCACGCGGGAGATGCTGCTCGAGCAGGTTTGGGGGTACCACTACAAGGCAGACACCCGCTTGGTGAACGTGCATGTCCAGCGGCTGCGGGCGAAGGTCGAGGATGACCCAGACAATCCGCGCATCGTCATGACCGTCCGCGGCATCGGCTACCGCGCCGGTGCCGTCGTCCAGGAGTCCGGTGGCTCCTCCTAACCAGCTCCTAAGCCTCTCCTGGCGTACCTGGCCGCGCCGGGTCCTGAAGCAGTGGCGCTCTTCCCTCCAGTTCCGAACGGTGACCATCACCGTCCTGCTCTCAGGAGCGGCCATCGTCATTGTCGGGGTCTACATGTCGGTGAGCATCGGCAACGACCTCTTCCAATCACGCCTGAACCAAGTCCTGGGTGATTCGAACCGGGCCACCGCTGCCGCGCAAGGAATCCTCGACTCGTCGGATGCCACCGACAGGGTGCAGGTGCAGGCGCTACTCGGGTCTGCTCGCACGTCCATCACCGCAGCATCCGCCAGCCGGCTGATTGCTGTGTTCCGAGTTCCTGGGCAGGAGGCGTCAACGGTCGCGCCTCAGGATTTCTCGACCTTCGGTGCCTCTACCGCCGTCATCTCCCCGGAGCTCCGCGACGCAGTCCAGGAGAACTCGGGCGCGCAGTTCTGGCAGCCGGTGACGCTGACTGCTGAGGAGGAGGAGGAAGGCCCTGGCGTCGTCGTCGGTTCCCAGCTCTCTCTTCCTGTCGCCGGCCGGTACGAGCTCTACATCGGCTACAGTCTCCGCGACGCCGAAGCCACCTTGTTGTTCGTTCAGCAGACGCTCCTCATCGCCGGCCTCGCACTCACACTTCTGGTCGGCGCCGTCGCCTGGATAGTCGTGCGCTTCGTCATCACTCCGATCCGCGTCGCCGCCGAGACCAGTCAGAAGCTCGCCTCCGGCGATCTTGCCGTGCGCATCCCCGAGAAAGGCGAGGACGTCATCGCCACCCTCGCGCGCTCATTCAACGGTATGGCCGACAGTCTGCAAAGCCAGATTAAGGAACTCGCTGAGCTGTCGGAGGTGCAGCAACGCTTCGTCTCAGACGTGTCGCACGAATTGCGTACACCCCTCACGACCATCCGGCTTGCTGGCGACGTGCTCTACGACCAGCGCGCGTCTTTCACCCCGGCTGCGGAACGCACCGCCGAGCTACTGCACACGCAGGTGGACAGGTTCGAGTTGTTGCTGGCCGACCTGCTGGAGATCAGCAGGTATGACGCGGGGTCTGTGACCCTCGAAGCAGAACCGGCGAACCTCGTCCACCTGGCGGAGGATGTCATCGACGGCATGCGCTCCCTCGCTGAATCGAAGGGGACGCAGCTTCTCCTCGTCGCCCCCGGCGGTCATCTCGACGCGGAGGTGGACCCACGTCGTATCCGTCGCATTCTCCAGAACCTCATAGGCAACGCCATCGAGCACGGGGAGGGTAAACCGATTGTCGTTTCCGTCGACAGCAACCAGAGCGCGGTGGCAATCTCGGTGCGCGACTACGGGATGGGAATGAGTGAAGCGGATGTCGTCCACGTCTTCGATCGTTTTTGGCGGGCCGATCCGTCCCGCCAGCGCACCATCGGCGGGACCGGACTCGGACTAGCGATCTCCCTCGAAGACGCCGCGGCACACGGGGGCACCCTCGAAGTCTGGTCGACGCCGGGCGGCGGGTCCTGTTTCCTCCTGACCTTGCCCCGCGGCACCGGTGTGGAACCGGTCGTGTCGCCGCTGCTCCTTCCGCCTGAGGACGCCGGTGCCGCTGACATTGCGGCCGCGGCCGTACGGGGTCACCGTGAATAGCATCATCCGCGCTGCAGCGTTCCTCGCACTCCTTGCCCTTGTGCTGTCAGGGTGCACGGGCATTCCCCGATCTGGTGGCGTTCGGCCAGGTCAAAACGTGGAGCCCGGTGACAGCCCGGCACCCGTGTTCCTTCCTTCGGGGCCGCGCGCTGGCGCTTCCCCGGAATCCATCCTTCTCGGATTCATAGACGCAGCGTCAAGCCCGGAGAACAAATACGCGGTCGCCCGCGAGTTCCTCACCCCGAGGTTCAGTAGCACTTGGAATCCCGACGCCGGTGTGACGATCGACGCAGGTACCGGTCGCAGCACCGCCGAGATTGACGAGCAGACGATGCAGTTCTCGGTGAATCCGCTCGCGGAAATCAACTCCAGCGGCGAGTACCACGACGTCGAATCGTCCAGCCCGGTTCCGCTGCGCTACCGCTTCGCTGAAGTGGGCGGCCAATGGCGTATCAGCGATGCCCCCAACGGGATCGTGATCGATGAGAGTACCTTCGCTGATGTCTTCGGAGCCCAGGAACTTTACTTCTACGACACTGGATTCCAGTACCTGGTACCCGACCTGCGCTGGTTCCCCCGTGGCGCGGCGGCCCCCACCCGCATTGTGAAATCCCTCCTCGCCGGGCCCAGCCCATGGCTTGACGGAGCCGTTACAACGGCGTTCCCCGAGGGGACGGAACTTACCGCCGACTCGGTTCAGGTGGTCGCCAGGGATGCGAAGGTCGACCTCAACAGTGAAGCTCTGAACGCGGATCGCCTGACCATGCAGCGTATGGAGGAGCAGCTCACCAGGAGCCTTCCAAGCGGATTGACGGTGACGATCTCGGTCAACCAGAACACCCAGGAAGTCGCCGGCCCGGAGTCGGGCGGCGCCATCGTCAACCCACGCGTCGACGCCCGCCCGCTCATCCTCCGCGATGGCGAGTTCGGGTTCCTGGGCGCAACCGGGGAGAGACTCTCTCCGATCGCCGGGATCTCCGACACCGTCGTGGCGCTTAGCCCCACTGCGGTTGCCGTCGCCCCAGGTCAGGCCGCTGCCGCAGTCCTGGCTGCCGGCGGCGTCTACGGTATGCGGGTAGGTGAGGCGGCGGAACTCCTCGACCCCCGGCAGGGCCTTATCCCACCCTCGATCGACACCTTCGGGTACGTGTGGTCTGTCCCACGTGCCAGGCCCACGGAATTGTTCGCGTATGACACCGCGGGGAAGGGGATTGCCGTACCGACACCGTGGGCGGATGCGACAGCCGTCCGCTCGCTCAAAGTTTCCCGCGATGGCACCCGCCTCATCGCACAACTGGACTCCAGCGAAGGATCCCGCTTCGTGGTCGCGGCGATCTCTCGCGTCGAAGGTGCTCCCACCCGCATCGGTGAGCCGCAGTCGCTGTCCACAGGTTCAGGGACAGCCCTGGATGCGACCTGGATCGACGAGCTCACCGTCGCAGCACTGTCGGTGCGAGAGGGAGAGCAGGAAACCATCACGCTCTCGCAGGTCGGCGGGCTCGACACGCAGATCGAATCCGCACCCGGCGCCAGAGCGATCACCGGGGGCAACGCCGCGCGAGACATCCACATCCTGACCTCAGCCGGTGCGCTGCAGATCCAGCGTGGTGTGGGCTGGCAGGAGCGCATCGGTGCAGTGGTACTGGTGGCCACGCAGCAGGGTGCCCCCGATTGAATTGACGCGTCTGGGTGCGGAAGTCCTCACCCACATGTCTGAACGCCGGGGCGGCTAGCCCGGCTCTGCGCATCCACATGAGCGGAAGACACCCAAGCGCCACCTCATGCCCCAAGGCGCAGACGTCGCGTTCAGTTATTCACCGCAAAGCAGGCCTCTCTTATCAGGGCCGAGCCGGCACGCCACCCTGGTGTCATGTTCAAGGACACAGTGATGAGAACGGCCCTTCTCGACGCGTGGGCAGTTGTCGCGCCGACCTGGTGCAGCGGATGCGGTGCTCCCGACCGCGCCTTGTGCGCGGCATGCCGACTCGCGCTGGCCCCGGCGGTGCGCCCCGCGCGACGCTGCGACTTCCAATCCTGGGCGGCGCTTGAGTATTCGGGTGTCGTCCGGAGTGTCATCGGCGCATACAAAGACGGCGGCAGGCTAGATGCTGCCGCCGCACTCTCCGTAGCGCTGCGCAGTGCCGTGGTTGCGGCGCTCGCGCACGTGCCCACAACCGGTCAGGCACCCCGCCGGGGGGCAGGAATGGTGCAGCTGGTCTCTGTGCCATCGTCACGCGAAGCCTGGCGTCTGCGCGGGTTCTCCCCGGTAGAGCTCTTGCTGAGACACGCCGGTTTGCGCTCGACGCGGGTCCTGCGCCAGGTTGCCCAGAGTCGCGACCAGGTCGGTCTGGGGCGCGAGGAG
>JAODMM010000169.1 GCA_025465015.1 Cryobacterium sp. | reverse complement strand
CGCATCAGCCTCGAACAGTGTTCGATGAGGATGACCTCGCTGAGCTCGTACACAGTATTCGCGAGGTCGGTGTGCTTCAGCCCATCGTCGTACGGGAAATCACCGAACAACCCGGCACGTACGAACTGGTCATGGGTGAGCGCCGGCTTCGTGCCACCAAAGTGGCCGGATTGTCCACCATTCCCGCCGTCATCCGAGGTACTGCGGATGCTGACATGCTCCGCGATGCGTTACTGGAGAATCTGCACCGGGCCCAGCTGAACCCGTTGGAAGAGGCTTCGGCCTACCAACAGCTCCTCGCGGATTTCGCCATCACCCAGGACGAGCTTGCTTCCCGCATCGGGCGATCACGTCCGCAGATCACGAACACACTCCGCCTTCTGAAACTGCCGGAATCGGTCCAGCTTCGTGTTGCCGCCGGGGTGCTCTCGGCGGGGCATGCACGGGCGATCCTCTCGGTGGGTGACCGTGATGCCATGCTGAAGCTAGCCGACAAGATCGTGAACGAAGACCTTTCCGTGCGTGCTTCGGAGGCCGTTGCCACGGGTGCCTCAAAGCCATCTAGTGCTAAGCCTGCTGCAGGCAAGCGTCACGGGCATTTGGATGAGGTGGCTGAGCGGCTAGGTGACCGGTTGAACACCCGCGTTCGCATTAGCCTGAGCGCGCGAAAAGGCCAGGTGACGATCGATTTCGCCACAATCGGCGATCTGAACCGCATCCTGGGCGAGTTGGGCGAGCCGGGGTTCGGTACGAACTGAAACGGTGTTTCACGTGAAACACCTGAAACGGTGTTTCACGTGAAACATCACACTGCCCATCGACCCAACGTCTCACCGAGTGCAGCACGTGCACGTGCATGCGTGCTGTACTGACGGTCGACTATCTTGGAGCCAGACTGATCGGTGGATCGAACTCAGTCGCCGATTTCGGCAGAACTGGCGACAGCGGCACGCGCGAGAGCCTCATACACGGCGCCCAGCGAGTCACCAGACGCTTCGATGGCCTGGGGTACGAGCGAGGTCTCTGTGAGACCCGGCAATACATTGGCCTCAAGGAACCATGGCGTTCCTGCTTCGTCGACGATGAAATCAATTCGCGACAGATGGCGCAGCCCGAGGAGAGCATGAATCGCCTTGGCTGCGTCTGCGACCTCATCCGCGATCACCATACTGACGCGCGCCGGCGTGTAGAACGTGGTCTCCCCCGCGTTGTAGCGTTCCTCGAAGCTGTAGACGCCACTTCGAGGAACGATCTCCACGGCGGGAAGAGCTTTCGGGCCGTGGCCGGTGTCAATGACGGTTATCGCCAGTTCGGTGCCGACCACTCGGTTCTCCACCAGCGCCGTATCGGCGTAGGTGTAGGCATCCACCATTGCCCGTGGGAGAGCGGACGCCGAATCCACCATGGTCACACCTTGCGCGGATCCACCCTGTGCGGGCTTGACGACAAGTGTGGTCCCGAGTGCCGTCATAACACTTCTCAGTACGGCCGCTGCCCCAAGATCACGGAACGTCTCCGTGGAGAGTGAGATTGAGTCAGGAGTGGCGTATCCGGCTCGGCGGACGAGCTCTTTCGCTATCGGCTTCGACCAGGCGAGGCCGGCAGAGCGACCCCGGGGCGCGACACAGGGGATCCCGGTCGTCTCAAGTACCGCCAGGAGTGCGCCGTCCTCCCCCGTGGCACCATGCAGAACCGGCCAGATGACGTCGGGGCGTCTGTCGGCCAAGCTCCCGAGGAGACCGGCATCGGGATCGAGGACGCGCACGCGGTGCCCAAGACTGGTCAAGGAATCGGCCACTCGGCGACCCGAGCGCAGGGAAACATCGCGCTCATGAGAGATTCCGCCCGCAAGAACTACGACGTCCAACTGCTTCGATTCGGCCATGATCAGCGCTTTCCTTACTTTCGTGGGCGTACGGCATGACTAGGAAAGGTTGGGAGGCGGCGCGCCGAAACGTCGACCATCGACAGGTGAGTCGAGTGGGCCGGTCCCGGCGAAGGTGCCGAGGAGGTCGAGTTCTCCTTGGATGACGGTTGCCAGGCGACGGACGCCGAGCCGGATGTTTTCCGGAGTGGGGTAGCAGAATGACAATCTCATATTCTGGCGCCCGGAACCATCGGCGAAGAAAGCGGTTCCCGGGGTGTACGCGACCAATTCCTTCACCGCGCGGGGAAGCATCGCCTTGGAGTCCAGCATTTCAGGCAAGGTGAGCCAGACATAGAAACCGCCGGCGGGATCGGTCCAGGACAGTTCCGGGAGGAACTCCTCCAGTGCCGCAAGCATCGCATTCTTGCGTTCACGGTAGACACCGCGGAAGGTGTCGATCTGGCCCTTCCAGTCGGCAGTGGAAAGATATTCCGAGATGACGAGTTGGCTGAATGAGCTCGGCGACAGAACGGCCGCCTCATTCGCGAGGACGAGCTTCTCACGGATCGCGTGGGGCGCCAGTGCCCATCCCATTCGGAATCCGGGAGCGAGTGTCTTACTGAAGGTTCCCAGGTACACAACGCCGTCCTCCTCGACCGACCTCATGGCATCGGGCGCGGGCTGATCGAAGTACAGCAGTCCATAGGGATTGTCCTCGAGCACGAGGATGTCGTTCTCGCGAGCGATCGAGAGGATTTCGAGGCGGCGTTCACGGCTCAAGGTGACGCCGGCAGGATTATGGAAGCTCGGGATGGTGTACAAAAACTTGATCCGGCGGCCGTCGGCCTTCAGCCGCGCGATGTGTTCGCGAAGTGCCTCCGGGATGAGTCCGTTCTCGTCCATCGGAACGTGTTCGACATCCGCCTGGTACGACTTGAAGATGACCATGGCAGTGACATAGCTGGGACCCTCCGCAATGACGATGTCACCAGGATCGAGGAAAAGCTTGCTGACCAGCTCAAGCGCGTGCTGCGAACCTGTGGTCACCACCACATCATCGGCATTTGCGCGAATTCCCTCCAGGGCCATCACCTCGAGGATTTGCTCGCGGAATACAGGAATTCCCTGACCAGAGCCATATTGCAGCGCCACGGAACCCTGCTCCGTCATGACGCGGCTCATGGCATCGGTGACGACATCGTGAGGAAGGGCGGAGACGAACGGCATCCCGCCGGCCAGGGAGACCACTTCAGGCCGGGACGCGACGGCGAACAGGGCGCGAACCTCGGAGGCTCGGAGCCCGGCCGCGCGCGCGGCGTAGTGGTCGTACCACGGGTCGAGGTTGTTTCCAGCTTGGGGAATACCCTGTCTCGTCACTTCAGTTCCGTTCTGGTGTCATCTCAATCGTATTGCCAGACGCCCACAGTCCATTCACCGGCACCGTCGCGAAAAGACCCCGCCCGGCGGCCGCCGGGCGGGGTCTGATGAATCGGGTCGTTTACGCGAGGTAAGCGGCCAGGTCGGCTTCAAGCGCGGGCTTGGGTTTCGCGCCAATGACAGTCTTGACGACCTCACCCTTCTGGAAAACCTTCATCGCAGGGATGGACGTGATCTGGTACTTTGCGGCAAGACCGGGATTGTCGTCGACGTTGAGCTTGACGATGTCGAGCTTCTCGGCGTGCTCGCTCGCGATCTGGTCGAGGATGGGGCTGACGGCGCGGCATGGGCCGCACCATTCCGCCCAGAAGTCGACCAGAACGGTCTTCTCGTTGTTGAGGACTTCCGTTTCGAAAGTCGCGTCGGTGACGGCGCGTGCAGTCATGTGATTCTCCTTATTCGGTGACTGTTGCAAGTTCGGGCTCACTGGCTTGTGCCAGCAGATCTTGGGGCAGGCTCGTGAGGTAGTGCTCCGCATCGAGGGCGGCGACTGTTCCGGATGCTGCGGCGGTGACGGCCTGCCGGTAGGTGGGGTCTACGACGTCGCCCGCAGCGAAGACGCCGGCGACGGTGGTGCGGGATGAACGGCCCTGCACGGCGATCGTCCCCTCCGGAGTCAGCGCCAGCTGCTTGTGGACAAGGTGAGTGCGTGGGTCGTTACCAATTGCGACGAACAGGCCGCCGAGTTCGAGCGTGGATTGGTCCCCGCTTACGGTGTTTCGAAGTCGGACGCCATCAACGGCGTCGTCCCCGGTTATTCCGGAAACTTCCGCGTTCCAGACGAACTCGATTTTGTCATTCGCAAATGCCCGCTCCTGCATGATCTTCGACGCGCGAAGCGTGTCTTTCCTATGGATCACATAGACCTTGCTCGCGAAGCGCGTGAGGAAGGTCGCCTCTTCCATGGCGGAGTCGCCGCCGCCGACCACGGCGATCGTCTTGTTCTTGAAGAAGAAGCCATCGCAGGTTGCACACCAGGACACCCCGTGGCCGGACAGTCTCTCCTCGTCGGCCAAGCCGAGTTTACGGTAGGCCGATCCGGTCGCGACTATGACGGCGAGGGCTTCATGCGATTCGCCCGAACCGAGTGTCACAGTCTTCACTGCACCCTCAAGCTCAAGGCGCACGACGTCGTCATAGACGACCTCGGCTCCAAAGCGTTCGGCCTGCTCCTGCATCTTCATCATGAGTTCGGGCCCTTGAATCCCCTCGGGGAAACCCGGGAAGTTCTCCACATCCGTGGTGTTCATGAGTTCACCGCCGGCCTCGACCGAACTGGCGATCACGAGCGGGCGCAGGTTCGCGCGCGCCGCATAGATTGCTGCGGTGTATCCGGCCGGTCCCGAGCCGATGATGATAATCTGGCGCACGCGTTCCACTCCTTGAATTCCTTGCCCTCGCAGGCCGGTTCCCGCCCGATGCCCGGTACAACACATCCTAATCGGATGCTATTCCACGGCCCGATCCGCCGTCCCCGGTGGCTCGCCGCTGGAACGGACGCAGCCTCCGGCTACGGCTTGGCGAGGTTCGCGGGTCAGCGACGGATGCGGGCGAGTAACGGCTCCAGGAACGTCGACAGCTCAGCGGCGCGCATGACGACAAGCATTGCAAAGTAGGAGGCCGCCATGACGAGGCCGATGAGCGCCATCGAGGCGATGGCCTGAGGAATGCCCGATACGGCGAATCCGCCGGCCCGGGTGCCCCCGAGGAGGCTCAAGAGGGCGAGTCCGAGGGCTACCGGGACGATGACGGCGACGAGGTACTTGACCAGGCTCCGGATAATTCGGGCACCGTCGATGCCGTCAAGACGTCGGCGTAGAAGGACGGCCGCCAACGCAGTCTGAGCGATGCCGGAGACGGTGACCACGACGGCGATGCCAACGGCGATCCACTCTTCCGGCAGGAAAGCGCATGCGAGCACTCCGACGATGACCAATGCCACCTGAAACAGTGTGAAGAAGAACGGGGTGCGAGTGTCGCCGAGCGCATAGAACGCGCGCTGAAGGATGAACAGGATGCAGAATGCCACGAGTCCCGCGACGTAGGCGACGATTACGTTGCCGATCCCCTGTACCTGGGAGAAGCTGTCCGGAACGAACACGGCAGCGAAGGGATAGGCCGAAACGGCGATGACAGCCGCGGCGAGCACGATGAGCAGCGTCGTTCCGCGTACCGCGGACGAGACATCCGTTCTGACGAGGTCTAGTTTGTCCTGTGCCGCATGTTCGCTCATGCGAGTGAAGTAGGCCGTCGCCACGGAGACTGTGATGACTGAATGCGGCAGCATGAAGATCAGCCAGGCGGTGGAGAGCACTGCGGCTGACGCGTTGTCGCCCGAGGCGCGAGTCACAACGTTCGTCTCGACAATTCCGGCGACGGTCGTGAGGACCAGCATGCCGAAGGTCCAGCTAGCCAGCCTTCCTGCCGTTCCCAGCCCTACCCCCCGCCATTGGAAGTCAGGCCGGTAGCGCAACCCGATGCGTCTCCAGAAGTAGAACAGGATGACAGCCTGAGCTGCGACGCCGAGTGTGGCGCTGCCAGCCAGAACTCCGGTCATGGCGGGTGTGAAGTCCTGCGCGCCCCGTTGGCCGAGCGGGTCAGCATCGAAGAGCAATGAGAACACGATGAGGCCCGCGATGGCAACAACGTTGTTGAGCACAGGAACCCAGGTGAACGGGCCGAATGATCTGCGCGCATTCAGGACCTCGCCCAGCACGGTGTACAGGCCGTAGAAGAACATCTGGGGAAGGCACCAGAAGGCGAATGCAGTCGCTAGGGCGAGCTGATCCGGCGGGAAGGGCGAGGCGATGACCGCCGTGAGTACCGGTGCAAGCAGCGTCGCGCCGATCGTCGTGACCGCGAGAATCACCAGAGCCAGCGTCACCAGCTTGTTGATATAGCCCGTTCCGCCGTCGTCGTGCAGGGTGGCGCGGACGATCTGCGGGACCAGCACGGCGGTGAGTACGCCGCCTGCCACGATCACGTACACGGTGTTGGGCAGCTGGTTCGCCACTGCGAAAGCGTCGGCGCTCTGCCCGTACTGCCCGATGACGCGGGCGAGCACGATGAGTTTCACGAACCCGAGGATGCGCGAGACCATGGTGCCGGAGGCGAGGAAGAGGCTGGCCCTGCCGATCCCATCGGTCTTAAGCACGCGACTGCGCTCCAGTGCTGCCGCCCGCGCCTTCGTCCGGTCCAGCCGCGGAGTGCTGCTCGCTGGAGCGCTCGCGACGGCGCCTGGCGATATTGCGCCAAACCCCGAACCCGAAGAACACCACGACGAAGATGGCGAAGGCGAGCGAGCCAAATCCTTCCCAATCGGCCCTGACATTGACTGCGATAAGCGAAGGGTCGTCCACAGGGACACCGGACGGCGTCAAGAGGGAGACCCGAAGCGATACGTCACCGTTCCCCACCGCCGCAGTAACCGGGACTTTCACGGTCCGCGCCGATTGGGCGTCGACCGTTGACTCGACGTCTCCGCCGACGACGAGTCGGCCGTTCGAAGGGATCACCCGCACTCGGACTGTGACCGCCTGTTGCAGACTGTTGCTGAGCGTGACGGGGATGTCCACCTGGCTTCCCACAACGTTGATCGGCCCCTGGGTCGTGACCGTGACCGAATGCAGCACTTCCCGGGAGGACGTGAGATTGGTTCCGACTGCGTCGGTCCATGCGTCGAGGTTGGGCATCCACGCCGTGGCGAACAGGGCGAGCATGTCGAGCCGGTGGGGGGCGGTGAGAGCGCTGGGGTCCTCGAGTGCGCTGGAGAAAGCGCTGATCTCAGATTCACGATCGAGCAGACGGCGGCCTTCGGTGAGCCGGGGTTGAGGTTCGGTCTTGTCGGCCAGCACGACGTCGGTGGCAGGAGGAGCAGACATTGCCTGGGTGAGCGTCGCGGCCGCATGCCAGGGCACTCCGGCAAGTGCATCGACGGTCTGGCTGAGCCGGGTTGCTGTCGAGGGCCATCCCCGATCGAAGCTCACCAGAAGCGCACGGGAAGTGCCCGGCTCCTCGAGGGAGACGGCCGCTAACTGGGCGACCGCCTCAGCGATCGCCGCGTGCCACGCCTGGTCGGTTGTTGCTCTGACGGCTTCTCGGATCGAGGCGGAAATCCTGTCGTCACTGACGAGGCCCCGATAGGCGCCCAGGGTGATGACGCTGTTGTGCGTGGCGGCGGAATCGGAGCGGGAGACGTTCGACTCCGAGAGGATCGTGGTCTCAAGTCCACCGGCAGCGAACACTGCGAGGTCGCCCGAGTGCACCGTACCCTCAGCTGGCCATGCGAGCGAGGTGAAGGTGTAGTCCCAAGCGAGCAGGTCCTCGGATGTGGGAGGCGCGAGGGGACGAGGTGCCGGTGTTGGGCTCACGGGCAACGGCGTGCCCTCGACGGGCTCATCAGTGATCGGTGACGCTGATTCGGAGAACAAGTCCGCGTCGATGAGCGGGTCGAAAGAAAGTGGGGCGAGGGGTTGGGCGGACCCCGCCTGAGCTTGAAGCGCAAGGTCGGCATCCGCATAGCTCAATGGGAATATTTCGTTAGTCACCTGCTCCAGGCGCGCAAGCCAGTCCAGGGCCGAGGGTGGCGCGGAGCTGCCAAGGATGCGGATGGACGCGATGATCATGGGATCGACGGCGAGAGCCACGGGCCGGTTGATGACTCCGTCCAGCTGCCGGGTCAGAAGACCGGTGGGGCTGGTGTAGGTCTCTAGGGCTGTCGCTGTGATGAGGCCTGTTGTGCCGGCCGGGGTGGTGATTGGCATAGCGACCGAGAGATCGACCGGGGTGACAGAGGCGCTGGTGTACCAGACGATCACGGAACGCCCGTCGCCTTGTATGCCTTGATCGGAATTGAACGCGGCCGCAATCCCGCGGGGTCCCCACCCATCGGCAGGGGTGAGGGGAACGGATGCCGCAGGCACGGCCATGACGAGTGTTTCGGTCTCGCCCGGAGGGACTTGGGCCGTCGTGGGTTGGCTGAGCATCAAATCGCCCAGTCCTCCGGCCTCTGCGGGATGCAGCCACAGATCCACCGCCGTCCTGCTGGACAGGGGACGCTCAGCCAGGTGAAGTTCGACAGCGCCCGGTGGCAGGGATTCATCGGTGCCGTTCGTAATCGACACGGTGACCTGAAGGTCCTGACCAGGCCGGAGGACCGACGAGTTCAGCGGCGCGATGTCAACGCTCACCTCCCCCTGTTGCGCCGGCGTGGCAGCCTGGGCTGGCGAGGGGCGGAAGCCCAGCGTGGCGACCGCGAAGATCAGAACCAGGAGCGCAGCGACGATCGTCCAGACGTGGGTTCGCATAACTCGCGCGGGGTGTGGGAGCACAGGCCGATGTGCAGGAACTGACTCGGCCACCATGCAGAGATTCTACGGTGTGCACCCCTGAGGATTGTTTCACCCGACAGCCAGTCGCCGGACCAGCAACTAACATGGGGTCATGCAGAGCGTCGCGGCAGCCCTCGAGCGGCTGGGCGACCTGGCCGCGACACCTTCGGTGTCCCTTCTGGCGAACGCGTTCGCTCACGCGGGTCACGAGTTGGCGTTGGTAGGCGGTCCGGTGAGGGACGCCTTCCTCGACCGCCCCATCCATGATCTCGATCTCACGACGGATGCCACCCCTGAGCAGATCCTCACCAGCGTCGCGCCCATCGCCGAGGCGCACTGGGATATCGGTCGTGCTTTCGGCACCATCGGAGCGAAGGTGGCGGGTGAGACAGTTGAGATCACCACGTATCGCAGGGACAGTTATGACGGGGCGACGCGAAAACCGGATGTCGTGTTCGGTACCAGCCTAGAGGAGGACTTGGTA
>JAODMM010000151.1 GCA_025465015.1 Cryobacterium sp. | reverse complement strand
TTGGCATCTACCTGCGCCTCCTCCTCGACATCCGCGAGACTCTCGACCGCTTCCAGCCCGCGGTATACGACCGGTCGCTCACCGAGCTGATCGCTGCAACCTCATCGCGGCGCGACTCCACTGAGATGTCTTCCAGCAGCCGCCGGAGGCTCCGCAAGCTGGCAGTTGAATACCTTCGGCCAGGGGTTCATGTCAGCGACATGAACGAGAGCCTGCGGAGGATTCAACAGCAGCGCACGCTGTGGCAGCGTTACGTTCTGGCCGGCGCCACCCCTGAAGTTCCCGTGGGAATTGCAGACGTCCACGTCGCCTACCAGCGCGTGGCCGACGATCTCGCGGCGCTCGATGTCCCGCTCGGTAATGCCGGCACCACTCGCCAGCTCGCTAATCGGCCGGTGAAGGAACTGATTTACACGATCGCGGGCCTCGCTGCGGAGAGCGAGGTGCTCGCGAACCTGCACGAACGCACGGCACTTCTGGCAACACTTCGCGAGCTCGACCTCGACCCGTTGATGAGCGACCTCTCCCAGCGCCACGTTTCGGAACAGAACGTCGGCGCGGAGCTCGACCTCGCATGGTGGCAGTCCGTCCTGGAGACCCTCCTCGCCGCCGACCGGGCGCTCCTGAACGCGAACACTCAGGTCCTCGACCGGCTCGAAGCCGATTTCCGGCTGGTCGACGAAGCGCACGCGGCGTCCGCAGGCAGCCTGCTGGGTTGGCTGCTGGCGGAGACCTGGAAGATCGGAATCGTGGACTGGCCGGAGGAGGCCGACCGGCTTCGTCGCCTGCTGCGAACCGATCGAACAACCGCGCGCACCCTGCACGAGGCCGCGCCGCATCTCGGGAGGGTGCTCGCGCCCGTGTGGCTGGCGTCGCCCTACGAGATCCCGCGCCTCACCGACCGGATGACCTTCGACGCAGTCTTCCTCATCGACGCCGGTGCCACGACCTTCGCCGAGAACGTCGGTGCCATTCGCCGTGCCCGCCAGGTGGTGGCATTCGGAGACCCCGTCACTCAGACACCGTCACCCTTCAACATCGGAATCACCGACCAGACGGATGGCTCAGCGAGCGCCGAGGTCAGCGTCGACGCCCTTCACGCAGACTCCGCACTGGCCCGGTTAGGTGAGCTGCTCCCGACCCTCACCCTCACCCGCAGCTACCGGGCCGGTGGCGAGGACCTCGCCGAGCTGGTCAACCACCGCTTCTACGGTGGCCGTATCGACTCGCTACCCTGGGCGGGAAGCTTCCTCGGGCACGGCAGCTTGACGCTCAACTTCGTTGCGGGCGGTCACGGTATGCCCGACGCTGACACCGGCGCGGTGGAGAGCGTTGATGCTGAGGTTGCCAAGGTCGTGGAACTCGTCATGGACCACGCGGTGAATCGACCCCGCGAATCGCTCATGGTCATCACTGCCAGCGGCAGGCATGCGGTGCGGGTGAATCAGGCTGTGCTGGCTGCGTTCTCCAAGCGCACCGACCTCTCCGATTTCATCCTCAAGGACAGGGCGGAGCCGTTCACTGTCCTCACGCTCGAGCAGGCTGTGGCCCAGAGTCGTGATCGCGTCATCTTCTCGATCGGATACGGCCGCACACCCCACGGGCGCCTGCTGTCGAACTTCGGCTCACTCGGTGAACCCGGGGGCGATCGCCTCCTCGCGATCGCCATGACCCGCGCTCGGCGTTCCATGGACATCGTGTCGTGCTTCCGCCCCTCCGACATCGAAGAAGACCGCCAGCGCCATGGAATCCTGGCCCTCTCTCAGGTGCTGAGCGAGAGTGAATCGCAGGTCGCTGAGATCGCGGCTCCCATTACGGGAGAAGCGATGCTGCTCGATCTTGCAGCCCGCCTGGAGCGGTTGGGGCTGAACGTGGCGCTTGGCCATCGGGGAAAATTAGCCCTCGCCGCAACCCATGCCGGTCGAGCCGTCGTTGTCGAGACCGACGCGGTCGTGAACCGCGCCAGCCTGCGGGAGTCTTTGAGGCTTCGACCCGAGGTGCTGCGCCGCCTCGGCTGGCACTACCTGCGCGTCCACAGCTTCGAACTCTTCACCAACCCTGACGCCGTGGCGGAGCGTATCGCCGCGCTTGCGGGCGCCCGACGGCCCGAAGCGGCCCCGGACACGGCTCCCAGTCCGGTGCAGCGCCCGAACGCTTAACCTTTGAGCATGGGTGAGCCAACGGACGTGCCGCGCCAGGAGGTCGTCAAGGCGGCAGGGCGCGCACGCCGGGCGCGACTGACATCCGCGCCGGGCAGCGACCCTAACCCGGAGACACCGGTCGTGCGGGAGGAAGGCGGTGCCGCATCCGGCGGTATCGACCATCAGGGCGAGAACGACGCACGCTTGAAGCAGGACCGCCCGCCCCACTGGTGACGTCGGGGGCGTGAGCCGGCGGGGCGGAAGCGACTACGAATTGGGGGCGTGCTTGCCGGGTTCGGCGGGGACGGCTGCGAGGAGGTCCCGGATCTCAGTCAGCACGTCGAGCTCCGTTGCAGGGGACTTCGCGTCGTGGGTGGGCAGCCCCGCCTGGCGGCGGCGCTCCTGCGCCTGCTTGAGCTTGTTGAGGGGCAACACGAAGGCGAAGTACACGACGGCTGCGACGAGCAAGAAGTTGATGATCGCCGCCAGGACGAGTCCGAACGACAACTTGGCATCACCGGAGAGGGTGATCACCATGGAGTTCGCCAGGCTGTCCGCGCTGAAGATCGCGGCGATCAGCGGGTTGAAAATCCCTTCGACGATCGCGTTGACGACGGCGGTGAACGCGGCTCCGACGACCACCGCGACGGCGAGGTCGATCACGTTGCCGCGCATGACGAATTCTTTGAAACCGCGGATCACGGGGTTCGTCCTCACGTGGCCGAAGAAGAGGGTGCGCCGGATGAAGCTTTCACGGGAGCCGGCTTCGCCGACCCTGAACCCGACGCCGAACCCGATTCCGGTTTGGACCCCGAACCTGATGCGGAGCCCGAACCCTTATCCGAACCCTTCGGGGCGGCGGTGCTGTCCTTGGCGGGAGCGCTGCTTCCCGTGTCACCTGAGCCGGGCGACTTCCGCGAGTCATTGCGGTAAAAGCCGGATCCGTTGAACGTCACACCGATGGAGGAGAAAACCTTGCGGAGCTTTCCGCTGCAAGTGGGGCACTCGGTGAGCGAGCTTTCGGTGAAGGCCTGGTGGATGTCGAATGCTGTCTCGCACTCGGTGCAACGATATGAATAGGTGGGCACTGAATCTCCGTGCTGATGGGAAACGGCCAGCGGATTCGCTGGTCGGAGCTTTAGAACGAGACGATCCTCGTCGGGGTGACCAAACCGTTCACCGGCTGGTCGTGTACCTCCTGGGGTACTTCGTCCACGAACTCGTGGTCATAGACGACTGCATACACTGGAGGACATTTTTCCATTGATCCCAGTGTTTTGTCGAAATAGCCTCGGCCCCAGCCCATTCGCATGCCTGTCCCGTCGATGGCGGCGGCCGGAACGATAATGAGGTCGACGTCGTTGATGGCGATCGGTCCGAGCAGATCTCCGGCCGCTTCCGGCACCCCGGCGACGCCTTGGATTTCTTCGTCGTCTTCGCCGACCGTCCAATCGAGCAGCCCGTCCTCCCTCGACACGGGAAAGAGGACGCGGATTCCGTCGGCCTCCGCCCAGTTCAGGAACGGGCGGGTGTTGGGCTCGTTGCGTGCGGAGAGGTAGCAGGAGATCGATCGTGCGGAGAGGTCGATGACGAGGCTTTGGAGGTTCTGGGTGAACCCCGCGGTGGCGGCATCCCGCTCAACCGAGGTGAGATTCTGGCGACGCTCGCGCAACTCCGCACGCAGGGCACGCTTCCGATACCCGATGCCAGTGTCCATATCAGCATCCTAGATGCCGATAACCTAGGGGCCATGAGCTCCCCGATCACGAAAGCCGTCATTCCCGCCGCCGGACTTGGTACTCGATTCCTTCCGGCAACCAAAGCCATGCCCAAGGAGATGCTGCCTGTCGTCGACAAGCCGGCAATCCAGTACGTGGTGGAAGAGGCAGTGGCGGCCGGGCTGCACGACGTTCTCATGATCACGGGACGCAACAAGAACGCGTTGGAGAACCACTTCGACCGGGCGGTCGAACTGGAGGCTCTGCTCGAGCGCAAGGGCGACCACAACCGGCTGGCGAAGGTCAACGAGTCGAACGCGCTGGCCGACATCCACTATGTGCGGCAGGGTGACCCTCGCGGGCTCGGGCATGCGATCCTCCGAGCTAAAATGCATGTCGGCGCGGAGCCGTTCGCCGTGCTTCTCGGCGACGACATCATCGATGCACGTGACGTACTGCTGGCTCGCATGCTCGAGGAGCAGCACAAGCGCCAAGCCAGTATCGTGGCGCTGCTGGAAGTTGATCCGTCGCAGATCCACATGTATGGGGCCGCGGCGATCGAGGCCACAGATGACGACGACGTCGTACGCATCACGGGTCTGGTCGAGAAGCCTGATGCAGCGGATGCGCCCTCTAACCTCGCCGTCATCGGTCGGTACGTTCTTCGGCCTGAGGTCTTCGACGTGCTCGAACACACGGCCCCGGGCAAGGGCAATGAGATCCAGTTGACGGATGCGCTGCAGGAGATGGCCATCACCCCGGAGACCTCGGGCGGCGTGTACGGTGTCATCTTCCGCGGCCGTCGGTACGACACGGGCGACCGGCTCGACTACATCAAGGCCATTGTGCAGTTGGCCGTCGACCGCGAGGATCTCGGTTCTGAGCTGCGCCCGTGGCTTCGCGCTTTTGCTTCGAACCTGGACTAAATTGGGGGGCAGAAGGCGGGCTGTGGCCCACGAGTAGACGGGCGGCACGTGCCGATCGCGATTCCGACGCTGCGGGAGGGTCCCGTCACCCTGCGCCCGGTTCGGCTGCGCGACGCCCGGGTGCTTGAGAGCGAGCTGATGGAGAATCGGTCGTGGCTGCGTCAGTGGGAAGCCACCAGCCCGTACGCGCCGATGAGTTTCGACACCCGCTCAAGCATCCGCAGCCTTCTCTCCCATGCCCGAGCGGGCAGCGGCATGCCGTTCGTCATCGAATACCAGAGCGAACTGGCCGGTCAGCTTAACGTGTCGTCGATCACGTGGGGGTCGCTGTCGTCGGCGACCATCGGGTACTGGGTGGGGGAACGGTTTGCGGGTAAAAGCCTCACGCCCACGGCCGTGGCTTTGGCGACCGATTTTTGCTTCTACCAGCTGGGCCTTCACCGGATGGAGATCTGCATCCGGCCGGAGAACGCCCCGTCCTTACGGGTGGTGGAGAAGCTGGGGTTCCGTTACGAGGGCCTGCGCCGTCGTTACATTCACATCAATGGGGACTGGCGTGATCACTTCTGCTTCGGACTGGTCTCTGATGAGCTCAAACACGGCGTTTTGCAACGGTGGCAGGACGGAGATGTGCCTCCGGACGCCGCCACGATACCCTCCGAGGATCTCGATGCGGCCCGGCACCCGCTACCGACGATCGACCGATAACTCTACGATGCGCCTCCGACACACCCACGACAATGAGGCCCGGGGCCTGTCGCTGCTCATACCGTAGGGAGCATGAGCAGCGAGGCGCTTGGCGGGGGAGTCATGGTTGCGGTCGCTGCTGCCCTCTGGGTGGCCTATCTTATGCCGACGTGGTCGCGGCGGCGCCAGTACCTCGCCACCGAGCGGAACGCGGTGCGGCTGCAGCAGACGCTGCGGATCCTCGCGGAGACGGCAGAGGTGCCGGCCCCGGTGCGCCTCGAGGCGAACGCCCGAGCCGTGGCCGCCCAGCGGAAGATACTCACCCAGGCTGAAGACGATGCCCGGGCCGCTGCGAAGGCAGTGGCGGATGCCGCGCGCAGGGCTCGCCGGGAAGCGGCTGCTGACGCAGCGGCAATGGCAGCCGCGTCTCGACCGCCGGTCGTCGCGACCCCAGCACTCGCGCTACGTCGCCTTCGTAAGCGGCGTGCGTCCACTTCGCTCGTGTTGCTCGCGGGACTCATCGCCGCCTTCGTCGGCGTCGTTCCCGCCGCCGGTTCCTGGTACATACTCTCCGCTGGCGCAACCGCCGCGCTCGTCGCTCTCGCCGCGCTTTCGCGACTTGCTCGCACTGCTCGCGCCCTGCGGGTGGCCCGCAGCGTCCCTGTCGCCCGGGCGCAGCAGGTTGAGCCGACCCAGAAGGCGGAGCACGTGCCCCTGAAGGACGCGGCCGTCGCCACGCCGACCTGGACCCCGCAGCCTCTTCCGCGCCCGCTCTACCTCTCGCGCGGCTCGGTCGCCCAGACAGCCATGGCGTCAGTCGATGCTGCCGCAGAGCTCCGGAAGGCCACCGCCCAAGCGGAGCTTGCGCTGCGGTTTGACGAGCTGGCTGCAGAAGCAGCCGCAGCGGTCACCCCGATCACGCGGCCGACGTTCATCCGAGCGGATGGTACGGCACCGGCCTCCTCAGCTGCCCCAAGCCGTTTCGCCTCGATGGGGATCGTCGAAGAGGCCGGGCCCGGGATGAGCGACCTCGACGCGGTGCTCCGCCGCCGTCGTGCCGTCTGATAACCCGGATCACGGCCGGCGCCACGGCCTCGGACCCAGACGCTCCTGAGACGGGCGATGGCCCGGGCTGGCCAACGGGTGCGCCGAATGCGGCGCCTCCGTAGACGATCCGTTGCTCGGGGTTCGCCCGCGATGCGATGCGCCGCGCCGCTGCCGTCTGC
>JAODMM010000234.1 GCA_025465015.1 Cryobacterium sp. | reverse complement strand
GGAACAAGCTCGGGGGGAGACGATCGGGCCCGCCAGTGATGTCTATTCCTTGGGCCTCGTGCTGTTGGAGTGCCTCAGCGGCGAGGTGTCGTTCCCTGGGCAGCCCCTGCAGTCTGCTGTCGCCCGACTCCTGCGGGATCCGGTGATCCCCGACTCGCTCACGCCAGCCTGGCGCGAGCTTCTCACGGCGATGACTGCCCGTGATGCTGAAGCTCGCCCACCAGTTCGCGACGTCATCGTGGCGCTGCGCCAGATCGTCTTGCTGGAAGTTGGCAGGCACAAGGTGGACGCGTCCATCATCCCCGACAACGAGGCGGCACGAATGGAGGCTGTCCGGCGATATCAGATCCTCGACACCCCCTCAGACGGCGCCTTCGACCGGATCACCGCCCTGGCCGCCCGCATGCTCGAGGTGCCGATCGCTGTGGTCAGCGTCGTGGACCACGACCGCATCTGGTTCAAATCCCGCTATGGACTCGACGTTGAACAGCTCGATCGCGACCCCGGGCTCTGCGCGTCGGCCATCATGCACGACGCCCCATGGATCGTCGAGGAGGCACGGTCCGACCCCCGAGCACTCGCAAATCCCCTCGTCGCCGGAGAATTCGGGCTCCAGTTCTATGCAGGTGTCCCGCTGACCACTCACGACGGCTACAATCTCGGGACGCTCTGCGTATTGGACCTCAAACCGCGTCAGATCACGGACGGTCAACGCGCCACCTTGGAAGACCTGGCCGCCATGGTGATGAGCGAGCTGGAGCTGCGCTTGGAGAACCGTCGCCTGCGCGAGGCTTCGTCCGTCTAGGTCCTTTGTGCTTCTGCCACAACCTTCACAACCTCCGCGAAGAGCGGATGCGAGGGGTCGAGACCGCAGATTTCCTGTGCGAGGGCATCCGCGCTTCTCTCAGCCAGCATCCGTCGTAATGCAACGCTCTGGTCGTCGTCGGGCACTTCGAACCGAAGCGCTGCACCGATCGCTTGGAGCAGGGCAACGGGCGGGGTCCCGCGCTCCGCGAGCTCCGCGGCCGGGCCCACGAAACGCTCGTTCCGCCCCAGCTTGCGCAACGGTTGGCGGCCGACCCGCTCCACGGTGTCGGGCAGAGCTGGGTTTGCGAAACGGGTGAGAATTTTCTCACGATATGTCCGTTGCGCATCCGCGTCGAGCCCGTGCTTGGCCACGAGCAGAGCCGAAGTTTCCTCCAGCACGCGTCGGGCGGTGTCCGCGATGGCAGGGACGGCGAGGGCGTCCGAGATTCGGGACACACCATACATGAACCCGAGATAGGCGACTGTCGCGTGTCCGGTGTTGACCGTGTAGAGCTTCCGCTCGATATACGGACCCAGGTCGTCCACGAACGTGGCGCCGGGGATGACCGGCGGCGTGGTACCGAAGGCGCCCTTCTCGATCACCCACTCGTAGAACGTCTCGACGGTGACATCAATTCCTGCGTCGGCTGCCTGCCCCGGCACGATCCGGTCGACCGCGGTGTTCGCGAACACCACGCGTGCCTCGAGCGCGGACATGCTGCTGGAGTCCGTGCTCCCCGCCGCCGCGCGTACGTGGTCGGCAAGCTGGTCGGTCGCGTTGATGGCGTTCTCGCATGCCATCACTACCAGCCGGGGGCGGGCTGGATCCCGACGCGCGAGGCCGGCAGCGATGACGGGTGCCACGAATCTCAACACGTTCGGGCCCACCGCCGTAGTGACCACGTCTGCCGTGGCGATCTCGTCGATCAGGTCGTTCTCCTGAGTGGCACTGTTGAGCGCCCGGAAGTTGTCGACAACCCGCGTCGTCGACTCCTCCCCCACTTCCCGCACCTGGTAGCTGCCGGCGGCGTTGAGCTGGTCCATGAGCGAGGCGTTCACATCAGCGAAGACGACCTCGTAGCCTGCCTCGTGAAGGAGGAGCCCAACGAAACCCCGACCGATGTTCCCGGCACCGAAGTGGATGGCTTTCATTCGGCGTTGACCTCCTCGAGCAGGGTGTAAATCTCCTCGGCGGAGCTCGCCTCGACGAGCTTCTGCACCTCGTCCTCATCCGAGAACACGATGGCGATCTTCGAGAGGATCTCGAGGTGTTCGTTGTTCAGCCCGGCGATTCCCACCGCGAACCGTACCGGTTCACCGTCCCAGTCGATCGGTTCCGTGTACCGCACCAAGGAGAGTGCCGACCGCAGGATCGAGTCCTTGGCCTCGTTGGTACCGTGAGGGATCGCCAAGAAATTGCCCATGTATGTCGATACCGAGGATTCCCGTTCGAGCATGGAGTCGATGTAATCCTCGCGCACCGCACCGGCGGTCACGAGCAGCATGCCCGCCTCGCGGATGGCCTCGTCCCTCGTGGTGGCCGTTCCCGCAGCCACGACGTTCCCCGGTTCCAGGATCTTTTGAGTCACTGGGCTGCTCCCTCGTTCGAGTTGCTGTGCAGCATCTGCACCACCTCGTCGTACTTCGGGCTACTCATGAAGTTGTCGACGGAGACGTGCACGGAGTCAGGCGACTTCGAGCGCGCCCGGTCCGTCAGGTCCTGGTGGGTGATGACGAGGTCGGCTTTGCCATCAAGGTTGGCGATGGCCTTGTTGGTCACCGTGACACCCTCGATCCCGGCCTTCTTGATCTTGTTCCGGAGCACCGAGGCGCCCATGGCGCTCGACCCCATGCCGGCATCGCAGGCGAAAACGATGTTCCTGAGCTCGCGCCGATCCGCGGCATCCGCGTCCTGCACATCGTCTGCGCTGCCATCGCCCGTGAGCCCGGCGAGTACTGTACTCGATTTGCCCTTGTTCGCCTGGGTCTGCGCCACGGCGGAGCTCATGTCACCGGCGTTGCCCGATTCGAGATCGCGCCGGCGGCTGGACCGCAGGATCACCGCAGCGATCAGGAAGGACACTGTTGCAGCACCGACGACCGACAGGATGACCCCGATGTAGCTGCCCGGGGAGGTCTGGATGAGCACCGCGAAGATGCTGCCAGGCGACGCGGGGGCGCGGAGACCGGTCTGGAACGCGACGTTGATCGCGACGCCGGTCATTCCGCCACCGATCGCGGCGAGCACGAGCAGTGGCTTCATCAGCACGTACGGGAAGTAGATCTCGTGGATCCCCCCGAGGAATTGGATGATGACCGCTCCGGGCGCGCTGGCGCGGGCGATCCCCAGGCCGAACACCGAGAAGGCGAGCAGGATCCCCAGACCCGGGCCAGGGTTCGCTTCGAGAAGGAACAGAAGGGATTTGCCGGTCTCTCGCACCTCCTGCGTTCCAAGCGGGGTCAACACGCCATGGTTGATGGCGTTGTTGAGGAAGAGGATCTTGCCGGGCTCGATGAAGATGCTGGCCAGGGGCAGCAGCCCGTTCGAGACCAGGAAGTCCACACTCGTCTCCAGCACCTTGCTCAGCGCGGTGACGACCGGGGCGATCCCGAAGAACGCACCGAGCGCGAGGATGGCACCGAAGATGCCGGCCGAGAAGTTGTTGACCAGCATCTCGAAGCCGGGCTTGATCTTGCCGTCCCAGATGCGGTCGACCTGCTTCAGTATCCACGCCGAGAGGGGACCGACGATCATCGCACCGATGAACATGGGAATGTCGCTGCCGACGATGACACCCATCGTCGCGATCGTCGCGACGACGCCACCCCTGGTCTCATAGACCATCCGGCCACCCATGTTGGCGATGAGCAAGGGCAGTAAATAGATAATCATCGGGTCGACGAGTTGCTGCAGCGTCTCGTTCGGCGTCCACCCGGTGGGAATGAAGAACGCCGTGATCAAGCCCCACGCGATGAAGGCGGGGATGTTCGGCATGACCATGCCGCTGAGGAACGTGCCGAAGCGTTGCACATGCACACGGCTACCGGTGCGCTTCTTAACGACTGACGTCGTTGTCATTTCAAAACCTCTCTCGGGGGGATTGTCTGCTGTGGTTCTGTGGGTTCAGGCGCTGCCGAGGAGCCGAGGCCCTCCGGGGGTTCGGGAAAAGCGGAGGCCACAGCCTTCACTGCTTCCCGGGCGGATGCCGCCTCATCGGCCTGTAGTGCGGCAGCGGCGAGCTGCCGCGCCTGGGCGAGAGTGAAACGCGCAAGGCTCGCCCGCACGTCCACGAGGGCGGGTGCCGACATCGACAAGCTGGTGGCACCAAGGCCCACCAGGACGACCGCGAGGAGCGGATCAGCCGCCGCCTCCCCGCAGATGCCCACCGGTTTGCCGAGTGCGGCGCCGGCCTCGCCCACCTCGCGGATGAGGCGGAGGACGGCCGGATGCCAGGGGTCCTGGAGATTCGCCACGGTGCCGAGCATGCGGTCCGCCGCGAGGGTGTACTGGGTGAGGTCGTTGGTGCCGATCGACGCGAAATCAGCATGCTGGAGCACCCGGTCGGCAAGGAGCGCCGCCGAGGGGATCTCGACCATCACACCGGCTGTCTTCAGACCGAGCTCGTGCGCGAGATCGACGAAGTATCGCGTCTCTTCCACTGTTGCCACCATCGGGGCCATCACCCAGACGTCGGCATCGGAAGCCGCATTCGCGTTCGCGAGCGCAGTCAGCTGTTCCCGCAGGATGTCCTCGGATGCACGCAGCGACCGCAGTCCCCGCAAACCGAGCGCCGGGTTCTCCTCGTCGGCATCGTTCAGGAAAGCGAGAGGCTTGTCGGCGCCAGCGTCAAGGGCCCGAACAACGACCTTCCGGCCGGGGAACTCTCGAAGCATCCGCTCGTATTGTTCCTGCTGCTGGGTCACAGTAGGTGCCGACGTCGAACCGAGGAAAAGGAATTCGGTGCGGAAGAGGCCCACCCCTTCAGCTCCGAGCTCGACCGCCCGGGCGGCGCCGTCGGCCGAACCGAGGTTCGCCAGGAGCGGGATTGGCGTGCCGTCAGCGAGGGCGCCGGGCCGGATGGGTGCGTTCTGTCGCGCAGCACGCGCGGCGATGCGCGACTCGGCAGCCGCTTTCTGAGCGGCGTTCGGGCCACTCACGACCACGCTGTTCTCGGCGTCGAGGATGATCTCGTCTTCGTCGACAAGCCGGCCCGCGTCGGCTACCCCGACGATGGCCACGATCGATTTCTCCCGCGCCAGGATGGCGGTGTGCGAGGTTGGGCCGCCTTCGCTCGTGACAAGACCGAGCACGGTGCCGAGGTCGAGAAGCGCCGTGTCGGCTGGCGCCAGGTCACGGGCCACGAGGATGAACGGATACCCGGGGTCGGGGACACCCGGAGCCGGCAAACCCGCCAGGTGGGAGACGACGCGCTGCGACACGTCATCGAGGTCGGTGGCGCGTTCGGCCATGTAGCCGCCCATCTCGACGAGCATGTCGCGGAACGCGGCGAGCGCCTCGAATACTGCTCGCTCAGCGGTCTTGCCCTCGGCCAGCCGGGCAGTGACGTCCTCTTGCAGGGTCGGGTCCTCGGCCATCATCGCCTGCGCCTCGAGCACATCGCGGGCAGCCCCTCCGGCGCGTTCTCCGCGGCTCAACAAGTCAGCCGCTACGGCACCGAGTGACGCGCGCGCGCGTTCCCCCTCCTCCGCGGGAGTGCGACCGCTCGGCGCGTCCAGGGGTTCGGGCAGTGGATCCGCCATGCGGATCACCGGGCCCAGCGCCACTCCCTGGCCGATTCCAATTCCGCTCAGTTCCATCTCAGCTCCTGTGCAACGTGGGTCGTGCGGTGAGAGGCGCGTCCGGACCGGTTACTCGTCGTGGTCTCTGACCAGCAGGTCGACGAGTTCTTCCAACACAGCGTCGGCGTTCCCGCCGTCAACAGCCAAGGTGACTTCGTCACCGTGGTCGATGCCGAGGGAGATGACGCCCAGGATACTCGCCGCGTTGACGGTCTTCCCCCCGGTTTTGGTGAGGGTGACGCCTGCACCGGATGCAGCGGCCGCCTGCGTGAAGATCTTGGCGGGTCGGGCGTGAAGCCCGTGCGTCGAACCGATACGTACTGTGCGCTCCACCATGTTTTGGCCTCCTCGTGCGGACGTTCTTCTTTATTTTCACCATAGTCACGATCAACAGTCCGGCCCGCCGGGCAGCCCGGTGGGGGGATCGGGCGACCCGCTCTCACAACCTCGCCCCTGCTGCCGCGCGCGCCAATTCAAGCGCCTCTTCCCCGTCTCTGGCGGCGAAGATCGTGTCGGGGAGGAGCACCACGCCCACGCCCAGCGCCCGGGCCGCTTCTCGGATGTCGTCGTAGAGCTCAGGCAGGTGCGGTCCGATGAGGAGCACGTCAATCCCAGTGAGAGCACCAGGAAGGCTGGACGGGTTCCCGGCGGTCACCTCGACCTCGAGGTCCCGCTCGGCGGCCGTGCGCCGGATACGGTGAGCCACGAAGGTGCTGGACGCGCCAGCACCGCAGATGATGAGAATCTTCATCGATCGCCTTTCCTGGCAAAAATGGGCTCTGTAATGATCCTGCCCCCGCTTCGCGCCCGAGGGCCACCAGCAACTTTTCCGCCCCTGCGGAAGTCTGCGTGCGGCAGAGCCCGGCTGGGACAGGCTGCGCAGGACCTGTCCCAGGAACGGCGAGGATGGTTGACTGGATCTGACAACGAAAGCACGCCATGAGTAGCAAACAGTCCCTGATGATCGACTACCTGTCCCAGGCTCCCGCCTGGGTCACCGCAAGCGAACTCGCGGACCACCTCGGAGTCACACCTCGGAGTGTCCGCGGCTACGTCACGAGCGTCAAGGCCGCGGCGCACCCACTCGGCGTGATCGAGTCCGGACCGGCGGGATATCGCCTGAACCGCGACGCGTGGGCCGCCTTCCGCTCGGAGATGCCTGGCCGGCCAGCCGAGCCTGAGACTCCGCGGGACCGGCTTTATCACATCGTCCGAAGGCTGACTGACAGCCTCGACGGCCTCGATATCTATGACCTCGCCGCTGACCTCT
>JAODMM010000211.1 GCA_025465015.1 Cryobacterium sp. | reverse complement strand
CCAGCCGGGGTGAGGAACTGGTTCTCCGGTGAAGTGGACGGAGAGGTGCCGAGGGTACCGTCCGGCTGCTCCACGAGCCACGCCAGCGCGAACTCCGCCGCAGACCGGGTCGGCTCCCACGCACGCTCGCGGATGAACTCATCGTCGGCGCCGTGAAGCACGCGTTCCCAGTAGTGGCGGATGAGCCAGGGACCGGCGGTAGGCCAGAACGCCCACTTGGGGTCGTGCTTGCCGAGTCCTACCGGCAACGGGTACGCCCAGATATCGGTGTTGTGATGCGCCACCCAGCCCGGTGCCTCGTAGAGCTCCTCAGCAGCACGACGACCGGTCACGCTGAGCGCCTGAATCAGATCGAAAAGCGGAGGAAGACACTGCACCAAATTTGCGCTCTCCGCCATCCAGTAGTTCATCTGAAGATTGATGTTCGTTGTGTAGTTCGAACTCCATGGCGGTTGAAGCGACTCGTTCCAGATGCCTTGCAGGTTCGCCGGCGCTCCCCCTTCACGGGAGCTGCAGATCAGCAGGTAGCGACCGTAGTTGAAGAGCAGGGCAGCCAACGCCGGGTCGGCGGCAAGAGGACCGCCCGGGTGCGCGTTCCCCCGGCGAAGGCGTTCATCGATGGGCATTTCCGGCGCTGTTCCTGTTTCGAGCCCCACTCGGTGGTAGAGGGCTGCGTGGCCGGCGGTGTGGCGTCTGCGCAATCCTGCCAGACCTATTGCCGCTGCCGACCCCAGCCGAACGAGGATGCGGTCACGAGCGTCAGCAGCTGTTCCCACCGGCTGCTTCGCGACTCCCGCGAACGTCGTCTCGGTGCCCAGAAACACAACCACAGAGTGTGCACCCCTGATTGTCATCGTTCCGCCAGAAGCGCGGCGGTCAATCGCGCCGTCGTGGACCACTCGCAGCGCTGCCGCGGCCTGCATGGAGAGCGAGTCGTCGTCGGAATAGCGTACGGGCTCGTCGACCTGGTCGTGGGCCGGCACGACATCCGACGGAAGCTTCAGAAGGACACTCGTTTCGGCCCGGTCGACATCGGTGTGGATCGAGAGCATCTGAAGAAGGCTGGTGAGGGTGAGGGTCACATCGAGCGCACCGGCATCGGAGAGGATTTCGTGCACGAGAACGCCATCCTGATGGCTGATGAAGGTGCGTTGCACCACATCGTTCCCGTCGAGCACATAGCGGGTCTCATGGGTCGCCGTGGCGAGGTCGAGCGTGCGACGGTAGCCGCTCGTCTCCCCTTGCGCGCCTTGAGTGGTCCTCAATTCAAGTGCCAGGTCCACGAACGGAAGATAGCTCTGACTGTAGCGGTGCTGCAACTGCTTGAGCGCCGCATCGGCCTGTACGTAGTCCTCTTGCGAGATCGCGGCGCGTGCGTCCGCGAGTGCCATCGAAGCGGTTTCCGAATCGATCCTCGGTTCGGCGAATTCGCTCGCCGGGCTCCCAGACCAGGCTGTCCCGTCGTTGATCTGAAGGCGCTCACGTTGCGGGCCTCCGAATACCATCGCGCCCATCTTGCCGTTGCCGAGGGGCAGGGCTTCGGTCCAGCGTTCGGCCGGGCGGTCGAACCAGAGTTGGTTTGGTGTCACAGGTCAGTCCTTCGTGCTTCCGCTGGTGAGCCCGTTGACAATGAACCGAAGACCGAAGACGACGAAGAGCACGGCGGGGACCGCGAGGAGAACGAGGCTCGCGTTGTAGCGCCCGAAGTCCTCGGGGCTGCGCCCCAGCTGGTTCGAGAAAGATGAAACAGCCTGGGCAGCGGTCGTGACATCGGGGTTGGTGAAGAGCATGGACGGCCACAGGAAGTCCTGAAGGGACCAAATCATGCAGAGCACGATCAGGTTGACAACCGCTGGGCGGGCAAGCGGAAGGAAGATGTGCCAGAACACGCTGAAGTGGCTTGCCCCGTCCAGCTTCGCAGCTTCGATGAGGGAGTCCGGCACATTGCGTCCGAAGTTGCGCAGAAGGAGCACGCCAAACGGGATCGTCAGGGCCGCTTCGGGTAGCGCCACACCCAGGTAGTTGTTGAACAAGTCCAATTGGTTGGTGATGTGGAACACCGGGACGAGGAGTGCTGTTCCCGGTACTGCCAGGAAGAGGATGATCCCCGCGAAAGCGAGTTCACGCCCGCGGAACTGAAGCTTCGACAGCGCATACCCGGCCGTCGTGCTAATCGCCACCACGAAGGCCGCGTGAATCAGCCCGATGACAAAGGAGTTGACATAGGTCAGGACGATCGGCACCTCCCCCACAGGGTCGGTCACCAGGCTTATGTAATTGTTGATGCCGAAGCCCTGAAAGGATTTGGCGACCATCGCGTAGAGCGGGAAGGCGAAGACGAGACCCATCACAATCAGAAGGCCGTAGATGATCCACCGATCAGCGCCCGTCGTGATGATCATCCTCATCGGATTGTCATCAACCGGCGACTTACCCAGCCGGCGGCGCCTCGGTCGGGGTCCCCGAGCGCTGGGAAGCAGGGGCGTCGTCGGCGGGAGGATGTTAGTCGTCGTCATTGTTCGTCCTTGCGGCTGCGGGTGAAGTACAACTGAACGAGCGAGATCACGAGGGCGATGACAAGCACGATCGTGGATGCGGCTGCGGCGAATCCGATGGTTTTCCCGCCCGAGTTGGTGTAGCTGTAGAGGTAGGTGCCCACAATCTCGGTCGTCGAGCCGGGACCGCCGTCGGTGGAGAAGAGCACCTGCTCCAGCGCACGGAACGAGCCGAGAAGGAGAGCAAGGACCACGGTGATATGAGTGGACTTCATCATCGGATAGATGATCTCTCGCATGATGCGGAAGGTCCCGGCACCGTCAAGCAAAGCCGCTTCCAGGGACGACGTCGGCAATGCCGACAAGTCAGCGGTGTAGTACATGATCGGAAGCCCGATCAGGTAACAGAAGATGAGTGCGACCGCGGCAAAGGCCAACCCCGGCGTCGTGAGCCAGGATTGGGCGAGCGAACCGAGCCCGACGGCACGCAATGTTTCGTTGAGCACACCGAAGCGCTCCTGCAACATGGAGCCGAAGATGGTCGCGACAAGCGAGAGCGGCATCAGCGCCGGGAGGAGGAAGACGAGGTAGAAGAGCTTGCGGGCGCGCACGCCCGTCGACAGTGTCACCGCGATGAAGAACCCCACCGTGAGCGCTACGGAGATGCTGATGCCGGCGTACATGAGGTTGTTTAGGATGGCTCGTCCGAACACCGGATCGGTGAATAGCAGGGCGAAATTGTCGAACCCCACTTGCACCGGGCGCAGCAGCGAGATTCCAATCCGCTGCACGCTGGTCTGGCCAAGGAAGACGATGCTGTAGAGGTAGTACACCGCATAGATCACCAGCAGCGGACTGAGAAAGATGAGAGCAACAAGCCAGTCGCTCCGGCGTTTGTGTTTCTTGGTGGTTCGCATCGTGATGCTCACGCTGGGCTCCTGATTCCTTGCGGCATTCGCGACAGCGGGTCACTCGACTTCCCGAGTGACCCGCTGCCGCTGCGGGTGCTGTACGGGTTAGAAGTTGCCCGTCTCCAGTTCGGCCTGGCCGTCCTTGGCTGCGTCTTCCGCCGTCATCGAGCCAAGCAGCACCTGCTTGACGTTGGCGCCAACGTAGTCGGAGAACGCCCCGAGATTGTTGCGGTCGCTCGCCGGTTCGGTGATGAGGTCGACCAGGGTTTGATAGCTCTGCTTCTGGAGATCAGTCGACAGGACACCCTCGGGCAGCTGGTAGCCTTCCTTCGCCGCGATGCCCTTGAGGGCGCTGGCCCACTCATCCACTCCCGCGCCCACTGACATGTATTCGACGAACTTCGCTGCTGCTTCATGCTTGGTCGACTCAGCAGGAATACCGAGCATCACGTCGAGACCCGCACGAAGGGATGCCTTCTCTGCGGACTCTGCGGGGAAGGGCACGATGCCGTAGTTGCCGGAGAAGATCCGTCCGGCTTCCCAAGACCCGTTGAATGCGACAGCCGACTTGCCTTCGTCGAACGTGGTCATGGCGGTGCCGTAGTCCATGTCGAGGGTAGCAGTGTCGAAAGTGCCGTTATCGAAGAGGGCCTTGTAGTTCTTCAAACCCTCCACGTAAGCATCGGTGTCCCACTTGCCGTCTTCGTACCGAACCTGATTAAAGAAGTCCGGGTCGACCTGACCGACAGAGGTGAGGGCGGCCTCGTCCTGGAACCAGTCCTCGGACGGCATCGTGACGGGAAGGATTCCCTTGCCCTGGGCCTTCAGTGCGTCGCTCATCGTCTTGAACTCGGCCCAGGTGCGGGGAGGCGTGACGCCGAGTTCGCCGAGGATGTCGGCGTTGTAGATACCGACTGCGGACCCAGTGGAGTACACCGGGACAGCCATCAGCTCTCCGTCGGCGAACATCCGCTCGGCCTGCGTGATGGAGGTGTCCGTGAACGAAGTGCGAAGGTCATCCCCGTTGGCCCAATCGGCAACGGGAAGCAGGTAGTCCTGCACCTCGCCCGCCCAGGCTCCCGGCTGCACGGTGAGCACGTCGATATCTTCTCCCGCGCCCAGCGACTGAGCTGCCTTGGGTTTGAAGTCGGTCTGGCCGATCTCTGTGTACTTGACCTTGATATCGGGATTCTCAGCCTCGAAAGCTTCGATGATCGGATCCACGACCGCTTCGCCCGGAGCTCCGTCCCAGCTCCAGTAGTTGATCGTCGTGACCCCATTCGCGTCAGTCTCCGCCCCACCGGCTGAGCAGCCGCTGAGAACGAGGGCGAGACCTGCCGTGGCCGTCATCAGGCCACTGGTCCTCGAGAACTTCATGTTTTCTCCATATCGGGCGTGCCTGGGCTCGCCATTGAGTGTGATTGTCCGCAGGAAAATGGGGGGGGTGCTACCTGTTCCAGCCGCAGCATAGCCCGGGGCCCCTTTGATCTCTCCGGCTAATGTTATCGATAAAGTAGCCGTTGTCAACCAGAGTAGCTGAATTCATCCGACGTTTAGTCGATTCGTCGCGTTGGGCTCCGCACTAACGTTGAAACGACTGTTCGTTCAACCGATTGGAACTTCTCATTCAGGAAAACCAGAACAACGCCGCCGCCGGGCAACTGAAAGACGAACTGCAAGCAATTGGGGTGGAACGCTTCACCGCCCGGGATCACCGACCCGGAACAGTGCGGCATATCGTCCTCTTCCGCTACATCCCGAGTGTGAGCGAGGCCGAGAAAGCGGAAATTGAGCGACGATTCATGGCGCTTCAATCAGGCGCACGCCCGGACGGCCGGCCCTACATCTGGTCAATCGAATCGGGAGCCCAGTCCAGTGCGGAAGGCGCTCACCATGGCTTCGATCACGGCTTCATCGTCACCTTCGAGTCCGCTGGCGACAGGAACTACTACGTGGGACGTCCGCTTGTGAATGACCCGCGGTACTACGACGCGCTGCATGACGAGTTCAAGTCGTTCGTCGGGCCGCACCTGGTGCCAGGGCCTGAGGGTGTACTCGTCTTCGACTTCGCGGCCTAGTTGCAGCCCCAGCGCTGCTAGCTGAGGCTGTGGCGGCGGACGATCTCGTTGATCCAGATCGGCGCGTACGGGGAGGTGCAGTTGGGCGGGGTCGGGTAGTCCTTGAGGACTTCGAGACTCTCGCCGATGCTGATGGCGCGGGCCCGATGCTCAGGGTGATGGATTCCGATGGTGGCGAGGCACTCGTTCATTGCCCACTGAAGGCGATCCGGGGCGTCCTTCATGTGGGCCTCGAGGAAGCCCAGAAGGCTGGGCAGGTCGAATCCCTCGGCAGATTTCGCCACGCGGTCGCTGGTCAGCGCCCAGCCGGCGCTGGCGACCAGAGCGTCAGGGTCGGCGAACCAGGCGGTGCGGAGTTCATCGACATATGGGTTTTTCGTGACGACGTACTTGACGAGCCAGTCGTGCACCTTGGGGACGGACGCTTCGCGGAGCATCGCGTCCAGCTCAGACGCAGAGAACGCCGTGGGGCGGCTGACCAGGATCGCAACGAGACGGGCCGCAGTGTCGCCGGTCTCCCAAAGCTGACCCGCGAGGTCGTGCTGGGTCTTGAGGCGCTTGGCCAAGGCGCGCAGCTTGGTGAGGTTGACACCGTGGTCGTCTCCGTGGCGTTCATTCACCGCACGGATCTTCGGGTCTTCCATTGAGGCCAGTTCGGCCATCACCTCGCTGACAGATCCCTCAAGCACAGAACGAGACTCCACAACGGTCTCCTTCGCTTCTCGTCCGTCGTCGCCGCTCTCAGCTTACGTCGGCCATGTCGTTGCCCTGGTTCGGGCAGGCACACACCCGGAGCATCAGGCGCGAACTGTCGCGGTCCCCCAAAGCCGCTCAAGCACGCCGAGGACAGCGACGTCGTCGTCGATCCCACCTCCCTCGTGCGCGTTGTACGGCCACACGTCGATCGTCTTCTCCCCCGCGTACGCGTTGTAAGCGGCGAAGACAGTCGACGGCGGGCAGACCGGGTCCATCAGGGCCGTTGAGAACCGCGCCGGGGCGACGGCCCTCCTGGCGAAGTTCACGCCGTCGAAGTAGGCAAGCGTCTCGTGCGCGCGGGTGAGGTCCGACCGATGGCGCGACAGGTACTGGGCGATCTCCCGATAAGGGAGTTCGTCGGTGATGACTGTGGCCCTTGGGAAGTCGCACAGGAATGGAACCCGCGGCATGACCACAGCAACGTCCGGCACGAGGGCGGAGACAGCCAGCGCGATGCCGCCACCCTGGCTGATGCCATGAAGCGCAACGCGCGACGAATCCACAGCGTCGAGGGCTCGTGCCGCCTCCACAGCCCTTACCGCATCAGTGAACAGCCGCCGGAAGTAGTAGGTCTCAGGCGAGCGGATGCCGCGCGTCATCATGCCCGGGGCCTGGGGACCAGCTGGGCCGTCATCAGGCGTGTCGCCCAACTTCCAGACCGTGCCCTGGCCGCGGTTGTCCATGATGAGATGCGCATAGCCCGCGGACGACCAGAGCAGGTCTTCCAACGCATGGCCTCGGCCGCCACCATAGCCCACGTACTCGACGATCACCGGAAGAGGCGCGGTGGCTGCAGCCGGTACCCGCAGCCACGCTTTGATGGGCTGGCCGCCATAGCCGTTGAAGGTGATGTCGAAGATCTCGATGGTCTCCAGCGGGGTCTGCACCGGGCGCACCATCAGACCGAGGTCGTATTCGCGTGCCTCGGCGAGCGTCTGCTCCCAGAAGGAGTCGAAATCGGCGGGATCACTCTGCGAGCTCACGTAGTGCCGAAGCTCGGCTTCGGGACTGTCAACGAACATCCATGCTCCTTCTGCTGCATCGCCCGGTTTCCCGAGCGCCTGTCGGTCCATCAGCCGGGGCGGGGAATCCGCTGCCCCTGGGCACGTTATAGGACGCGGTACCGGTCCCAGACCTCTCGTAGGGTCGCCCCGCCCAGGAGTTCACCCAATACTGTCGACTCTGACTTCGCACGTGACCGGGCCGCGTCGAGGACCTCCGTCTCGACCTCCTGCGGGATCACCACGATGCCATCGTCATCGGCCAGCACGAGGTCACCGTGATGGATCATGACCCCGCCCAGCTTCACCGGCTGGTGCGTGGCGACGATACGCATGCGTGCGCGAAAGTCCACCGGCCGCCGGCCTGCTGAGAACGTGGGAAAACCGAGAGGCTGAATCTTGGAGCTGTCCCGGATGTTGCCATCCGTAACCACCCCCACGCACGACCGACCCTTCGCCGCCGCGCTGAAGAGTTCACCCCAGTACCCCGTCGAGAGGTTGCCGTCGGTTGCGACCACGGCGAGGTCTCCCGGGGTGAGGGCGTCGATGAAGGCGATGGCGTCGTCGTACGGGCTCTCGGCGTCTGCGAAAGACGGGGCGAATTGCACGGTCGAGGCGCGCCCGAAGGCCCGGGACCCCTGAACTAAGGGGGAGAGGTGCTCGTGCAGGACCTGGTGCCGGTAACCAACCGAGTCGAGAGAATCCGCGACCATCGCGGCCGTCAGGATCACGTCTCCCGGCTCGAGACCCCGGACCGGTTCATCGAATGACATGACCACCTCCCGGCTGGAATGGGAATCGCTCTTCGATTGCCGCATCGAGTGACAGTCCGAGGCCCGGCAGGGTAGGAGCGGCAATGTAGCCGTCCACCACCTGCACAGGGTCAATCAGAAGAGCTTCTCGCAGCGGGTTCGGCAGGGTGCAGTACTCGAACAGACGCACGTGGTCGTGGGAGAGCG
>JAODMM010000208.1 GCA_025465015.1 Cryobacterium sp. | reverse complement strand
CGAGGTCGGCGAGCTTGCCTACCTCTTCGGCGGACAGCGGGTTACCGTCGAAGTAACCGCCCTTGACCACCAGGAGAGGGTTTGCCTTGGCAAAGGCACGCAGCGACTTCGCAACGGCAACGGGGTCACCGTGCACGAAGGCGATGGCGGACGGACCGACGAGCTCGTCATCGAACGACGAGATGCCGGCGTTGTTCGCCGCAATCTTGGTCAGCGTGTTCTTTACCACGGCGTACGTGGCGTCTTCACTGATGTCATTGCGCAGCTGCTTGAGCTTGGCAACAGTGAGTCCGCGGTACTCGGTGAGCAGAACGGCGGTCGAGCTCTGGAATTTCTCCTGCAGCTCGGCGACCGATGCTTCCTTGTTCGCCATGGCGCTCCTCTATGTCTTCAATTGCCGGCAGCCCCTGGCGCACACATGAAAAACGCTCCGGCACAGGGCCGGAGCGTGGGAGCAGAATTCACTGCTACTGAACTTCGAGTCCTGCGCGGGCCGTTCACGTGAATGAACCTTCGATTGCTGTACACATTTCTGAGCACGGCAATAACCGGCGGTCTTTGGCTTTAGTACACGCTAACGGATGTCACGCCCAGATCCAAATCCGCACTGCCCTCCGGGCCTCGCGTCCACCTCGGCACGGGCTGGCTCTCTACGCGATGGCGGCGGCCAGCTCCGGAATGAGCTTCTCCAGGTGGTCCGCGGTGTCTTCCCAGCCCTCGACTGCAACACACTCGACCCCGAGCGCCTTGACGGGGTAGTCGTTGCCATCGCGGTCGAGGCGGTCACCGATAAACAGCATCTCGCTGAGGCTGTATCCGGTGAGCTCGGCGAGACGCGTCATGCCATAGGCCTTGTCGATTCCGCGGCGTGTAATGTCGACCGACGTCGAACCGCCGGACCGCACCTCAAGGTCGGGCAGCTGCTCCTGCACGGCCACCCGGAGGCGGCTCTTCTTCTCACCAGTGGGGTCCCAGGCCGTCTTCACGGAAACCGGTGCGGCCTGCCCCAGAGCCGAGAAGGTGATCTGCGATCCGCGGTCTTCGAGGATGGGCCCCCACGTCTTGCTCTCCCAGAAGCCCAGTTCGCGCGCGCTTGCCTCGACCGCCGCTAGCGCCCTCTTCTTCTCGTCAGCAGATAGGTTCTGCGCATAGACCTGGTTCCAGGAACCATCAAGGAAGCGATAGTACTGGGTGCCGCAGGTGGGCATCAGGTGCAAGCGCATCAAAGATTCGGGTGCAGCATCGGTGAGGTTGTCAATGAGCTGCACTTGGAACTGTGCAATTTGCCCGCCCGAGATGACGCACACCTCTGCGACGTCGAGGAGCCGCACCAGAAGCCGGGCCATGCGCGGGTCGAGCGGCGACTTCGACGGGGCGAGGGTGTCGTCGAGATCGAATGCGACCAAGCGGGGGAACGGCGTCACGGGTGATCCTTCAGGTAGCGGCGGCCAGCGACACAGTTTACGCTGCCGCGGCTTGGCGTCTGCTTCAAGCGACAGAAGTAATTGACTCCTGTCTACTATCGGTCATATAGTTGACGTCTGTCAATTAATGCAGGAGTCTTATGCCCCGCGCCACGCGCACCCCCGCTTCGCCCTCCACCAGTACGCGCACCGCCTCGCCCGACGGATCGATGAGCAACCGCCAGGTCCTGGAATCACTCTCCGGCCTGTTGCTGGGAATGTTCGTGTCGATCCTCGCCGGCACGGTGGTCGCCACGTCGCTACCGGTGATCATCTCTGACCTCCAAGGTGACCAGTCCGCTTACACCTGGGTGGTCACCGCCACTCTCCTGGCCACCACGGTGTCGACCCCGCTCTGGGGCAAGTTCGCCGACCTCTTCAATCGCAAACTTCTCATCCAGCTCGCCCTCGCCACGTTTGTGATCGGTTCAGCGCTGGCCGGGTTCTCGCAGAACACCGACACCCTGATCGTCTTCCGCGTGCTTCAAGGCCTCGGCGCAGGCGGCCTCGCCTCGCTGAGCCAGATCATCATGGCCGACATCATCAGCCCCCGCGACCGTGGCAAGTACGCCGGGCTGTTCGGTGCCGTCATGGCTGTTGGAACCGTGGGTGGCCCGCTCCTCGGTGGGCTCGTGACCGACTCCATCGGATGGCGCTGGAACTTCTTCATCGCCCTGCCCATCGCCGTTCTCGCCATCATGCTGCTCCAGTTCACACTGCACCTGCCCAAGCACCCCAAACGCACCGTGCACATCGACTACCTCGGTGCCGTACTCATCGCCGGTGGCGTGTCGACGCTGCTGATCTGGGTCTCGCTGGCTGGTCGCGAGTTCGACTGGGAATCGGTTACCTCGTTCGTCATGGTGATCGGCGCCGTCCTTCTCCTCATCGCCGCCGTCGTCGTCGAGATCAAGGCGAAAGAGCCGATCATCCCATTGACGATGTTCACCAACCGCACCTTCACGCTCGCCGTCGTCGCGAGCATCTCGGTGGGCGTCTCGATGTTCGGCACATCGGTGTTCCTCAGCCAGTACATGCAGCTGGCCCGGGGCGCAACGCCGACCCAGTCCGGCCTCCTCACCATCCCCATGATGGGAGGACTGTTGATCGCCTCCACCGTGTTCGGCAACCTGATCAGCCGGCGCGGCACCTGGAAGGCGATCGTGATCTCCGGCGGCGCCTTCGTGGTCGCCGGGACACTCCTCCTCGGCACACTGCAGTACGACACCAATCTCGTGCTTGTGGGGATCTACATGTTCGTCCTCGGCGCCGGGCTTGGCATGCTGATGCAGAACCTTGTCCTCGTGGTGCAGAACTCGATCGAGGTTCACAACCTCGGAGTCGCCACCAGCGCGGTCACGTTCTTCCGCAGCCTCGGCGGCACAGTGGGAGTTTCGGTCCTCGGTTCCGTTCTCGGAACGATCGTCGCACAGCAAATCAAAGACGGCATCCTCACGCTCGCCCCAGCCGACCAGGCTGCGGCGGCCCGGACCCTGGGCAGCGGAACGATTCCCCACGTCGCCGACCTTCCAGGCGTGATCCGCACGCTTGTCGAAAGCGCCTACGGATTCGGCGTGGGCTCGGTTTTCCTGCTGAGCGTCCCGCTCGCCGTCATCACCCTGATCGCCGTGATCTTCCTTCCAAATGCGAAGCTGGGCACCATGAACGCGGTGCAACTGAAAGCGGCCGGCACCGGCCCGGCCACGGGCACGGGCGCCTCCGTCGAACCTGAGAGCAACCGCCAGCGCGAGACCGGGAACGCGGAAGACACGCTGATTGAAGTGAGCGCTGCCACGGCCGCCTTACAGCCGGTCGGCCAGACGCGCCCTGCAGGTTCAAACGATGTCGAGATTTCGATGAACGACAATTCAAAGAACGACGACGCGAAGAGATGATGATGGCGATTGTCGACGAGTTCGATACGAC
Source organism: Cryobacterium sp. (assembly GCA_025465015.1). GTDB lineage: Bacteria > Actinomycetota > Actinomycetes > Actinomycetales > Microbacteriaceae > Cryobacterium. The sequence continues at coordinate 2,029 of JAODMM010000208.1, read as the reverse complement.
AGGCCCCGAGTCGGCGGAGCCCGCCGCGACGGGTACCGAGACGACCGTAGCCCCCACAACGGCCACGGGGATCCGCGAGGTCGAAGAGCAGATGAGCGTGCTGGCCGGACACATCCGCGCCAGCATGCGGGATACTGCGTTGACGGTGGACCCGGCACTCCAACCCTTCGGGCTCAAGCTCCTTCGCTTGCTTGTGCGCTGCGGACCGACGCAGGCGAGTGCGGCGGCGGAAGCCCTGTTCGTGGACCGGAGCGCCATCAGCCGGCAAGCCAGGCACCTCGAGCGACTCGGCCTCATCGAACTCCAAGTGGATCCCAACGACGGTCGCGGGCGTATCCTTGCCGCCACACCGACCGCCGAGGAGCGACTCATCGACGCCCGGGCGAATGACAAGGTACTCATCCACCAGCGGCTCGCCAGTTGGTCGCCCGACGACCTGCACCGGTTTGCGGCTTACATCGCCCGCCTCAACGAGGCTGAGTAGGCCCCGGCGCGGGCACGTGGGAGTGATTGCAACGAGGCTCCTTCGCTCGGAGAAGGACGGAGCCATCCGTGGCCACCCTCGGCGGCTGACCCGAGGCGACCGAGCCGAGGACGCGGGTCAGAGACTGAGGTCATGCGGGAGCGTGCCGCGGAAGCGAGACGCGAAAGCGAGTGAAACCCGGCTGGCTCTCCACCCTGACGGCGCCGCCGTGCGCCGTGACGACCGCGCGCACGATGGCGAGCCCGAGGCCCGTACTGCCCGTCCCGCGGAAGCGTGAGCTGTCGCCGCGAGCGAACCGCTCGAACAGGTTCGACTGCAGGCCGCCGGGAATCCCTGGACCGTCATCCGTTACCGTCACCACCGCTTCGTCACCCTCGGCTTCCAGTGCAACCGTGATATCCGTTCCGGCCGGGGTGTGAATCCGCGCGTTCGCGAGGAGGTTGGTGACCACCTGCTGGAGCCGTGCGGCGTCCCCCAGCGCCTCGACAGGCTCCTCAGGAAGGTCCAGATTCCAGGTGTGGTCAGAGCCGGCAGCGTGGGCATCGGAGACCGCATCGATGAGCATCGAGGTGAGGTCGACGGGCACGCTCTCGAGCTCGCGACCCTCATCGAGTCGGGCCAGGAGCAACAAATCTTCAACAAGCGTCGTCATTCGTTTCGACTCCGACTCAATCCGGCCCAAGGCATGCACGGCATCCGGCGGGAGGTCTTGCCCGGTGCGCCGGGTGAGCTCTGAATAGCCGCGGATGGACGCCAGCGGCGTGCGGAGCTCATGACTGGCATCGGCGACGAACTGGCGCACCTTATGCTCGCTGGCCCGGCGCGTCTCGAGGGCCAGGTCAACGTGGTCGAGCATCCGGTTGAGGGCGGCGCCCACGCTGCCGATTTCGGTTCGCCGGTCTGCGTCTTTCACCGGCACGCGCTCAGCCAGCGACACGTCGCCTCGGTTGAGCGGCAGCGCAGAGACGCGGGCTGCTGTCTCGGAAACGCGCTGCAGGGGCTTGAGGGCCAATCGCACGATCCATGCAGCAAGGGCGGCAACAACGATCACTCCTGCGAGCGAGACGAGCGCGATGATCAGCGCGAGCCGGCCGACCGTGCCCTCCATCGCTGCCAATGGGAGCCCGACCAGGTATCCGGTACCGCTGCGTGCCGACGCGGCCACAACACGATAGTTGCCGAGGTCGCCGCCAAGGTTGATCGTAGTCGGGCTCGTCAGGCTCGCCTGCTCTCCCAGCGTCCGCACCTGGCGGGCGGTGGGACCGTGGATGACGCCAGACTCATCGGTGTAACCCGCGGTGATCGTCGTGCCATCCAAGACGAGCGCGAGCGTTCCCGGCGGCTGGGCAGGACCGCTGAGGATCACCTCGGCAGCTGTCGGGTCAGGCGCGTCTCCCTGGCCGCCACGGAGTCCCCGGTCGAGCACACCCTCGGATCGCTCGACGGCAGAGGCGAGCTGGTGGTCGAGTTCGGCCATCAGGGAAGCTCGGAGAATTGCCACGCTGACGAGGCCGATGAAAACGCTGACCAGGGCAAGGAGCCCGA
>JAODMM010000202.1 GCA_025465015.1 Cryobacterium sp. | reverse complement strand
GGCCAGCACCAGAGCAGGGATCACGAGGGACAACAACGATCCGTCGGGGAAGAGCGAGAGGATCCGCAGCTGAAAGGAGAACACCTGCACCACCACGATTCCGAGCCAGAACACCGGAATAGCGCTGAAGAAGGACGGTGCAGCAACGATGACGTTGCGAAGCCGAGGTGAGCCGACGAGGAACGCATAAGCACTCACCCCGATCGCGATCGCAATGCTAAACAGTAGTCCGGTCGACGCCAGGGCGAGAGTGCTTCCGACCACGCTTCCGATGCGATCGAGCACCGGCTGTCCGGTGGACAGCGAGAATCCGAAGTCACCGCGAAGGAGATTCGATAACTGCACCACGTACTGCTCATACCAGGGCTTGTCGTAGCCGTAGAGCCGGCTGATCTGCTCGATGAGAGCAGGATCACCACCGGCATCGCTGGCTAGGAAGATGGTCACCGGGTCAGAAGGCAGCGCCAGGATCGCGAAGAAGACGATGGTGAAGGTCAGCCAGAGCACGAGGACAACCTGCCCGACGCGCAGTGCCAGATAGCGGAGCATCCGTCGTTCCGATCAGGTGTGAGGGTGAGACCGAGAGGGAATGACGGGCAGGGCGGGAGATCGGAGACCTCCGCCCTGCCCGTCACGGGGGGCTACTTGTCGAGCCAGGCTTCCTGCAGAAGCGGCGCGGTCCCGCCGTCGAAGGTGATGTGCACACCTTTTCCGATCGCGTGCACCTGCACCTCATCCCAGAGGGGAATCACCAGAGCAGTACCGAGAACCAGGCGACGCTGGATCTCAGCGAGCACAGCGTCGCGGTCGTCGGGGTCGGTGGCGGCGCGCTCCCTAGCGAACAAGGCGTTCAGTTCGTCGTCGGAGACGAAGGTGTTCGTGTTGCCTGCCGCGCTGAACAGCGGGCCGAGCCCGCCCAGGTAGAACTGGCGGGAGCCGATGACGGGATAGGCGGGGTCGCCCAAGGCGGTGGCGAAGATGGCTGAATCGCCGGCGTTGTTGGTGAGTGCGACGCCGATCTTGCGCCACTCCGCCTCGATGAATTCGAAAGCGGGCTTGATGACCACACTTCGAGAACTCGCGGCCACCGAAATCTCGAGCCGCTTGCCTTCCTTCTCCCGGATGCCGTCCGAGCCGACAACCCAACCTGCGTCATCGAGCAGTTGCTTGGCTTCGTCCGCGTCGAAAGCGAGGTCATCGCTCAGGTCGATGAAGCCGGGGGCTGCGTGGTTGAGGATCGAGCCGGACAAAGGGTAGCTGTCGCTCAACACAGTTTCTTTGAGAGCTTCCCGGTCGAAGCCAATCTGCAAGGCGCGACGCACGTTCTTGTCCGACACGATCGGTGCGGCACCTCGGAACGCTGCCCAGTTCGCGGTGAGCTCCGGCGCTTCCGCCACGGCGAGTTGCACGCCGGAGGTCTCGGCGAGCGCTTCATCGGTCGGATGCACTCCACGAGCGACATCGGCCTGCCCCGATGTGACAGCGCCGACCCGGAGACCGACCTCCGGGATTGCGCGGAAGACGACCTCATCGAGGTGGGCGGCACCCTCGTTCGTCGAGTTCGATGCCGGCCAGGCGTAGTCGTCGCGCTTACTGAAGGCGATCTCCTGGTCGGCTACCTGGGATTTGAAGACGAACGGTCCCGAGCCGACAATCTTCGAGATGTCAGCCTGACCGGCGTAGTCGAGCGCGAGCGTACTCACCGAGACCAGGCTGGACGTCGCGGCCGCGGTGGCCTTGAGGAAGTCGGCGTTGGGAGTGGAGAGGTGAACTACCACGGTGTCATCGGCGGTGACCTCGGCGCTCTCGTAACCGATGAAATCACGGTTCTTCACGATCTTCTTGGTTTCGTCGCCCAGCCCCAACTGGTCGAGGTTCGCTTTCACGGCATCGGCATCCAGGGGGGTCCCGTCGCTGAAGGTGACCCCGGGGCGGATCACGAAGGTGAAAGCCGTGTTGTCCTCGTTGACCGTGAACGATGACGCGACCCACGGGAGGATGTCACCTGACTCAGGATCGAAGGCGGTCAGCCGGTCTGCGATGCTGCGGTACACGTTCGACTGCGTGTAGTTGAAAGCCTTCTGCACCTGGAAATCGGTCTGCAGCTCGATGTCTGCGAATACTAGGGAGCCCCCGTCGACGGGGGCGCTGGTTGCGGGCGGCTCGGTCGCAGCTGGTGAGGAGCAGCCCGCCAGAACGGCCATCGCGACTGCGGCGGCGCCGAGGCTCACTGCAAGTCGTGGGCGGAATCGGGACGTGAACATGGTTCTCCTCGATCTAAGAGGTTGGGCTGGATATCCGGAGCATATGGTGATCTCCTCGCGGTCCGCGATGGGCAGCGTAACGCTGCGCCATAAAGCATCAAGGTGGTCTGGCGCAGGGGATGAGTCGGCTCGTGGTGCCGATATGGGGTTGCGGCGGTGAGGCAATCTCAGTGATGCGGCCATGTCAGCGCGGCTCGCGCTTGACGTGAGAACTCCTCGAAGCCCAAACTGGGGGAGCGCATCGCCCGAAACTGCGCACGCCGAAATTGTGCAGCCTGAGCAGGGAGATGCGTTGTGGGACCGAAGCGACCGGGCGACCTTCCCGCGATGCTCACGGAAGAGCAGCGCTTCTACATCCTTCGCCGTGCAGTGACGGATTATGTGGGTGAGGGCTGGGAGACCCGGTCGGTCCGCGCTGAGCGCGCCGTGCTGGTCAAACCGAATTGGCTCTCCTGGCTTCTACCGTCCGGTGGGGGTGGGCGCAAACGCCTGGTACTCCACGTCGATGAGTGGGGCCACGTCGAGAAGCGTTGACGACGGATGCCGGGACTGAAAGCGGAACTGTCGACGTTGTCCTCGCTCCCATCGGTTCAGCGTGCGTGTGTTGTGGTGGGTGCTTTCCTCGCCTGACGGGGAAGCTGGACTAGAGTGCGGGCCATGGAGAAAAGCACGGCCGGACTGGTGGGCGTGGTCATCGGCAGCGTGGTCACCCTCGCGGGAGCGGTCTTTGTTCCCTGGGCCAGGGATCAGGCCGGAGTGCGGGCGGCGGAAACCCGTGAACGTCGCTCTCACCTGCGCGGGGTGCTGCGGAAGCTGAACGCCTCGTTCACTAGGCGGTCGCGCTTGACCCAAACCCGCTCGGTCGAGGAAGCCGCCCGGATTCGCGATGATGAACTCGGTCTCATCAGCGAGATGGCGTTGATCCTGCGCACGGAGGAGTCCGACCTGGTGCGCATCGCGTACGCCACCTACAGCGCGATGTCGGGGGAGCGGGAATTCGCCGCCCATACTCTCGCGTTCGTCGCCGTCTCGGGGCGATGGTACCGCGGCGAGGTGCGGAATGAGGATGTCTTAACCGTTTTCGAAGCCGAGCTGCAATCCGCACGGGAGGCAGTGCAGCGCTCGAAACCGCCCGGCGTCAACTGGTGAGATTAGCGCGGTGACGCGCGGGGCTTCGTATCAGGCAACCGGCTATGCCGGCTGAGCGCGGCAATTCATGCTGGGTCGGGAAGCGCAACCGGGGAGCCGCTGTGCGTGAACTCCAGGGCGGCAGTGACGACGGCGAGGCCGCTTCCCCATCGTTCCATCGCGGAGCGCTGACGTTCGGCACCGGACCCTTCAGTGAGGATGCGCCCCAGAACCCGTTCCACCTCGGACAGGTCCCCCGACTCTTGCAACGCGCGACCGACGTGCGAGATCAAGGCAACAACCGCCGCCTCAGGCGCGCACGGTCTGCTGGTGAGCGGGTTGATAAGGTCGTCGGTCATCCCTGACTTGCTCGCCCGCCATGAGGCAAGCCGCAACTCAAGGGCGGAAACCGGCTCGGGGGGCTGCCCCGCCCTCCATTCCCTGGCCGCAGTCTCGACCAGGGCACGCACGAGAGCGGCCACGGTCGCCGCGTGATCCGCCTCCAGGCAGACGTCCGCCACCCGGATCTCGACGGTCGGATGGTGGCGTGACAAGCGCGCGTCGAAATACACCATCCCTTCATCGAGCAGCACACCCGTTCCGAGCATCGAATCCACAACCTGCCGGTACCCCTCAGCGGAGCCGAAGATCTCATACGTACCGGCCGACGGCCACCGGCTCCAGGCCTGGTAGCGGTAGCTGGCGTATCCCGTGTCCTTACCTTGCCAGAACGGGGAGTTGCTGCTGAGAGCGAGCAGCACAGGCAGCCATACGCGGATGCGGTCGAGGACCGCGACTCCTTCCTCGGCGGAGTTGACGGCGACGTGGACGTGGTACCCGCACGTCAATTGCTCCTTCATGATGAGCCCGAACCTCGACAGCATCGTTTCGTAGCGGGGCGTGGACACCAGGTGCGTCGTGAGCGGCCCGACAGCGGTGGCCATGGCCACCGCACGCGCGCCGACGAGGCGTGCAGCGGCATCCGCCCGGGCTCGTCCTGCCCGGATGGCGGATGACACCCCGGCCAGCGTGTGGCACGGAGGGCCCACCACCTCAATTTGCTCCTGCTTGACCTCAAGCGCCAAGGTGCTGGTGATCGGCACGGGAACCGTGTCTGCCGACATGCCGGTCTCGGACCCAGCCCCCGGCAGAAGACCCTCACCAGACAGCACGGATTGCGCGACGGCGACGGGCCTCGCCGTGCCGGGGTCAACGAGAAGCAATTCCTCCTCGACCCCGAAGGTGCGCAGCTGCGCTCCGGAGTGTCCTCGATCGGCCATTCGCAGCTCCACCTTCATCGACTGTTCCGTGCCCGAGTACCCCAAACGCTACCCCCTTTACTCTGTGATAGGGCCGGGACATAGTGAAGGGGATTGACAGGAGTCCTCATGGCAGAATCTCAGCGCTGTGGAACCTCAGCGCACACCGGCACGCCGTCACCGGTGCACGACTTCGTCGAAGTGCATACCGATGAGATGGTGGAGCAACTCTCCGACTGGGTGCGTATCGCTTCTGTCGCGGGGGTGCCGGAACGGGCGCCGAACATCATTCGCTCGGCGAACTGGCTCGCGTCCGCGTTCCGTGATTTCGGGTTCCCGACGGTCCACGTCTGGTCGACCGGGGACACTTCCGCCGTGTACGCCGAATGGTGTGGGGCACCGGGAGCTCCGACCGTGCTCGTCTACAGCCACCATGATGTGCGGGCGGTCAAGGAGTCGCTGTGGGACCAAACCCCTCCTTTTGAGCCTGCCCTTCGCCACGGCCGTCTCTATGGACGTGGGAGTTCTGACGCGAAAGGACAGGTGCTGGCCCATCTTTGGGGGGTGCGGGCTCATCTGGCGGCCCGGGGACTTCGGGCGCCCGCAGTCAACCTCAAATTCCTCATCGAGGGGGAAGAGGAAATGGGCTCTCCCCACTTCGCCGAGGCGCTGGAGCGCTACGGGGACCTCCTCGGTTGCGACCTCGTCGTGTACTCCGACACCATGCAATGGAAGACCGACCACCCGGCCATCTGCACGAGCGTGCGGGGGATGCTCAGCGCTCACATCGAAGTGTACGGCCCGCTGCGGGACGTTCACAGCGGGGCGGTCTCGGGCGCCGCGCCCAACCCCGTCTTCGAACTCAGCCGGCTGTTGGCCCGCCTGCACGATGAGCGGGGGGCGATCGCCGTGCCCGGGTTCTATGATGCCGTCGCCTCTCCGTCGCCAGCCCGTCGGGCCGAGTTGGCGGCACTTCCATTCGACGAGGCCGATTGGCTAGACCGCTCCGAGACGCGCAGCATCGGGGGGGAGGATGGGTACTCCGTTTTCGAGCGTCTGTGGGAGCGGCCGGCGGTCGAAGTCACCTCAATCATCGCGGGGGACCCGGTGGGAGCATCCCGCGCAGCAGTGCCCTCCATGGCCGCAGCCGACCTCAGTTTCCGACTGGTTCCGAACCAGCAGGTTCACACCATTGCCGACACCCTCCGGGCCTGGGTGGCCGCGGAGATCAGTCCTCGGGTGCAATATGCGCTGACCCTCTCTGAGGAGACCGCTCAGGAGCCCTACGTCACGCCGAAGATCCCCGCCGTCGAAGCTCTCGAGCGAGCCATTCGGAAGGGATGCTGCACTGCCACGGTGGGTCGTATGGGTAACGCGGGAGGCGGCCCTGCTGCCCTCCTGGCGTCGAGCCTCGGCGCGCCCCTGGTGTTCTACGGCACAGGGCTGGTCGAGGACCATTGGCACGACAGCGACGAGAGCATACGGATCGATGTGCTTCAGTACACCGCCGCGACCCTCGCGTTCTACTGGTCGGAGTTGGCAGACCCAGGGTCCGCAGCGCCGTAAGCCGCTGCGGACCCTGGGATGCCCCGGGTGAGGCGGGTTGGGGGGTTAGGAGCCGTCCTGCACGGTGTGCTTTGCTTCCGCAGCCTGGTCTTTCAGGCCGCTCGCCGCGTCCGTTCCCTCCTCCTTCACGTTCTGCATTGCCTCAGTCGCCGTCTCCTTGACGGCGGTCATGGCGTCCTGTGCAGGTTCACGCAGGTTCTCAGCCGTCTCGCGCGCGACATCCTTCAGCTTGTCGGCGACGGGAGCCGCGGCATCCTTCGCACGTGAGGCGGCCTCCTGTTCCACCCTCGTCGTGGGTAGGAGCGAGGAGAGGAGCCACCCCGCTCCCAAGGCGATGAGGCCAACTGCGAGGGGGTTGCCCCGGGCGGACTGCGCGGCCCTGTGGGGCGCGTCGGAGATGGCTTCGCCGACCGAGCCGATGGCGGAACGGCCGCTCGCCCCGACGTCGTGGGCGCTGCCGACGACGTTTTCGCGGACGTCGTGCGCGCTGCCCATCACCCGGTCTTTGACACTGGACATGGCGCTCTTGACCTTCTCTGTCTGCCTATGCGCGATCTTCGAAGGGGTCACCTTGTCCGCGAGGGCGTCAACGTCGGAACCCAGCTCGGCCCGGGTCCGCTCAATGTCGTATCGAATCTGGTCTGGGTCGCTCATTTGTTTTCCTCATTTCGTTTCAGAGTGTCTGGGATCTTCTTGAGGGATTCAGCTGTGTCCGGCATACCCCTGACTTCCTGCATCTCCTTCTTGCCCCTCTGGGCGAGGACTGCCGCGACGATGCCCCAGATGATGGCGACAATGAGTGCGGACCAGGCGTTGCCGATCAGGTAGCCCAGCGCCCACCAGATCGTGATCGACAGGAAAAGGAGCGCGAAATAACCCGCGACCCCGGCGCCGCCAAAGAGGCCCGCGCCCTTACCGGCGCGTTTCGCCGACTGGTTGAGTTCGGCCTTAGCGAGCTCGACTTCCTGCCGCATCAACGTGGAGATGTCCCGGCTGACTTCGGCGAGAAGTTCGCCCAATGAGGCGTTCGCCGCGTGCTGCTCGGATTCAGACGGTATGTCAGTCATCGGAGTTTCCCGTCAGAGGTGAGGTCGTCGTCCAGACCAAGCCCGAGGTCCGATGTCCCGGCAGGTATGCCGCCGCCGGTGACACCGGCCGCACTGACGACCCCCGTGGTTCCCGTGGTCGTGGTGAGACCGCTGGTTCCTGTGGTGTCGTAGGCAGTCGTCGTGTCATATGTGTCGTAGCTGCTTGTCGGCTCGTATGCCGCTGGGCCGGACGCATATCCGGCGGTGCCTGTGGACTCGGATGCATCCGCAGGCGTGGCAAGGGCTCGGGTGAGTCGTCCGGCGAGGATTCCGGCTCCCGCGGCAATCCCGATGAAGACTCCGGGCCGTTGGCGGGCGAAGCGCTTCACCTCTTCGAGAAGGGAACCGGGATCACGGTCGTCCAGCCAGCGTGCAACCGAGTTCACCCGGTCTGCGGCCTGGTTCACGAGATCGGTGGCCATTCCAGGGTTCGGCGTGGCAGAGCCGTTGGCCATGTTCGTCAGCTCAGAGCCGACGGAGCGCAGGCCTTGTGCGACGCGTGTCTGCTGGGTTGCAGCCTGGCTGCGAAGCTCGCTTCCCACGGTGGTCACGATGCCGCGCACCTGCGTTCCCGCTTCTGCTGCGACTCGCTTGGTCTCCTCCTTGGCCGTATGGGCGACCTGGGCGCCTGCCTCGCCGGCTCCGTGGGCGAGGTTGGATGCCTGCTCGCCGATGGCTTCCTTGGTCGAGCCGGATCCGCCGGTGGCATCTGTGGTGGAGCCCGATGTGGTGGTCAGAGGTTCGTCTACCCCGACCAGCGCAGGTTCGGTGGCGTCGGTGAAGCCGGTCTCCGGGAATTGGTCAGATCCGTCGGCGGACGGGACGCCGGAAGGATAATTGCTCGTCATCATCGACCCTTTCGTGATCGAGGGCTAAGCCTTTGGATGTGAAGGCACGCCCGGTTTGAACACCGAACTGGTGTTGAGACTCAACCTAGGCGTCACCTGAAAGGGGTACAACCCCCTTTCTGACCCCAGTGCTTCGTAGTATTTTGGGGCAGTTCGCGCCGTCCGCCGCAAGCCCTTGTCGCTGCTCTGGCTCGGTGTCAGAATCAAGGCAATCTGGTGCATGCGAACGGGGTTGTGATGAATCGGTTCGTGGGATTATCAAGGCCGTCCATGCTGGCGTCCGGTGCTTTGCTGGCATTCGGGAGCGCCCTACGCCTCTTTCAAGAGTTCGAGGAGCGTACGTCCGTCGCGGGAACCGTTCTGTTCACCGTGAGTTCCTTGGCCCGCCTGGTCGGTGGGCTGCTGCTTGTCCTCGCGCTCGTGACTCTTTACGTAAGGCGCGCTCCCCAGATGGGGTCGTTCGGATTTGCCGCCGTTGTCGTCGCCGGGGCTGGAACGATCCTGATGTGCGCGGTGTATTGGATGGATGTCTTCCTTGCACCCACGGCCGTCACCGTCGCGCCGGAGATTCTCGACGCGGAGGCCTCCCCGGGCGCCCTACGATTCGGGCTTCTCCTTTCGCACGTCGTCTTCGGCATCGGTTGGATACTGGCCGGAATCGCCCTTCTCCGAGCCCACGTGTACGGGCACGTCGGCGCAATCGCCGTGATGGTCGGCGGTGCGCTGTCGCTATTGCCGTTCCTCTCTGCCGGTGAGCTTGTACTCGGCTTGGCAGTCGTCTGGCTCGGGTTCACCCCGGCGTACGCCAACCCTGCGCACTATCGTCGCCACGAGCCCGCCGACGCCTGACCGCCTAACGCGCGCCGACCGTGTGCCGCCACGCCTGATGGCACACTGGAAGCCGGAGCGAGGAGGAACCATGGCGCTGATCGACAATGCCATCTATGTGGACGGCCGCAGAGTGGCGACGCCGGCGACGCTGGACGACACGTACGAGGTGATGACCGCGCACCAGGGCGTCGCCTGGATCGGCCTGTATCGTCCCACAGAGCAGGAGATCCGGTCCGTGGCCGAGGAATTCAGCCTCCACCACCTCGCCACGGAGGATGCCCTGAAGGGCCACCAGCGTTCGAAGCTCGAGCGTTTCGATGACAGCTTATTTGTCGTCCTGCGGCCGGCACGGTACCTCGACAAGGAGGAACGGGTCGAGTTCGGTGAGTTGCATGTCTTCGTCGGCCCGAACTTCGTCGTCACGATTCGTCACGCTGAATCGCCTGACCTGGCGAAAGTACGCCGCAGAATGGAAGCGGCCCCTGAACTCCTCGCACTCGGTCCGGAGGCCGTACTGTACGCGATCCTCGACGAAGTTGTCGACGAGTACGGGCCAGTGGTTGCGGGACTCGAGAACGACATTGACGAGATAGAAAACCAACTTTTCAACGGCGAACCGGAGGTTTCCCGGCGCATCTACGCCCTCTCGCGAGAGGTAATCGAGTTCCAGCGGGCTACTCAGCCGCTCGTCGGGGTCATTGAAGCGCTGCAACGCGGATTCGCAAAATACCAGGTGGACGTCGAACTTCACCGCCACCTTCGGGATGTGCTTGATCACACTCTTCGGGTCGTGGAACGCGGCGACTCGTACCGGCAACTACTCCAAAACGCACTTTCCGTGAATGCGACACTCGTCGGCCAGCGACAGAACGACGAGATGCGCCATCTGTCGGAGACAAGCCTCGCCCAGAGTGAAGAGGTGAAGAAAATCTCCAGCTGGGCGGCTATCCTCTTCGCGCCCACGCTGGTGGGCACCATCTACGGGATGAACTTCACCCACATGCCCGAGCTCAGGTGGGAGTTCGGCTACCCTTTCGCCCTTGGGCTCATGCTCGTGATGGGGGCCGCTCTTTACGTCGTTTTTCGGAAACGAAACTGGCTCTGACGCGGCAATACCGGCAAGAACGGCCTGCCTGAGCCGAAATCGGGCGCTCTCGACTTAGGGTGTCCGTGTGTGGCGCCTCGATAAGAAACAAGACGACGACGAAATCATGTCGGAGTACGCGGATGCGCCTGCCTCCGGGCCGGCACATGCCGCGTCCCCCCACGCCGTGAGCCTCGGCGACCCGTCTCTGGTCGCCGGCAACATCGCCGAACCCGTGTGGCAGCGGTGGCGTAGCGAGTTGGCCGAGGTGGGAGGCCGCTCACCTCTCCTCCATTTCAGCGACGGGGCGAGAACGCGCATCGAACTGAGTGCGACGCATCCGGGTGGGTTGCCCCAGTTCATCACCGGGAAGACGACGCTGCTCTCGAACCTGATCCGAGACGAGCTGGCACTGCGCAACGCCCGGCTTGCGGCGGGGGAGATCACCCAGAAGGGCATCGAGCTGCGTTCGATGCGCGGGATCGAGTCGGTTCATCTCGCCATCGGTCTTGCCCAGTGGCGCCACGGCGAGGAGGACTTCACCGCTCCCATCCTGCTTCGCCCGTTGGCCATCCGGCGGTATGGCCGCGACTTCGAACTGAAGCTCAAGGGTGCGCCTTTCCTCAACCCCGAACTCGCCCGTGCCCTGCACGACCAGTTCCACATCACTCTCGACGCGGACGCTTTCGTAGCGCTCGCCATCACCAACGGCGCCTTCAAGCCGCAGCCGGTCATCGACCGCTTGCGGGGACTGACCACCCACCTTCCCTGGTTCAACGTGGTTCCCCGGCTGGTGGTCTCATCCTTCGCTGATGTCGGCCACGACCTGGTGGGGGACACGCCCAACCTCCAGCACCCCATCATCGACGCCGTTGCCGGCAACCCGGCCGCACGCAAGAGCGTGGAGAACGCCTACAACCCCGTCGTTCCTGTCGCCCAGGACGCACGGCCTCCGGCGACGGACACCCTTCTACTGGATGCTGACCCGGAGCAGGAGAACGTCGTTGCGCAGATCGCCGCCGGGAACTCCCTCGTCGTGAAGACCCTTCCGGGCACCGGCGGTACGCAGACCATCGTCAACGCCATCGGTTCGCTCGTCGCCCAGCATAAACGGGTCCTCGTGGTCGGCGCCCGGCGCTCCAGTCTTGATGGCATCGGGCACCGCCTTTCCCAGGTCGGGCTCCCTGGCGTCGCCGTCACTCCGCGCTCTCTTCGTCGGGACCTGATCCAGTCGATCACACGCAATGAGAAAGCGACCCAGCCGCAAGTCGGGGACGTCGACGACGCCCTCGTGCGCCTGCGCAAGGTTCTGCTCGACTACCGTTCCGCATTGTCCCGGCGTGATCCGGCGCTGGGCGTCTCAGTGCTCCAAGCGCTCGGTGAACTGGCCAGGCTCGCACAGCTTCCCTCACCTCCGTCGACGACAGCGCGCCTCGGCCGGCGCGCGCTCGAGCTTCTTGCCACAGATCGGACGCGCGCCGCCGCGACGTTGATCAAGGCGGCAGCACTCGGTGAGTTCCGCTACGGCCCCGGGGATTCACCCTGGTACGGTGCGTCCTTCACCTCTCCGACTGAAGCGTCTGCCGCGCACGAGTTGGCGAAGCGGGTCAATCAGCTGGAGTTGCCGCGCCTGCTTGAGCGAGCGTCGGCCCTGATCGGCCAGACAAAACTGCGCCCGTTCGAGACCATCACCGAGCTTGGCATCTACCTGCGCCTCC
>JAODMM010000165.1 GCA_025465015.1 Cryobacterium sp. | reverse complement strand
AGTCACGTGATGGACGAGGCGAATCGCTGCGATCGGTTGCTTCTCATGCGCGAGGGCGGGATCCTCGCCGATGACACTCCTGCCGGGCTCCTCGCGTCGACGGGAGCGACCAGCACCGAGGAGGCGTTCCTCACCCTGATCTCACACGCCGACGTTTCCAGCCCCGGCGGCAGCCCCAGCTCCGGCCGCCCGCATGGCCGCCCATGAATCCGCGGCGGACCATTGCGACGGCGGGACGGGTGCTGCGGCAGGTGCGGCACGACCCGCGCACTGTTGTGCTGCTTCTCGTGGTGCCGAGCCTCCTGATCGGTTTGCTGTCGTGGATCTTCTCCGACACTCCCGTCTTCAACACCCTCGGCCCCGCCCTGATCGCACTGTTCCCGTTCATTGTCATGTTTCTCATCACGAGCATCACCACCCTGCGAGAACGACGCACCGGCACGCTCGAACGGCTGCTGTCGATGCCCCTAGGGAAGGCCGATTTGATCCTCGGGTACACGTTGGCGTTCAGTCTCCTCGCGATCCTCCAGTCCAGCATCGCTGTGGCGTTCGCGGTGTGGGTGTGCGGACTCACCATCGAAGGTTCGATCTGGCTCCTCCTCGCCGTCGCGGTCGCTGATGCCGTCCTGGGCACCACTCTGGGACTACTGGCAAGCGCTTTCGCGCGAACCGAGTTCCAGGTGGTGCAGTTCATGCCGGCACTGGTGTTCCCGCAGATCCTGCTCGGCGGGATCTTCCTGCCGCGGGAGCAGCTTCCCGACGTGCTCCGTCAGATCAGCGACTGGCTTCCACTGTCCCACGCGATTGACGCGCTTCGGGCCGTCGCCCACGGCACCGGCGACACCGCATACATCGGAGGCGAACTTCTCGTGATCGGAGCGTGGGTGGTGAGCGCCGTCGCGCTCGGGTCGGTCACCCTGCGCCGCCGCACCCCCTGACCCGAATCAGGGGCCGAGAACCCGCGCCAGGTATGGATTGCCAAAACTCCGCTCAGGGTCCAGCCGCTCACGCACGGCGAGGAAGTCATCGAAGTGCGGGTACATCCGGGCGAGGGACACCGCATCCTGCTGATGGATCTTGCCCCAGTGCGGCCGCCCGCCGTGCGCGCGAAGAATGGCTTCGACAGCCCGAAAATACTCTGAAGAGTCCTCCCGGGCGGACCAGGGGATGGCGATGTGCCCGGATTCGCGCCCGCCGGAGGGCGAGAGCCACGCGGTTTCCGCCGCCGCGGTTCGCACCCGCAAGGGAAAGGATATCCGCCACCCCCGCCGCTCGATCAAGGTGTGCACCTCCACGAATGCGGACGGGACAGCCGCCAACGGAAGCGCGTATTCCATCTCCTGGACGCGCACGCGGCGGGAGCTCGCCAAGACGCGAGTGACTGCCTCGGTGTAGTCCCTGCCTCCGCTGACCCGTGCCGTGATCCGGTTGATCTGCGGCGCGAACGCGGGGACCACAGCGCCGATTCCCGAGGTCAGCATTTTCACGCCATTCTCCATGAGCTCGTCGCCGATGAAGCGGGCCATCCTGCCACGGGGTTCCGGGCGCCCTTCCGGCGAGACCTGCGTGCTGGCCGTGGTCATTGCGAGGCCCGTATGCGGAAGCCAGGAGAACGCGAAATGGTCGCTGCCTCGTACGCGACCGGAAAACCCCTCGAGCACCTCAGTAAGCATCTCCCCCTGTTTCACGACATGGAGCAGACCCGGGGGAACACATTGGAGGGTTACGTCCACGATGATTCCGAGCGCCCCGAGTCCCAAGCAGACAGCGGGAAATAGGTCGGCGTTCTCGGTTCCGCTCACCCTCAACAGTGATCCGTCCGCCGTCACCAGCGTGAGCGCGGCGACATGTGAGGAGAGGCCCCGGTGCACCGAACCGGTTCCGTGCGTTCCCGTGGAGAGGGCGCCCGCGACGGTCTGCCGGCCGATGTCCCCGACGTGGGGCAGAGACATCCCCCGCGGAGCAAGCAGCGAATTCAGCTGGCACAGCAAAGTGCCGGCGCCCACGCGCACGCGCTGCGCCGCGGCATCCACGTCGATGAGGCCGCCCATGTCGTGGAGGTCGAGCTGCACCCCGGGCGCAGCGGAGATCCCGGAAGAGCTGTGGCCGGAGCCGACGGCCTTGATGTGCAGTCCGGATGCCACGGCTGCCATCACCGCGCGCTGCACGGCCCCAACGCTGGTGGGACGTTCGATCCGCCTCGGCTGGTAGGTCCCAGCGCGCCCGCCATTACGCCAGGGCACTCCGCCAGCCGTCACAGGAAGGCGCGAGCGTCACTGCGGAAACTGCATGACATCGTGCCTCCACGGTTTCGGGTGCTCCGTTGTTGTTTCAGCCCGCTGTTCCACGGTGCCCCCGCTGGGATTCGAACCCAGACTTGGACGATTTTAAGTCGTCTGCCTCTGCCGATTGGGCTACGGGGGCGCGCCCGACACGATGGTCGGACGCTTCAGCGTACGCGACGTGAACCTGGTCGCACGCGCTCTGCTGCGACTATTTGGCGGAGACGGACTCTGACACGGGCGCAGTGGGCTCGGCTGCCTCGACGGCCGCCACCTTCGCAGTACTCTTCCGAGGCGCTCGCGCTTTGGTTGCCGGCGGGGCAGCGATCGCGGCGGGAGCGGTCTCGACCGGGGGCTTGGGACGAGCGGCGAATTGCTCGAACACTTCCCGCGGCCGCTCCCGAGCCTCGAGGGAGACGATGTCGCGACCGAGGAACACGTTGGCGACCCAGCCCATGATGACCCGGATCTTCCGCTCCCAGCTCGGCATCGCCAGGCCGTGGTACCCACGGTGGGCAAACCACGCGGGAACGCCCTTTATCGCGATCTTGCCGGACTGGAACACCCCGACGCCCACACCCAGACCGGCGACAGCACCGAGGTTCTTGTGCACGTATTCCTTGGGTCCTTCACCGCGCAGGACAGCCACAATGTTGCGGGCCATCAGCTTGCCCTGACGAACAGCGTGCTGCGCGTTGGGAACGCAGAACCCGCCGACGCCCCCGCCGGAGAGATCGGGAACGGCGCTGACGTCGCCGGCACCCCATGCCCCATCGACGATCTCATCTTCGGTACCCACGCGAAGGTCGGCGCGAACCTGGAGGCGGCCGCGCTCCTCGACGGGGAGGTCGGTGTTGCGCACGATGGTGGGATTCGCCATCACACCGGCCGTCCAGACGATCAGGTCCGTCTCGAAGCTCTCACCGGTGGAGAGCTCTATCCTGCCGCCGACGGCTGAGGACAGCTGCGTGTCGAGGTGGATCTGGGCACCGCGCTCGGCCAGATTCTTGATCACCCAATGGCTGGTCGGAAGCGACACCTCGGGCATGATGCGACCCATCGCCTCAATGAGATGGAAATGGGTGTCTTCGAAGCTGATCTGCGGGTACGACTTCAGCAACGAACTGGCGAACGAGCGGAGTTCGGCGAAGACCTCGATGCCGGCGAAGCCGCCCCCGACCACCACGAAAGTGAGCAGGCGGTCACGCTCCGGACCGGCGGGCAGCTGGGACGCCTTGTCGAAGTTGGTCAGGACACGGTCGCGGATGGCAACGGCTTCCTCGACGGTCTTCAGGCCGATGGCCTCGTCGGCGACACCGGGAATCGGGAATGTGCGTGACACGGCTCCCGCGGTGACAACGACGATGTCGTACTCGAACTCCCACGGCTCGCCGACGGGGGGCGTGATCGTCGCCGTCTTGGCCGCGTGGTTGATGTATGTGACCTTTGCCGTGAGCACGTTCGTCTTGGTCAGGTGACGGCGGTGGGCGACAACGGAGTGCCTCGGCTCGATCGAACCGGCAGCGACCTCGGGGAGGAACGGCTGGTACGTCATGTAGGGAAGCGGGTCGAC
This sequence comes from Cryobacterium sp., assembly GCA_025465015.1. GTDB lineage: Bacteria > Actinomycetota > Actinomycetes > Actinomycetales > Microbacteriaceae > Cryobacterium. The sequence continues at coordinate 23,140 of JAODMM010000165.1, read as the reverse complement.
GACAGTGACCTCAGCCTCACCCGGACGCAGCCACTTCTCCAGCTTCCATGCAGTGTAGAAGCCGGCGTAACCGCCACCGACGATGAGAATTTTGGGCACGATGGAAAGGCCTCCTACATAGTCCGGATGCGTTGACGCTTCTTGTTACGTCAGAATCGCCTGAAATGCCGAGTGGCGCCAACGCCCAACAGCGTAACTAGGATACCAAACCCCAGGAGCACCGCGAGCGGGAGGCTGACGTAGGTGAGGCTGCGGTGGCTCGGCATCCACGCGGCCAGCGGATCCGGGGCCGGCAGGGGCGGATCAGGGTCCGCCTCCACCGCAACGGGAGGTGCGTCGGTGGCGGGCGGCTCCGGTTCCGCAGTCGAGTCCGCCCGTCGGTGCAGGTGAATCCATTCCTTCAGAAGTGAGGACGGAGTGGGCGACGTGGATTCCGGGACAGCAGCGGTGACAGCTGCAGCGGCGTCGATGAGGCCGTTTCCGTATATCGGGCTCGGCACCGCATGACCGCTCGGGTCGGCCGTAGCGATGATGCGATTCATCACTCCCGCGGCGTCGAGTTCCGGGTGGGCGGCCCGAACGAGAGCGACAAGTCCCGACACGATCGGCGCGGCAGCACTGGTACCGCTCCACTGCACGCGGCCGCCACCCGGGATCACGCCGACGAGCTGCTCACTGGGTGCGGCGACGGAGATGGTGATTCCCTGAGAGGACGCGTCGAAGCTTGCCTGCCGGTTACGGTCCACCCCGGCCACAGTCAGCACGCCCGGTATCGTCGCCGGAGCTCCGACCTCGGTTGTGCCGCTGCCCCGGTTGCCTGCTGCAGCCACCACGACGACATCATTCTCGAACGCATAGAGGAAGGCGTCATCCCAGCTGCGAGGCCAACTGAGCGTGTTTCGGGTCAGCGACATGTTGATCACGTCCGCCCCGTTGTCGACTGACCACCGGATCGCCTCGGCGATCTGGGCGTCGTTGCTCACCGTCGAATCGCTGGTGCCGAATGCGACCGAGACGGCGAGAACGGATGCCTCGGGCGCGACGCCGATGACGCCTGAGTCCGGCCCTGTTCCACGACCCGCGAGAAGCGACGCCACCATGGTGCCGTGTTCCTCGTTCTCTCCGACCGGTGTCCGTCCGTCGGGCGTGCCGACGCCCGAGACATCCGTTCCGTCGGTGACCGCCCCGGCCAGGTCGGGCACGGTGGTGTCGACTCCAGTGTCGATGACGGCGACCTTCACCCCGGCACCCCGTGTGGTGTTCCATGCCTGGCTGAAGCCATAGTCGCTCAGCCAGTACTCAAGGTCGCGGACCTGATCCGCCTGCGCTGCCGGCGCGTCGAGGACGACAGAACCGCCTACGACCGAGCCACCGCCGACCAGCGCGGCCAAGAACACGACCATCGCGGCACTGCCACGGCTCGCAGTCACTCGTAGTCGAGGCATTCGCACACCGCCGGAGACCAGGCGGAGCGCGCGAGGGCGAGGTCACCGATCGGGTTCACTCCGGGCCCCACGGCAAGGGAGTGGGCGGCGAGCGCATGGAGGCACTTCACACGTGCGGGCATGCCGCCCGAGGAGATGCCCTCGATCTCGGCCACGAGACCGAGCGTCTCGCGATCGGACAGGAAGCTCTCGTGTGCCGCCTGGTAGTGGGCTCGGAGGTCTTCGTCAGCACCCAGAAGGTCGTTGTACTCGTTCATCACCTGAGTGGCCTCGAGGAACGACATGGCAGCAGTCGCTGCGGGATGGGAAAGATAGTACAGCGTGGGAAACGGGGTGCCATCGCTCAGGCGCGGGGCAGTCGCCACGACCGTGGGCGCGCCGCACACGCAACGAGCGGCGATACCGGCCACGTCCCGCGCCGGGCGCCCGAGCTGCGCGGACACGATTGCGATGTCCCGAAGGGAAACGGGGTCGAAGGGGGGACGGGTCACTGCGGTGCCACCTCAGGGGCAAGTCCGGCCGTCAGGACGGAGGCGAACATGGATTTCACCCAGTCGACCTTAGTGTCCTGGATGTCTTTACTCACTGGCGGCGCCGGCTCAGTCTCCGGCGCGGTCTGCGGCAGGTCGTTGATCACGAGGAAGCTGATGTCGCCGGGCATCACATAGGAGAGCCGGTCCCTGGCCTGGGTGGTGACAAAGGTCCTGTCGTTCCAACGCTCGCGTTGTGCGGTCAGATCGCCGACTGTGTCCCTGGCCGCCTGCACGGTAGCGCTCAGGCGGTTGATCTCCTGGCGCTGCTCGGCATAGGTTCGAAGGCCGGGCGCCAGCACGGCCACCGCCAGCACCAGCATTCCCATCATGACGAAGGAGAAGCCCGAGAAACGGATGCCGCGGAGCCAGCCTCCCGCGGGCGTCTCTGCGCCCGGCACCACGACGTCGCGTCGTTCGGGACGGATCCTGGCCACGACAACTCCTCTCGCGATGTACTCGGGGCATGCGGGAGGCACTCGAAGCGCGGGACGTCCCGCGCTTCGAGAGCCTAGGAATCCCTAGGCGCTGAACCGCGGGAAAGCGCTGCGGCCTGCGTAAACCGCCGCCTCGCCCAGCTCTTCTTCGATCCTCAACAACTGATTGTACTTAGCCACCCGCTCGCTGCGGGCAGGCGCTCCGGTCTTAATCTGACCGGCGTCGGTGGCAACGGCGAGGTCGGCAATGATGGTGTCCTCGGTCTCCCCGGAGCGGTGCGAGAGGATGGCCGTGTAGCCGCTTCGCTGAGCGAGGGCGACAGCGTCGAGGGTCTCCGTCAGGGTTCCGATTTGGTTGACCTTCACCAGGATCGAGTTCGCGGCTCCCTGTTCGAGCCCGCGGGCGAGCCGTACGGGGTTGGTGACGAACAGGTCGTCTCCGACGATCTGCACCCGGCTGCCGAGCTCGGTCGTGAGGTGCACCCAGCCGTCCCAGTCCTCTTCCTCGAGCGGGTCCTCAATAGAGACGAGCGGATAGGCATCCAGCAGCTCACCGTAGTAAGCGACGAGCTCCTGGGTGCTGAGCTGCTTGCCCTCGAAGTGGTAGCTGCCGTCCTTGTAGAACTCAGTGGCCGCGACGTCAAGGGCCAGGGCGATGTCCTTGCCGGGGGTGAACCCCGCGTTGGTGATGGCCTCGACGATGAGGTCGAGTGCGGCCCGGTTGCTGGGCAGGTTGGGGGCGAACCCGCCCTCGTCCCCGAGACCGGTGGCCAGGCCACGGGACTGCAGGAGCGCCTTGAGAGAGTGATAAGTCTCGACACCCCAGCGCAGAGCCTCACTGAACGTTTCGGCGCCGATCGGGACGATCATGAACTCCTGGATGTCCACGTCGTTGTCGGCGTGCGATCCACCGTTGATGATGTTCATCAGCGGCACCGGAAGGGTGTGCGCGTTCGGCCCGCCGAGGTATCGGAACAGGGGCAGTTCGCTGGAGTTCGCTGCGGCCTTGGCTACCGCAAGGCTGACACCGAGGATGGCGTTCGCCCCGACTCGCTCCTTGTTCTCCGTGCCGTCGACGGCGATGAGGACGCCGTCCACGATGCGCTGGTCGCTCGCCTCGAGGTCTTCGACGGCCGGGCCGAGCTCATCGATCACTGCGTCCACGGCTTTCTGTACGCCCTTGCCGAGGTACCGACCTTTGTCGCCGTCGCGAAGCTCGTACGCCTCGAAAGCGCCGGTGGAGGCGCCGGAGGGTACGGCCGCGCGGCTGGTGGAGCCGTCATCGAGCAGTACCTCAACCTCGATGGTCGGGTTTCCTCGGGAATCGAGAATTTCGCGAGCGCCTATTGCCTCAATGAGAGCCACAACTGTCTCCTGTTTGCTGGTGCGGAAAGGATTTTTGGAATGACGACGATGTATTCCGCTGCAAGTCTACTGAGGTGGCCTTCGGCAGCAGATGACGCTGAAGCGGGCAGGCCGGGCTTACAGACTCCGCGTTGCACACTCGGAGGAGGGCGTCCACACGCTGCCGTCAACCGAGGGGCTTCAGATCGAGGGAGGCAAGGTCGCCCCCGTCGGCTCCGACGAAAGCGAAACTGCCGTACCCGGCCTCCGCAGCCCGCTCAAAGAGAGGCTTCAGGTTTTTTGTTCGCCTCTCCAGCCGCACCCTGCTGCCTTCGGCGATGAGCTCGGCTTTGAGGGCCAGGAGTGTGGCCGGGTCTGCATCCTTGTCGTGGATCAACACGACCGCCGCGCGTCGCGGCTCAAGCTCTTCTGTCAGGAGGTCCACGATGCGTTCGAAACCGATCGAGAATCCGCAGGCCGGGACCTCGGTTCCGAGGAAACGACCGATCATGCCGTCGTACCGACCCCCGCCGCCGAGGGAGTACCCGAGCTCGGGGTGGGTGATCTCGAAGATCGTCCCCGTGTAATAGCCCATCCCCCGCACGAGAGTCGGGTCGAAGACGAGGTCCACTCCCGGCATCGCCGCCCGGAGAGCCAGCAGGTCGGCATAGGCATCCGTCGCCAACCAGGCCGGTGGTGGCGTGTCGGAGGCGTGGAGCTCCCAGCCCGCCTCGACGAGGTCGCGAAGCGCATCCGCTACCCCCACGGTTTCGATGCCTTGGGCGCTGAGCTCATCGACCACCCCGTCGACCCCGACCTTGTCCAACTTGTCGATGGTGATCAGGGCGCGTTCGGTTTGCCCGGCAGGGACGCCCCAGTGCGCAAGAAGTCCCGCGAGAATTCGACGGTCGTTGATACGGATTGAACACCCGGTCAAGCCGAGAGCGTCGAGCGCTGACGCGGTCGCGGTGATCAGTTCCAGCTCGGCAAGCGGCCCGGCTTCACCGATGATGTCGATGTCGCACTGCATGAACTGCCGGTAGCGCCCTTTCTGCGGGCGTTCGGCACGCCACACGGGCGCTATCTGAATCGACCGGAAGACCGCCGGGAGGCTGCCACGGTGGGTGGCGTAGAAGCGCGCCAGCGGAACGGTGAGGTCGAAGCGGAGGCCGAGGTCGGCGAGCGCGAGCGGGTCTCCGGATGCTGCGGCAGCGGCAAGATCGTCGGCGCCGAGGGCACGCTTCATCACAGCGAAGGCGAGTTTCTCGTTGTCGCCGCCGAGCCCGGAGTGCAGCCTGGCCGAATCCTCCATCACGGGAGTCTCGATTTCATCGAACCCGTGTGCGGCGAAGCTTCTGCGGATCACTCCCAGGGCACGTTCCCGGGTCGCCTTCTCGCGAGGAAGAAAATCACGCATGCCACGGGGCGGGGTCACAGTCGCTGCCATGCCTCCAATTGTGTCAGGCGGGGCAGGCCTCGCTGGCGCGCCGGGATCTCGGCCGGCGCGCCGTGCACTTACAAGACGCCGCCCGCCGCTCCCGGCGCGTCGGACTCGAGACCGCCGTCGCCGACCTGTTCGCGGGCGATGAAGTTCTCAATGTCGAAGAGGTTGTCCCCCGCGCGCTCGGCGATCGTCAGGAGGGTCGACATCGATGCGACCTCCTCGACCTGCTCTTTCAGGAACCAGAGCATCGCCTGTTCGCCCAGGACGTCGCCATCCGCTCGTGCCGCTTTGAACAACGCCTCGATCTGCGAGGTGACCTGCTTCTCCTGCGCCAATGCCAATGCGATCGGCTCCACGACGCTGGTGAAGGCGTTGCGCACCGCGGGAATCCCGGGGATCTCGACGCCGAGCCCGCGGTCCAGACGGTACTGAACAAGCATCATGGCGTGGTTGCGTTCCTCCACCGACTGGCGGTAGAAGTGCGCGGCCAGCCGGGGAAGGTCCTGGTTGTCGAACCACACAGCGATGGCGATGTACTGCTGCGACGCCTGGAACTCGTTGCCGATCTGGGTGGTGAGAAGCTCGTTGAAGGATGTATGACTCATAGTCCGACGTTATCCAACGTCGGTTGTTCCCACCACCTGGGGTGTCCGCTGCCCCGATGGTCCCGGGTTTGCGAGAAGCCCCGTGTCGATGCTGGTCAGCCCGGCAGGCCGATGATTCCGGCGTCGGACACCTCCGACTCGGCGGAACGGATTTCGTCCTGCAGGTCACGGAGTGCGGTGCGGAGAGCCCGCTCGGCGTCGAGTCCCTGCGCCTTCGCCGACGCGACGATGGCCAGAAGGAGAGGACCGAGTTCGTCTTCGGTCGTCACCGGCACCGAAACTTCCAGATCCTGCTCCAGCAACCCGATCTTCTGAGCCCGTCCGAGCACCTTGTCGGCGAGGGCGAGAGCCGGCATCCCCTGCGGGATCCCGTCGAGGACGCTGGTGCGGTGCGGTTTCTCGGCGGCTTTGAACCCGTCCCACGCGGCGACGACATCGTCAGCGGTCTCCAGTGTGTCGTCGCCGAACACATGCGGATGCCGGCCGATCATCTTGCGGGTCATGTGGGCGGCCACATCCTGGATGTCGAAATCCTCGCCGCTGGTGTGGGCGGCGATGTCGGCGTGGAAGAGCACCTGGTAGAGCACGTCGCCGAGCTCCTCGATGAGTTCATCGCGGGTCCCGGCCTCGATGGCGTCGATCAGCTCGTGGCTCTCCTCAACCAGGTACTGCACGAGTGACTCGTGAGTTTGTTCGGCGTCCCAAGGGCACCCCCCGGGTGCCCTCAGCCGGGCCACGGTCTCTATCAGGGTGTCCAGTTCATTGGGGCCTCCGGCGCCCGGCGCGGCGGCGGAGAATATGGCATCGGTCATCGGAACGCCTCCTGGCTTCTCATCACTTATCGTAAGCGCCCTTATGCTGGATGCGGTGAGCCGGGAAGTCTGGTCGGCGGGCGGTGGATACTGCCCTGTTGATTTAACGATCCCCGCTGGGGTGGCAGGACACACAGCATGAGCTTCATCCGATCCGAGCGCTTCGCCGCCGGGCTTCTCCTCCTCGCCGCGGTCATCGGACTTGTCGTGGCCAACACGCCCCTCGGGCAGGCGCTTCTCGACGTCGCCGACCAGCATCGCCCGATCGGGTTCCTGTCGTTGGACCTCTCGCTGAGGCACTGGATCAGCGACGGCCTGCTGGCCGTTTTCTTCTTCGTCGTGGCCGTGGAGTTGAAGCGTGAGCTGGTCATCGGTGACCTGAACACACTCGGGAAAGCGGCGTTGCCCGCTCTCGCTGCACTCGGCGGCGTTGCCGTCCCGGCCTGCGTGTACCTGGTGATCACAGCCGGTACGCCTCTCAGCGGTGGGTGGCCCGTACCCACAGCGACGGACATCGCGTTCGCCGTCGGAGTGCTCGCGGTGTTCGGTCGCGGCATCCCCACACGCGTGCGCGTGTTCCTGCTCGCCCTAGCGGTGCTGGACGACCTGGTGGCGATCCTCATCATCGCCTTTTTCTTCACCCAGGATGCCCAGTTGCAGTTCATCGGCTTCGCCGCGATCACCGCCACCGTGTTCGGCATGGTCAGCCGACTTCTGGGGCCCCGGTCCGCCTGGGTCCTCAACCGCCGACGGCAGTGGCCGCTCGTCCTCGCGCTGATTGTCCTGGCTCTCCTGACCTGGTACTTCACCTACCAGTCGGGGGTGCATGCGACGATCGCCGGGGTGGTCCTTGGGCTGGTCATGTCGCGGATACCTGGTGGCCGGGCCCGTAACATCATCGAACCGTATTCGAACGCAGTGGTGCTGCCGCTCTTCGCCTTCTCGGCGGCCATGGTGACGATCCCCCAGGTCCGCATCGATGAGATCAGCCCGGCGTTCTGGGGAATCCTGGTGGGGTTGCCCGTGGGCAAGCTCGTCGGCATCACGCTGGCAGGTTCTCTGGGAAGCTGGATTTCACGACGCCGGTCCTGGCCGGCTCTCGACCTGGCCGACATCGTGGTCGTGGCCGCCCTCGGCGGGGTGGGGTTCACAGTGTCACTGCTGATGAGCGAGCTCGCTTTCGCCGGGAACGACACGGTCGCCGACGAGGGCACCCTTGCGGTGCTACTCGGCTCGGGCGTGGCCATCCTTGTTTCTGCAGTCGTCGTGAGCATGCGGGCAGCGGCGTATCGGCGGGCGCACGCGGCGTTGCGTCCCGCCGCACCGGCATCCGTCTGAACTCACCTCGCTCGGGGCGCTTCTTCCTGACCCGACACCGGTCGTGCGGTCCGCCCTGTTTCTAGCGCGGCGGCTGACCATGTCGCTTAGGAGACCGCTGCCTGCGCGGTGTCGACGGGCTGCGGGAAAATGGCGCTGAGGAAGGTCCCCGCCCATGCAATCAAGGCCGCGTCCTCCAGTGCCTCGCCGTTCGGACGGGGCATCGGCACCGTCAGAGAGTTGTTTTGGGTGAAGTAGCGGGCACCGGGATACATCCGCTGCAACCGAACCTGGACAGAGTCGGCCAGGTTCGCCGGCGCCACCCGGAGATTCGATCCCATGGCGACCACCTCGCTGAGGCCCGCCTGCTGGGCTCGGCGGCGCAGCCGGGAGACGGCGATGAGGTTCACAACCGCCACAGGCGGTTCGCCGTAGCGATCCGCGAGTTCCTCGAGCACCAGGTCGATCTGGTCGTCCTTGGCCGCGGCGGAGCTTGCCGTGGACAGCTTCTGGTAGGCCTCCAGGCGGAGCCGCTCGCTATCGACGTACCCCTCGGGGATGTGCGCGTCGACGGGAAGCTCGAGCCTCAGTTCGGTCTGTCCCTCAGCCACCTCACCGCGGAAGGTGCTGACGGCCTCGCCGATCATCCGCAAGTAGAGGTCGAATCCGACCCCGGCGATGTGGCCGGCCTGCTCGCCGCCGAGGAGGTTCCCGGCGCCCCGGATCTCCAGGTCTTTAAGAGCGACCTGCATACCGCTGCCGAGTTCGTTGTTTGCGGCGATCGTTGACAGGCGGTCGTGTGCGGTCTCGGACAGGGGCTTGTTCTCGTCATAGAGGAAGTACGCGTACGCGCGTTCCCGTCCGCGACCGACACGGCCCCGCAGCTGGTGCAGTTGGCTGAGGCCGTACTTGTCCGCACGATCAATGATGATGGTGTTCGCGTTCGCGATGTCGAGGCCGGTCTCGATGATCGTCGTGGTGACGAGCACGTCGAACTTGCGCTCCCAGAAGTCGACCACAACGCGTTCCAGCGCCGCTTCGGGAAGCTTGCCGTGGGCGACCGCTATGCGCGCCTCCGGAACCAGTTCGGCCAGCTGCGCAGCGACTCGGTTGATGCTCGAGACCCTGTTGTGCACGAAGAAGATCTGCCCCTCGCGCAAGAGCTCCCGGCGGATGGCGGCACCGACCTGCCGTTCGGAATACGGGCCGACGAACGTGAGGATGGGGTGCCGGTCCTCGGGCGGGGTGGCCAGAGTGGACATCTCCCGAATGCCGGTGACCGCCATCTCCAACGTGCGGGGAATGGGTGTGGCGCTCATGGCGAGAATGTCGACGTTGGTTTTCAGCTTCTTCAGGGCGTCCTTGTGCTCCACTCCGAAGCGCTGCTCCTCGTCGATGATGACGAGCCCGAGGTCCTTGAAGACCATGTTCTCGGAGAGCAGCCGGTGGGTCCCGATGACGAGGTCGACGGTTCCGTCGAGAAGTCCCGCGACCGTCTCCCGGGACTCCTTGTCGCTCTGGAAGCGGCTGAGTGCCCTCAAATGGATGGGGAACCCGGCGAACCGTTCCTGGAAGGTCTCCATGTGCTGGCGCACGAGGAGGGTGGTCGGCACCAGCATGGCGACCTGCTTGCCGTCCTGGATGGCTTTGAAGGCCGCACGCACCGCGACCTCGGTCTTCCCGAAACCCACATCGCCCGAAAGTAGCCGGTCCATTGGGATGGGCCGCTCCATGTCGGCCTTCACCTCCTCGATGGTGGTGAGCTGGTCGGGCGTCTCCGCGAAAGGGAAAGCCTCCTCCAGTTCCCGCTGCCAGGGAGTATCGGGACCGAACGCGTGACCCTTGCTGGCCATTCGCGCAGAGTAAAGCTTCACCAGTTCCACGGCGATGTCGCGCACAGCACGACGCGCCTTGCTCTTCGCGGCCGACCAGTCGCTGCCGCCCATCTTGCTCAGCGCCGGCGCCTCGCCGCCGACGTAACGGGTGAGAAGGTCGAGCTGATCCGTGGGCACGTACAGTTTGTCGCCCGGCTGACCGCGCTTCGAGGGCGCATACTCCAGCACCAGGTACTCACGCCGCGTCTTGACGGCGTTCCGACCGCCGCTGGAGACCTCGCGCTGGGTCATCTCGACGAATCTGCCGATGCCATGGGTCTGGTGCACGACGTGGTCTCCGGGCCGGAGTTGGAGCGGGTCGACGACGTTCTTGCGCCGGCTGGCGAGTTTCTTCACCTGGCGCGAGTCGTATCCGACGGTGCGGCCATAGAACTCGGACTCGCTCACGAGGGTGAGCTTCAGCTCAGGCAGCTCGAATCCGTGGTCGACGGATGCCTTCAGCAGGTATGCGATGCCGGGTTCCGGAGCGGCAGGGAACTCGTCCACCATCCGTGCCGGAAGTTCGTGCTCGGCCAAGACGTCGCCAGCACGCTCCACCAGTCCGGCTCCTTGGGCCACGATTGCCACGGTCCAGCCGGACTTCAGCCGCGAGGAGACGTGGCCGACTGCGCCCTCGACGCTTCCCTGGAAACTCGGTACGGCGTCCGCCTGGATGCGTACGGTGAGCAGGTCGTCCAGCTCGCGGTGCTCGGGGAGCAGCTGGTCGTCGCTCGGGGCCGCCTGAAAGGAGCTCAGGGTCCACCAAGCGTGTGTCGAGGCGGGCTGGCCGGGTGCGCTGTACTTCACACTGTCTCGAAGTGCCCCGAGGGTGAGGAAGTCACCGGATTCCAGGTCGATGGGGGCCTCGGCGCCGGCGGTCGCCGCGTTCCAGGCGGCCGAGAGGAATTCCCGGTTCGTCTCAGCGAGGCTGATGGCACGTGAGGCCACCCTCTCGGGGGAGATGACGGCGACTGCCGCCCCCGCGGGCAGGTAATGCGTGACCGGCACGAGCCGGTCGACGAGAGCCGGTGCGAGACTTTCCATCCCGTCGACGGGGATCCCCTCGGCGATCCTCGCCAACATTCCAGCCAGGCTCGGGAACTCGTGCTGCATCTCCCGGGCGCGCTGCCGCACCGCCGGACTGAGGAGCATCTCCCGGCTGGGCGGCAAACTGACCGATTGGACCGGTTCGGGGAGCGAGCGTTGATCGGCGACGGTGAACGCGCGGATCTGCTCCACCTCATCACCGAAGAACTCGATCCGGTAAGGGTGCGGTGCCACCGGCGGGAACACGTCCAGGATGCCGCCTCGCACCGCGAACTCTCCGCGCCTCGTGACCATGTCGACACGGGAATATGCCACGTCGACCAGCTCACGGGCGAGCTGGGTGAGGTCGTGCCCCCGGCCCCCGACGACGAGTTCGACGGGATCGAAGTCGGTGAGGTTGTCGGCCACCGGTTGAAGCGCAGCACGAACCGACGCAACGATGACCAAGGGCGGACGCTCAGGCGCCGGGGTCTGCTCCCAGAGCCGCATCCGGCGAAGCGCGAACAGTCGTCGGCCGACGATCTCGGCGCTCGGGCTTAGACGTTCGTGCGGCAGCGTCTCCCAAGCCGGGAACTCGACGATCTCCGCCGGATGCGCCGACTCTGCCGCGAAGCTGCCCAAGTTCTCCCGAAGTGCCTCCGCCTCGCGTCCGGTGGCCGTGACAACGAGCAGCGCCTGGGGCAGGTCCAGTCGTCGACGCTCGCGCATCAAACCGGCTAGAAGCGGGGAGCGCAATCCCTCCGTCAGCGAGAAATCAGCGTCCCGGGCCGCGAACGTGAGGGCGTTTTGGAATGTGGAGGCGCCAGAAAGCGCAGAAATCAAGCCCTGGAGGATCACTCGAACCAGTCTACGCGGCCTATCCCACCCGTCCGGGAATCGCGCGCGGGTACCTACGGGGAGTGGAACTTCTGCTGGGCAGCCGCGAGGCTGTCTGTGGTTATCAACTCGACGGCATCCGCAGCGTCGGACAAAAGATTGGGCAGCACAGCCCGTTCGGCCGAGGCGAAATCCCGCAGCACGTAATCGGCTGCACTCTGCCGGCCGGGGGGGCGCCCAATCCCGACGCGCACCCGAGTGAAGTCGCCTCCCCCGGTCGCTGCGATGATGTCACGCAGCCCGTTATGCCCGCCGTGCCCGCCACCGGACTTCAGGCGCACCGTGTCGAATGGGATGTCGAGTTCGTCATGCACGACGATGAGCCGAGAAGGCTCGAGGGAGTAGAACCGCAGCAGAGCGGCGACCGGACCACCCGACACGTTCATGAACGTGTTCGGCTTGGCAAGCACGAGCTTCGGCCCGCCGGGAACGCTACGTCCTTCCGCAACCGCGGAATTGGTCTTGTGGGTCTTGAAATTCGCGCGGAGCCGGTCGGCGAGTTCGGCTAACACCATCTGACCAACGTTGTGTCGATTGCCCACGTAGCCGGGCCCGGGGTTGCCGAGCCCGACTACGAGCCAGAGATTCTCGTCCAGGGACGTCCTCCGCGTACGAAACCAGGCGATGACTACTCGGCAGCGCCGGTGGCCGCTGCGTCCGCGTCCTCGTCACGGGCGACGGGCAGCGCGATGATGCTGGCGATGAGAAGGTTCTCGTCGCCGGCCAGGACAGAGCCGGTGGGGAGCACGATGTCCTTGGCGTGGTACTGGGTGCCCTCTTCCGCACCTTCGATGTCGAGGACGATGTTCTCGGGGATGTGGGTGGCCTCCGCCTGCAGCGTGATCGTCTGCACGTCGAGCACGGCGAGGGTACCGGAGAACGGCTCACCGTTCAGGTGCACGGGAACCTCGACCTGCACGCGCTCGCCCTGGCGCACGACGATGAGGTCGAGGTGCTCGATGATCTGACGGACCGGGTCCTTCTGCACGTCCTTGACCAGGGTCAGGTGCATGGTGCCTTCGAGATCGAGACGGAGGATCGCGTTCGCCTTGCGCAGCATGAGCGCGATGTCGTGCGCCGGGAGGGCCACGTGCACGGGGTCGGTGCCGTGGCCGTAGATGACCGCGGGGACCTTGCCGACGGCGCGAAGCTTGCGCGCCGCTCCTTTGCCGAACTTCTCGCGGGATTCTGCGGTGAGGGTGTTCTCTTCAGCCATGATGTTCTCCTTGCGGGCTTTTGGGCCCAGATCGTGGTGGGCCGCTATGGCCCGGTGCTTGTGCTGGTACAACTCGGAACTGGTTCAACTCGAACGCATGTCAGCGTGAGGAAAAGCCGAAAGTCTCATCCGCCGCGTCGATAACGGATGCTCGTCTCGCGGTCGCCCGCGAGCGGCGCAATCCCTCGCCGAAGTTCAGCTCGCAAGTCTACCCGAGTGCACGGATAGCTGCGACCGCGGTCGATTCTGCTGGTCCGGTAGTGTGACGACATGCCCTCAAGCCTTCATCGCCGAGTCCTCGACGACCTCGGCAGGGCGGTCGTCGCAGGTTCGGCGGGCCCGGGTTCGGTGCTCCAGTCCGAGGACATCGCGCGCCGCCTGGGCGTTAGTCGGTCGGTGATTCGGGAGGCCGTGCGGGTGCTCCAGTCGATCGGGCTGGTCGAATCGGTGAAACGGATTGGCATCCGGGTCCTGCCGCAATCGGAATGGAACGCGTACCACCCGCTCCTGATCGCCTGGCGCCTTGAGGGGAACGACAAGGGCGCCCAGCTCCGATCCCTCACGGAGCTGAGGTCCGCGGTGGAACCCATGGCCGCCGAGCTCGCGGCCTTGCATGCTCCGCCGGCCATGTCTGCGCAGCTGATGTCCGTCGCCGCGCAGATGCGCGCGGTGGGCCGGTCGGGCGACTTACCAGGCTTCCTGGAACTGGATGTGCTGTTCCACCGGCTGGTTCTGCACGGATCGGGCAACGAGATGTTTGCAAAGCTGGACGAACCGATTGCCGCAGTCCTCGCGGGGCGTACAGAGCTCGGGCTGATGCCGGGGCGTCCGCACGAGACTGCCCTGCAGTGGCACGTCGACGTGGCAGATGCGATTCAAGGCGGCCACCCCGCGAAGGCCCGCCAGTCCATGGAGCAGATCATGCGGCGGACGATCGCCGAAGTCGCGCCCACCTGGGCGGACACTCCGCGACCGTACTTCGACTAAGCGGCAGCCGGCGCGGAGACGCACGCAGCGCCGCACAACCGTCGAGCGGGCCGCACGGCGCTGAGAGAACGCCAGGAGCGTCAGAAACGCAGCAGCACCTTTCCCGAGACCGATGAGTCACGGGCGAGCGCGAACGCTTCCAGGGCGTCATCGGCGGGGAATTCGTGCGTCACGACCGAGGCGACATTGAGCGATTTATCGGCCAGAGCAGAGATCACGTCGTCGATCTCGGCGTTGAACCGGAACGATCCAACAAGTTCCAGTTCACGGGTGATCGCAAGCGAGACCAGCGCCGGTTGCTCACCTGAGGGCAGGAGTCCGACCATGACGACGCGGCCCCCGCGGGCTGCTCCACGAACGGCGGAGGCAAGGCCTCGAGAGCTTCCCGATGACTCGAATGCGACGTCCGCGTCGGCTGCGGCGATGGCTTCCGCATCCGTAGCCTGAAGGGTGCGGGTGGCTCCGAGGTTCATCGCGTTGGCGAGGGGCGCGTCGAACATGTCGGTGACGATGATCTCCGCTGCGCCTGCACGCTTGGCCACGGCAAGGATGAGCAGGCCGATGGGGCCCGCGCCGACGACTAGGACGCGCTTGCCGGCGAGGTCGCCGGCGCGGGAAACCGCATGCCATGCCACGCTGGCGGGCTCGACCAAAGCGGCGTCACGGAGAGACAGCGCATCGGGTAGCGGACGGAGCATGTGCGTGGGCAGGGCGACGTACTTGCTGAAAGCGCCGTCGGTGTGCGGGAAACGGGCCGCGCTGCCGAGGTAGGTACAACCAGGGGACAGGTTGGGGCGGTTCTCCGGGTACCGGGTTCCGTCGCCGGGAGCGGGAGTGGCAGGGTGAACCGCAACGCGAGTCCCGAGTGCGGGACCAGTCCCGTCGGAGGCAGGCTGCACCACCGTTCCCACCACCTCGTGCCCGAGCGGCATGGGAGCCTTGAGAATCGACTCCCCCGCCGCCCCGTGCTGCCAGTAGTGCAGGTCGGACCCGCAGATCCCGCCCCAGGCGATCTCCACGAGAGCCTCTGAGGGCGCCGGGGCAGGGACGGGGAGGTTGTCCACGCGAAGGTCGCCCGCAGCGTGGGCGACGACGGCCAGCGTGTGGGTGGGGATGGGGGTGGGGGCGGTCATTGGTACTCCTCTTCGAGTGTGTGAACGGGGCGGTCGAGTGACCAATTCAGACGACGACGGTCATGCCACCGTCGATGAAGACGACTTGACCGTTGACGAACTTGGAGCCATCGCCGGCAAGCCAGACGGCAGGGCCGATCAGATCCTCGATGGTTCCCCACCGGTGCGCAGGGGTCCGACCGAGAATCCAGTTGTTGAACGTCTCATCGTCGACGAGCTTCTGCGTCATTTCGGTATGGATGTAGCCGGGCGCGATCGCGTTCACCTGCAACCCGTGCTCCGCCCATTCGGCGGTCATAGCGCGGGTGAGGTTACGGACGCCGCCTTTGGAGGCGGTGTACGCGGCGATCGTCGGGCGGGCGAGATCCGTCTGCACCGACGCGATGTTGATGATCTTGCCCTCGCCGCGGGGAATCATATAGCGGGCCGTCGCTCGGCCAACCAGGAAGGCGCTGGTGAGGTTGGTCGTGATCACCCGGTCCCAGTCGGCCACCTCGAGCTCGAGGAGGGGGACCCGGTGCTGGACCCCCGCGTTGTTGACGAGGATGCGCAACGGGCCGACCACGTTTTCGATCCAGGCGATCCCGGAGGCGACGGCGTCTTCATCCGTCACATTGAACGCCCGGGAGAAGACCTTCCCGGAACCGAAACGGGCGATGAACTCGGCCTCGGTGTCCGCGAGCCGGTCGGTGTCGAGGCCGTTCAGCACGACAATGGCGCCGGCCTCGGCGAGCCCGTGCGCGATTGCCTTGCCGATTCCGCGGCTGGACCCGGTGACGAGCGCTACCCGGCCGGTGATGTCGAAGAGACTGGATGCCATGGAGGCACGCCTTCCTGAATCGGATGGCAGCAGGCGGGAGCTTCCGCTCCCGCCTGCTGCCGGGTTGGTTAGAACGCCCCCGCGACGAGGAAGATCGTGAGCGCGAACACGAAGCCGATAACGGCGATCAGTGCCTGACCGACGGTCCACGTCTTCAGCGTGGTCTTGGTGTCCATCTCGAAGAACCGGCTGACCAGCCAGAAGCCGGAGTCGTTGACGTGGCCTGCAAACACCGAGCCGGCGGCAAGGCTCAGCACGATGGCGGTGAGCTCGACGGCGTTGAACCCGTCGGTGGCTGCCACGACGGGCTGAAGGAGGGCCGCGGCCGTCGTGAGCGCGACCGTGGCCGAGCCCTGTGCGACGCGCACGACTGCGGCGATGACGAACCCGGCGACGATGATCGGCAGGCCCATAGCGTCGAGGGAGTCGGCGATCGCGTTGCCGATTCCGCTGGCGCGGAGGACGCCACCGAACATTCCGCCGGCACCGGTGATCAGAATGACGGAGCAGACCGGACCGAGCGCGCTGTCCACGACGGTCTCCACCAGGGTTCCCGACTTGCCCTTCTTCCAACCGAGAAGGATCATGCCGATGATCACGGTGATCAGCAGCGCGATCGGTGTCTCACCGAGGGTGCGGAGTATCTGCACCCAGGTCTCCTCCAGCGAGACGACGCCGGCGGTGGCCAGCATGTTGAGCCCGGTGTTCAGGAAGATGAGAACGAGGGGCAGCAGCAGCAGCGTGAGGATGGTGCCGAGCTTGGGCGAGGAGGCGAACTCTGCGAGGTCGCCCGTGCTTCCGCGAAGGATACTGGGAACCGGGATGTCGTATTTGCGACCGACGTAGCGACCGAACCGGTTCCCGACGAGGTACCAGGTGGGAAGGGCAATGAGGAGCCCGAAGAGAAGGACCAGCCCCACATCCGCGCCCAGGAGGCCGGTTGCGGCAACCGGACCGGGGTGCGGCGGCACGAAGATGTGCATGACCGAGAAAGCGACGGCTGAAGGGAACGCATAAAGGAGGAAGGATCCACCGAGTCGGCGGGCCACCGTGAAGATGATCGGCAGCATGACGACCAGGCCGGCGTCGAAGAAGATCGGGAACCCGAACATGAGCGAGGCGATGGCAAGCGCGAGCGGAGCCCTCCGCATACCGAACCGGGCGATCAGGGCGTTGGTCAGCACTTGAGCGCCCCCGCTGGTTTCAAGCATCCGGCCGAGCATCGCGCCGAGTCCCACCAGGAGTGCGACGCTGCCCAGTGTCCCGCCGAAGCCGGAGAGGAGGGTCGGCACCAGTCCCGATGCAGGAATTCCCGTGGCGACCGCCGTGAGAATGCTCACGATAATCAGCGACAGGAAGGCGTGCACCTTGAATTTCATGATCAGCACCAGCAGCAGCGCAATGGCGCCCGCCGCTATCGCAAGTAGCGCGGGGGTGGGGAGCACCCAGTTCAATACGAGGTCGGTCATCTTTGTCCAATGTTTTCTGTGATCAGCCGGACGATGTCGTCCGGGGTCCTGGTGAGGTCGATCCGCATGCCCGCTTCATCTGCGGAGAGCGGCTCGAGGGTTGCGAACTGGGAGTCGAGAAGAGCTGTGGGCATGTATTCGTGATTCCGGCGCGAGAGTCGCTCCGCGATCAGGCCCTGGCTTCCTTCAAGCTGAGCGAAGTGGAGTGTCGGCACGATGGAACGCATGAGATCGCGATAGCGCCGCTTGAGTGCAGAGCACGCGACAACCACGCTTTCGCCTTCTTCGAGGGCCGCCGCGATGGTCTCAGCGATGCGGGTGAGCCAAGGTAGGCGATCGTCGTCGGTGAGGGAATTGCCCGAAGCCATCTTGGCCTTCGCAGCAGCGGTGTGCAGGTCATCCCCGTCAATGAAGCGCTTGCCGAGCGCTTCGGCGAGTCCTCGCCCCACAGTGGATTTGCCGGATCCCTGCACTCCCATGACGACGATGGGACGATCGGTTTCATCAGTCATTGACGCTCCGCTAATTGTTGTCAGACGCTTCTTTACATCGGATCACTTAGCGGCATAGCGCTGAATAAATCTGATTTCAAGCAGTGACGCTAACAGTTACGTCGGTCTCTCGCAAATTCGCGCCCGGCAACCGGTCTGCGGGGCCTGAAACTACCTCACCGCCTCACGGCACCGGCGGTGCTACTAGCCTGTAGGGCATACCAATAGATCGACAGCAGGGAGAAACGATGTCGTCAGGCGTCACCGCAACAGCAAACATCGGCGTGGTCGGACTGGCGGTGATGGGCTCCAACCTCGCCCGCAACCTCGCCAGCCGGGAAGGGAACACGGTCGCCGTGTACAACCGTTCCCCCGAACGCACGCGTCTGCTCACGACCGAGCACCCCGAAGCCGGCTTCGTAGCATCCGAGAGCATCGAGGATTTCGTCGCATCCCTCGCGACGCCGCGCACCGCGATCATCATGGTGCAGGCCGGCAAAGGAACGGATGCCGTGATCAGCCAGCTCACCGAGTTGTTCGAGCCTGGTGACATCATCGTCGACGGCGGAAATGCCGACTTCCACGACACCATCCGCCGGGAGAAGGATGTCAGCGCAACGGGCATCAACTTCGTCGGTGCCGGCATATCCGGCGGTGAGGAAGGCGCCCTCAAGGGCCCGTCCATCATGCCCGGCGGATCCGTCGAGGCCTACAAGACCCTCGGCCCCATTCTCGAATCCATCGCCGCAGTCGTCGACGGGGTTCCCTGTGTCACGCACGTGGGAACAGACGGCGCCGGCCACTTCGTGAAGATGATCCACAACGGCATCGAATACGCGGACATGCAGCTCATCGCCGAGGCGTACGACCTGCTCCGCCACGTTGGCGGCCACTCCCCAGCCGCTATCGCCGATGTTTTCGCCGAGTGGAACCAGGGCGACCTGGAGAGCTACCTGATCGAGATCACGGCGGAGGTTCTCCGCCAGGTCGACGCGAAGACCGGAAAGCCCTTCGTCGACATCGTGCTCGACGAAGCCGGCTCCAAAGGAACCGGCGTCTGGACCGTGCAGAACGCCCTCGACCTCGGCGTACCGGTCGGCGGTATCGCTGAAGCCGTCTTCGCCCGCGCAGTCTCCAGCCACCCGGAGCAGCGTGGACCGGTTCGCGCCGGCATCACCGCTCGCCCTGAAATCGCCGTCGTCGGCAGCACCTTCCAGGACGATGTGCGAGCGGCCCTGTACGCTTCCAAGGTCGTCGCGTACGCGCAGGGATTCGACGCCATCATCGCGGGCGCCGAGAAGTACGACTGGGACATCGACAAGGGCGCCATCGCCACGATCTGGCGCGGCGGCTGCATCATCCGTGCCCAGTTCCTCAACCGCATCAAAGACGCCTACGCGAATGATGCCTCGATCCCGAGCCTCCTCGTCGACCCGTACTTCGCGCAGGCGGTCAGCGATGGCGAAGCAGCGTGGCGCCGCATCGTCTCCACGGCGGCGCTCTCCGGCATCCCGGTTCCGGGGTTCTCCTCGGCGCTCAGCTATTACGACTCGCTCGCCAGTGAGCGCCTTCCCGCCGCCCTCGTGCAGGGGCAGCGCGACTTCTTCGGCGCTCACACTTACAAGCGCGTCGACATGCCGGGCACGTTCCACACGCTGTGGTCCGGCGACCGCACCGAGATCGAAACCGAAGGCTCCTCGCACTGAGGCACCCGTCCGGCCTCCGGCTCCGGCGCCCTCTCAGGCCGCCGAAGCCGGAGGCCGGCGTGTCGTGTGCACCCCGCGGAGGAGAAGTCCGACCACGAGCCAGCCCGCAGCGGCCAGCACCCCGTGCCACGGGAGCGTGACGGCCAGCAGCAAGCATCCGCCCAGGCCCGCGTACTGCACGGTGCGCGGCAGCCAGCGGCCCTGCAACGGCTGTCGCAGCGCAGCGAGGTGCGCAATGCCGTAGTAGGCCAGGACTGAGCAGGCGGAGAACCCGACCAGTTGTGACGGGTCGAGCAGCAGGATTCCGGTGGCGGATGCCAATCCCATCGTCACTTCCGCAGCGACCGGGCTGCTCGTGCGGGCCGAGATACGGCTGAGGGCGCCCGGCAGGTCCCCGTTCCTGGCCATGGCGAACCCGGTGCGGCTGAGTCCCGCGAGTATCCCGAGCAGGGAGCCGAGGCAAGCAACCCCGGCGACGGCCCTGGCCAGCCCGGTCCACGGCTCGGAACCGCCGAGCAAGTCCGCCAAAGGCGACACCGAAGCAGCCAGTGCGTCAGGACCGAGGATCGTCACGCACAGTACGCCAATGGCCGCGTAGAGGGCGAGGGTGATGGCGAGCGCCGCGCCGATGGCCCGCGGCAAGGTGCGCTGCGGGTCCCGCACCTCCTCGGCGAGCGTTGCCATCCGGGCGTAGCCGGCGAAACAGAAGAAGAGAAGTCCTGCGGACTGCAACACCCCGTACCAGCCAGGGTCCGAAAGGCTCCCGCCACCGCTGAGATCGGCGTGGCCGCCCACTGGTCCGCGAAACGCGGCCACGGCGATGACCACCAGCAATCCGCCGATCACCACCGACACGACGATTCCGCTCGCCCGGGCGGTCGCGCGGATGCCCGCGAGGTTCAGCGCCCCGAGCACGACCACAGCCGCGACGGCAACCGGGCGCGCGGCATCCGGCCAGAGGTTACTTCCCGCGACGAGGGCGATGGCGCCGGCGGACGCCGTCTTCCCGGCGAGAAACAGCCAGCCGGCCGCGAAGCCCCACCACGGGCCCAACGCGGCCCGGCCGAAAGCGTAGGCCCCGCCGGACACCGGGTATGCCATGGCCAGTTGCGCGGAGCTGAGCGCGTTCAGCGAGGCCACGACCCCAGCGATGACGAGGCCGATGAGTAGCGCCGGGCCGGCGGCAGCAGCAGCGGGCGCCCAGACGTAGAAGACACCGGCACCGATCATGGCGGCGAGCCCGACCACCACGGCGCCGCGCACACCGAGGTGTCGTTCAAGGGTGGTCATGGCGACACCCTAGTATCCGGGGCGACCCTGTGCGGTCGCGCCCCGCGCCCGGCCCGGCGGGGAATGGCGGATACTTGTAGGGCGAGCACATTATGAGCGACTACCACCCCGAACTTGACGGCTACGAGCCCCACGACGATCGTCGGCCCCTCCGCGGCCGACGGGTCACCATCGCTATGCGCGTCGTCGTCGTCCTCGGCCTCATCGCGTTGGTGGTGCCCGGAGTCCTCACGAGCATGCAGGTGGCCGCCGTGACCGCCGCTCACGCGTGCGCCGGAGCGGTGGCGCGCTACTACCCCAACGCCGAACGTCCGGATTCCCGTTTCGACCTGACCGGCCCGGGCGGGCTCGGCTGGCAGTGCTACGCCGTCGACAGGAACGAGCGGGAGATTTTCGTGCTCCCCCTCGGGATCATCCCGGCGGCACCACGGCCGGTGCCTGCCGGTATCCGCTCCTAGCGTGGGCGACCTAGGCGGCACCGTCAAACATCGATGTGACGGATGCGTCCTCGAAGACAGCATGGATGGCCTGTGCCAGGAGCGGGGCGATGGGCAGCACCGTCAGTGACGGGAATCGCTTGTCCTCGGGGATCGGCAAGGTGTCTGTGACCACGACCGAGGAGATGGCCCCGCTCTGCAGCAGCTCCACCGCCGGGTAACTGAAGACGGCGTGTGTCGCGGCGACGACGACGCTGAGCGCCCCGGCAGCTTTCAGTGCCTCTGCCGCTTTGACGATGGTGCGACCGGTGTCGATGAGGTCGTCGACGAGCAGGCACACGCGCCCCTCGACTGCCCCGACGATCTCGTGCACCGATACCTGATTGGGTACCAGCGGGTCGCGACGCTTGTGAATGATGGCTAGCGGTGCGCCGAGCTTGTCGCTCCAGATGTCGGCGACGCGCACTCGTCCCATGTCCGGCGACACGACCGTCAAGGTCGCCGAGTCGAGCTTCTCCTTGACGTGCTCAAGCAGCACCGGCATCGCGAAGAGGTGATCGACCGGACCGTCGAAGAAGCCCTGGATCTGGGCCGCGTGCAAGTCGACCGACATGATGCGGTCAGCGCCTGCAGCCTGGAAGAGGTCAGCGACAAGACGTGCGGAGATCGGCTCACGCCCTCGGCCTTTCTTGTCCTGCCGCGCATAGGGGTAGAACGGGGCGACGACGGTGATGCGCTTGGCCGAGGCGCGTTTCAGCGCATCGACCATGATCAGCTGTTCCATCAGCCACTCGTTGATCGGCGCGGTGTGCGACTGGATCACGAAGGCATCGCTGCCTCGCACGCTCTCGTCGAAACGAGCGTAGATCTCGCCATTGGCGAAGGTGCGGGCATCGGTGGGGACCAGCTCCGAACCAAGTTCCTCGGCGATGTCGAGTGCCAGCTGGGGGTGAGCTCGCCCTGAAACGAGCACCAACCGCTTCTCGCCTTTGGCCTTGATTTCAGACACCTAGTCTCCGCTCTCTGTCGCGGCTTGTGCCGCGTCGGTTCCGGGGCGGTTGGCCTGCACCCAGCCGTCCATGTTGCGCTGCGGAGCCACATTGATGGCCAGTGAGCCCGCAGGGACATCCCTACGAACGACCGTACCTGCCCCCGTATAGGCCCCGTCGCCAATCCTAATCGGGGCGACGAACACGTTGTGCGACCCGGTCCGTACATGGGAGCCGATCTCCGAGCGATGCTTGTTGACGCCGTCGTAGTTGGCGAAGATCGTGCCTGCACCGATATTCGAACCGGTTCCCACGGTTGCGTCGCCCACATAACTGAGATGGGGCACCTTGCTGCCGTCGCCGATCCTCGCGTTCTTCGTCTCGACGAACGCTCCGATCTTCCCGTCCGCGCCGAGGATCGTTCCGGGGCGGAGAAAGGAGAAGGGCCCCACGGATGCACCGGCTCCCACGACAGCGAGCGTCCCGTCTGTGCGCTTCACGACAGCGTTCTCACCGATCTGGCAGTCGAGGAGGGTCGTGTCCGGACCGATCACAGCACCGGTTGCGACGACGGTCGACCCGCGGATTTGCGTCCCCGGAAGCAGAGTGACGTCAGGGGCAAGGTTCGCTTGCAGATCGATCCAGGTGGTGGCCGGGTCCTGCACGGTCACACCGGCCAGCTGCCATCGTCGCACAATCAGGGCGTTGAGCTTCTGCGCCGTCTCGGCCAGCTGCGCCCGGTCGTTGATGCCAGCCACCACCCAGGCTTCGGCCACCGGAACCGCGCTGACCTCTGAGCCTGCACGGCGAAGCAGCCCGATAATGTCGGTGAGGTATTTCTCGCCCTGGGCGTTCTCGGTGGTCAGGTTCG
>JAODMM010000137.1 GCA_025465015.1 Cryobacterium sp. | reverse complement strand
TTGCACATACCTCTGGCTACGCACCCACTTGACCTGTGGACGACTCTCCTCGAGTGCGCTGATCCTGGACCAGTGCGAGGTTGCTTGCAGCCCGTCAAGGAGACCCGTCTCAGCTAGCACCAGCGAGCCGCTGCAGATACCGAGGATCCTCGCTCCGCGGGTCGATTGCTCCGTGATGAAGGTGCGCAGTGCGGATTCCTTCGTCCCCGTGGGCTCTTGTACAGCAGGAACGACAACAACGTCCGGGCTTGGTGCGGTCCCTGATTTCACTTGATCGAATGTGTGCACTGGTATAACGGCTGGTCCACCCTCAAGCTGCGCTGGTGATGCGCTTGCGGCAATTGCATACACGGAGAACTGCGGCGAGCTGGCGAAGACCTCGTAGGGTGCCAGGAAGTCGCTTGCGACCGTGGGGGTTGCCCCCAGGGCAATAGCAACGACGATCTGTCCGGCAGGGTTGAAGGCGCTCGGCGTGGGCAATACTCGGTTCGGATCCACGGGTGTGGAAGCGGTAGCTTGGCTGGTTGTGACCAGCGCACCGCCGACAGCAATACTGGCGGCCGTGACAATAGACAAGCCGATTGCCGCGGTCAGATAAAGCGTGCGACGGATAGAGGATGGCATAGAAAACTCCGAAGGGTAGGAGGGGTGGAGGGGTGGAGGGGCGGTTACCGGCTTAGCCGCGAACGTAGTATCAAGCTACGGAACGGCCATTCACAGGGAGTCCGCCTTACGGGTGCACTTATTCCCCTCGTTGTAGTCCCTGGGTATGACGAGGACTGCTTTTATTGAACGTGCGACCTTGAGTCCTCCCGGATCTTGGCGGGTGAAACAGCGCAATGACCCCACGCGCCTGCGGCACTCCCATAACCCGCCGGGCTCCTGCCGATCATTGCGGCCCTGACCCCAGTCATAATCGGTGGACGAGCGCGTAGGCGACCTGACTCGTACGCACGTCGGCGTCGTCGGGGATGACGGCTGCTGACTCGGACGCTGTTGAGCGGCGTTAGGAACGCTTGCCCGTTGCGCGATCATGGAGTGCCCTGCGGATGCGGATGCGGTGAACGGTGTCGGTCGAGTCGAGGACGGAACGATCCTGTTTCATCGATGATGTCAGTGACAACCGTGCCGATCGTGGAACTGCTCCAGCTTCACGAGGTGGCATTTCTGCTCCTACCTGGTGCTGGTGTCGTGGTGAGGAACCAATATCGTCGTGCCCGGCGATCGACCTGGGGTGGGTCTTCTAGTTCCCTGGCTCCGCTACTGTCGCTGAAGCACGGGGTGTAGACGGCCCCTGCGGCGTGGCGCTCTCCTGAAGGAACTTTGTGAGCTTCGCCGCCATGGCCTTCGATTGGGCCCAGTGCAGGTAGTGCGGGCCCTCGAGTTCGACGATCTCGTGGTGGCTGACGTTCTTCAGTTGGTTCTCGTGCGTCTTAAGCCAGTTGGGTATGGTGGCCACGCTGTCGCTGGCGATGAAGTCAAGAACGGGCAGGTCGTCCGGGTAGGTTACGCCGTGGAGTGCGGCTGCATTGCTGCCGACGCGAGCGGTTTCATCGGCGACCGCCGCGTTGCCGTAATTCCAGCTTGTCATTTGGCGCATGCGTTCCAGTTCGGCTGGGGTGAAGTCGTCGCTTGCTGGGTCTGCGAGGCCGGGTGCGATGGAGATTACGGTTCGGACCAGTCCGATAGTGGAGAGGATTTTCTCGACATTGATGCTCACGTCAGGTGAGGATGCTGTGTCAGCCTTGGCTGCGGGCACGGTGGGGTCGATGCCGATTACCGCGGATACTTCGTCGGGGTACCGGTTCGTGTAGTCGAGCGTGTAGAAGCCGGCGATTGAGTGCCCGGCCAGGACATATGGTTTCCCGAGGTCGAGGGAAGAGAGGGCTTCGTGAAGCTCGGTGCTGATGTTCTTCACGGTTCGTTCTCGTGCGCTCATGTCGCTGTAGCCGTATCCGAAGGCTTCCACGACGATGACGTCGTAGGAGCTCAGTTCCCGGATCAGGGGGGCGAAATCCAGCGCAGGAGCGATCGTGCCTAATCCGCTGAGCAGTACGAGAGGCTGTGCACCCTCGGTGCCGGCCCGGTAAACGTTCATCGCGCCGCCTGCGACCTTCACCAGGTCACCATACTGGGCGGTGCCCGACTTCTCCTGCTGTTCGAGGAACGCGTTGGCCGCTGTGGATGCAAGCGTTATCCCCAGCCCTGTGATGGCGATGACGCCAGCAATCCTGAGCGTGCGCCGGAATGGCAGGCGACGCTTTCCAGGTGTCCCTTCTGTTGGGGGATGCGATGGCTTGTGAGCGACTTGTGACATGGGGATGTTTCCAGACTGGGGGAGGTTCGGATGAAGTGGATGCCCGTGACATAGGGCTCTCCGGGTTCTTGCGACTGAGACGGTCGGTTATCGGCGGAGCTTTGCAGACGTGCACTCCCGTTACGATGGCTGGCGCGGCTCGCTCTGTGCTCCTGTAGGTCCAAACGCGATTCCTATCGCCGTGATTGCCTCGGTCGTCATGATGGGTCACAACCACCGATGCTCACTGCCACCTTCGGATGCACCTGGCTCGATTGGTGTTGGGGGGATGGATCAATGCTAAACTCCACGATCTGGCTGACCTAGGACACGATGTTGACGATCTCGGCCACGACATCGACAGAACACAGCAAGGCTGAGAGAGAACCAGGGATCGAATCACGCACCGTCGTCCGATCCCGCGGCTCAGATGCCTGACGAAATCGCACCGCTCGAGGTCTTCACGAGCGGTCCGGCTTCTTGCGTGAACTGTGATTACCTTCGGATATCTCCACTAGAGGCCGGAGCAGAGCGGTGACCCATGCGTGATGGGGCGCTAGCGCGTCAACTGGGCGCTAGCGCGTCAACTATCCGGGTCGTACCCGAACTCGCGGACTTCCTGCGCGCAACGGCAGGCCGCTGCGATCTTTCTCGCCCACTCGACGGCGTCCTCGCGCGTCGGCAGCTCCAGCACGGTGAACCCACCCGTAAGTACGCTGCCCGAATAGATTTCCGTGCCCACTGACCCGTCGGAGGAGACCAGCACGGGATCGACCTTCTCCTCGATCCCGCCGCCGAATACGTAGACGCCGGCAGCCTTCGCTTCCGCGATCACAGCGTGGGATTCAGCGACGACGACCGGGAACTCATTCTCGGTGACGACCATGGCCTCTCTCGGGAAGGAGATGAGGTATTTGGTCATGTCTCGATGGTGCACCAGCACGGAGCAGGCAGCAACGGTTAGAACTCACCGCCGCTTCAGATATTCGTCCCGTTCCACGTCCCTCCCCTCGCTTTCAATGGGAGCGAAACCGCACCCCGAACGTTCGGCCTCGGGCTGCTCGTCGAGTCCTGCGTGTTTCAAGTCTGTGTCGACAATGACGATTGTGGGTTCATGGGAACAGTAAACGGCCGTGGCATACGCTTCGTGGGAAGCGCAGTCCCGGCAGTCTCGCCCAGCGGACATGCAGGTTTCGTCAGTCGCATTGTTTGGGGTCTCATCATCGTCGTTGCGAAGAGGTGGAGTCCGTGGACCGATGGCGGCCGTCGTGATCCCGCCCCGGCAGCCTGACGGGGATACCCGGAGGTGCACACTCCGTCTGGGTTGCCTCCGCAGGTGTACTCGCTTGCTGCTGTGGTTGTGGTCAATGGGGCGTGGGGCTTGCTGATGTCACACTGGGATGAACGTCGGTCCGGCGCCCCTGCCAGACCGCCTGTCGAGGAGCATCAGATGCCCGCTGAGAGAGTTGCTCGCACCAGGCTGCTTCTGATCGAAGACGACCCCATGCTCGGTCCGCTAGTCCAGCAAGTGCTCACGGAAGCGTATGACGTCACTCTCGTTGCCGACGGTGCGGAGGGTCTGAACGTGGCCCTGGCCGATGAATTCGAGGTGATGGTGATCGATCGGGGCCTCCCATCGATCGACGGGTTGGCCATCGTCGACGCCCTCCGCCGTAAGCTCATGACCACCCCGATCCTGTTGCTCACGGCCCTCGGCACGACTCAAGATAAGGTGGCGGGGCTCGACACCGGCGCTAACGATTACCTCGTCAAACCCTTCGAGTTCGACGAGTTGCTCGCCCGGCTGCGTTCTATTCGGCGCGTTTTCACCGGTGAGGGACGCACGTTGCTCGTGGGCGGGTGGGAGTACTACCCCGACAGCCGCACCATCTATTCGCCCTATGAAGGGCGGGTACTGCTCACAGCCAAGGAGAACGAGTTACTGAAGCTTCTGGCCGAAGCGCCTCAGCGTACGTTCTCCAGACAACAGATCCTCAGAACTGTCTTCAGCCCCGCGGACACGGCCGGAACCGTGGACACGTACGTGCACTACCTTCGCCGAAAGACGGACCCCGACATCGTTCTCACCGTACGCGGTAAGGGTTATCGGCTGGGGCAGCCATGATGCGTAGGCAACGCCCCATCGTCGATAGTGACATCCTTGCGATTCGTCGCGCCTCGCGCTTGGTCGGCACTCGAATCGCGATCGCGTGCACGGCCGTCGTGGCTGCGATCATCCTGTCAATGTTCCTCTATATCCTTTCGGAGGTCTCCGCGGCGGAACTGTTCGAGCCTGTGCCGGACACCAACAACTTGAAGGTCAGTGCTGTCGGTTTGTTGCGTGCCACCGCGCTTCTGAGCGTCGTACTGATCCTTCTGGCCGGTGTGCTGAGCTGGTGGGTGACCCGGCGGGCCGTCCAGCCCCTCGGGGACGCTCTACGCATCCAGCGCGCCTTCGTCGCCGACGCCAGCCATGAACTCCGCACACCGTTGGCCGTGCTCGATGCCCGCCTGCAGATACTGCAGCGGGCTCTGCCAGCAGATGACTCATCCGCCGCTGTCGTCGCTGATTTGCGTAGCGATGCGAAAGCTTTGATCAATATCGTCAATGACCTCCTTGAGTCGGCGGAAATCGGCGGCTCGGTGAACGAGGACGTGATCGTCGACGTGAACTCCGCCGTGGGCGACGCCGTACGATCGATGGCGGTCATCGCGAGTGAGAAACAGATCACAATCGAGACGTACGCCGCCGAAGACGCGACCGCGCATGTGCCAGCATCAAGCATCACCCGGTGCGTCCTGGCATTGCTGGACAACGCCCTGCGATTCGCGCCGCCCCGATCGGTGGTATCAGTAGGGGTGACGGTGTCGAAAAAGGCAGTTTCAGTCACCGTGGCAGACCGGGGTCCGGGCATTCAGGGCATCGATCCGGCCCGGATCTTCGATCGCTTCGCCCACGCGGAAGCGGCTTCCCACGGCGGAGCGGACACCCGCACCGGGTTCGGAATCGGACTGTCGCTCGTGCGCGAGATCGCGGTGCGTTACGGCGGCTCTGTGACAGTCGTCGATAACTCCGACCGGGGCACCGCGATCCGGTTCGCGGTTCCCCGGGCCACGCCCGCCTGATTCGGTCACGCACCACTCACGAGCACGGCGCTGCCTGGACCGAGAAGCTGCGCCCAACCGAAGAATTCGCAACGACCGATCTCGCTTCTGTTAAGAGTCTTAGAAGCCACAGGGTTCACTTGTGGCTTCATGACCCATCAAAGGAGCACTTGCGCATGACTACAGCCCGATCCCTCACAATGTCCCCACCCCGGCGCCTGCTGAACAAAGTCCCCGAGATTACTCTCATCTTCTGGGTGATCAAGGTTCTCGCGACGACCGTGGGAGAAACAGCGGCAGATTTCCTGAACGTCGATCTTGGGTTTGGCCTGACTGTCACGTCGCTTGTCATGGCCGTGCTGCTCATTGCCGCCCTCGCTGTGCAGTTCAAGACCCGCAGGTACGTCCCCGCGATCTACTGGCTCGCTGTTGTTCTGATCAGCATCGTCGGAACGCTCATCACGGACAATCTCACCGACAGCCTCGGAGTTCCCTTATGGGTGACGACCTTGGTCTTTGCGGTGGCACTCGGTGTGATATTCGCTTCGTGGTTCGCCTCGGAGAGGACACTCTCCATCCACTCAATCTTCACCTCCCGCCGGGAGACCTTCTACTGGCTCGCCGTGTTGTTCACGTTCGCGCTCGGCACTGCAGCGGGCGACCTGGTAGCTGAAGGGCTAAATCTGGGGTTCTTCGTCGCGTTGCTGGTCTTCGCTGGAGCAATCGCCCTGGTTGCTGTGGCGTACGTCGTCTTTCACCTCAACTCCATCGCCGCGTTCTGGATCGCCTACATTCTGACCCGTCCACTCGGAGCGTCCATGGGTGATCTGCTTTCCCAGTCCACCAACGATGGAGGGATCGGGCTCGGCACCACAGGGACGAGCGTGCTGTTCCTGGCCGTGATCCTCGCCCTGGTGATCATCCTCACAGTGAGAACTCCCAAGAACGAGCATTCGACCACGTCGACCGAGGGATAGGAGAACAA
>JAODMM010000124.1 GCA_025465015.1 Cryobacterium sp. | reverse complement strand
CGCCAGTCGCTCGCTCCGTCGAGCCGTGCCGCTTCCAGCAACTCGCCGGGCACCTGGGTGAAGAAATTCCGCAACAGGAAAATCGCGAAGGGCAGCCCGAATGCGACGTGGAACATCACCACACCGGCCACCGACCCGAAGATCCCGAGGGTGCCGAACAGTCGCGCGAGGGGAATCAATGCGACCTGGATCGGCACGGCCAGCAGCACGATAACGGCAACGAGCAGCCAGTCGCGACCGGGAAACTGCATCCACGCGAAGGCGTAGGCCGACAGAGCACCGATCACCACGACAAGGACTGTAGTCGGAACGGCGATCACAATGGTGTTCCAGAGCGACCCGGTGATGGTGGGATTGGCGAGCAGGTTCGCGTAGTTCTCCAGCGTCAGCTGCGTCGGCGCTGTGAGGATAGTCCACCACCCCGAGGAGGCACTGTCGGCTCCCGTGCGCAGGGAGGCGATGAACAGCCCGACCGACGGGACGAGCCAGAAGAATGCCACGATCAGAAGTACGACGTTGACGAGGCCCTTTCCCAGGAAGTCCAGCACGCGCTGGGCAGGGGTGCGCTTGCCCCGCACGATGGTGAGCTCGCTCATCTCTGCCTCTCCTCCCGGAATCGTCGAACGTTGATGACCATCGACGGCAGAACCAGGAGGAGCAGCAGGATCGCGAGGGCGCTCCCGAGTCCCTGGTTGTTGCCTCCGCCGAAGGACACCGTCCACATCTCCACGGCGATGACATTAGCCGCGGGTTTGGAGGCACCGGGAGGAATCACGTAGACCAGGTCGAAGATTTTGAGCACGTTGATGATCAGGGTGACGAAGACGACCACGATCACCGGCGACAGGAGCGGTGCGGTTACCCTGCGGAACACCTGCCATTCGTTAGCGCCGTCCATGCGGGCCGCTTCCTGAAGCGAGCGGTCCGTGGCCGAGAGGCCGGACGCGATCATCACCATGGCGAATCCGGCCCAGATCCACACATAGGACAGGATGACGACACCGGTAATGAGTGCCGAGCTCAGCCACGAGACCCCCTGGTAGCCTTCGTCGAAGTTGGCTGCGGGGAGGGCGAGCGTGTACTCCCCAGCGGGCAGAGCGTCGATGAGATACCGACCGGTCTCATCCGTCTCTGCCGATGCGGCGATGGTGCCGTCGCTGCTCACGGCGTCCACGCGGATGCCCGGCAACCCTTGTTTGCCATCCTCGATCTCACCGTTGGTGCCGCCCCCGCCGGCGACGACGTCGAGGAACACTGTGCCGGAGATCTGGTCCGCGGCAGGTTGCACCGCGTCCTGCGCCTGCACGGCGGACTCCGGAACGTTGGCCGCTCGCACACCCACGAGCGGGAAGTTCTGCTCGGTCCCCGCGGTCAACGTCTGCTCGGTGGTGATGATCCCGGCAGATTCAGCCAGCCCGAGTTCCGGCCGAGGGTTGGCACCCGGGTAGGCCGCGTCGTCGTTGAAGACACTGTTGATGCCGACCAGTGCGGCGTTGACGACACCGAGGTTGGGGCTCTCCTGGAACATGGTCCGGAAGATCACGCCGGCGGCCAGCATGGAGATCGCCATCGGCATGAAGATGATCAGCTTGAAGGCCGTCGACCATTTGATCCGCTCGAGGAGAACGGCGAAGATCAGGCCGAGGATCGTGCAGGTCACCGGCGCCACGAGCACCCAGATGATGTTGTTGCGGATGGCTGTGAACGTCGAGTCGTTCGTGAACATGGTCGCGTAATTCTCGAGGCCGGCGAAGCCGTCTCCGTCGGCGTTGAAGAACGAGCGGATGATCGTGTAGATGATCGGGTAGAGCACGAGGGCGCCGAGGAGGATGAGCGCGGGTGCAAGGAATGGAAGCGCGATGAGGAGCTTCCGGCTGCGTGACGGACCCAGGGGGGAGCGGCGCGAGCCGCCCTCCCCGGCGCCCGGACCGACCGGAGCAACTGCTGGTGTGGTCATGACGTCACTCCGTTCGAGGGTGTGTTATCCGGCGTAGGCCGTGACGGCCGCTGCCTCCAGTGCCTGCTGCGTGCCCGCGACGTCCGACGGGTTCTGGAGGAACTGAATCATGATCTGCCAGAAGCCCTGGCCCTCTGTTCCACCGAACGAGCTCGGCGTGAGGTCGGACATGTCGAACCGGAACGTCTCGGCGCCCGTGAGGGACTCGGCGATCTGGCGGGAAATGTCATCCGGGTAAAGAGACGTGTCGACACTCGTGTTCGGCGAGATGATTCCACCTTCCGGTACCCAGATCTCGGCCGCCTCGGGCGATGCGAGGAACTGCATCAGCGCATCCGTCGCCTGGTCAGCGTTGAATGCGATTGCTGCGTCACCACCACCGACCACTGCCGGGGCAGAGCCGTTAACAGCCGGGAAATCGTAGAACAGGGCATTCTCGCCCACCGAGGAGTTGCCGTCATCGGTGATGTTGCCTGCCACAAAGTCGCCCTCATAGACGGTTCCTGCCTGCGGATCAGCGCCGAAGACCTCGGTCACCGACTCGGGGAAGCTGCGCTGCGCTGCGCCTTCTTGAACGAGCGCCTCGTTGCCCCACAGGGTCGCGAGCGTTTCCAGCGCCTCCGTGACGGAGGGATCCGTCCACGGGATCTCGTGCTTGGTCAACTGGTCGTACTTCTCTCCACCCGCTGTGCGGAGGTAGACGTTCTCGAACCAGTCCGTGAGCGGCCATCCGACGTCGGCACCGATGGAGACGCCCGCGTAACCGGCGTCGGAGATCAGCTGCAGTTGCGCGAGGAAGCCGTCCCAGTCTTTGGGGACTTCAGCACCCGCTTGGTCATAGATGTCGGAGTTGTACCAGACGGTCGACTTGTTCGAGGCCTTGAACCACACACCGTAGGTCTCGCCCTCGACCGAGCCGAGCTCGACCCAGCTCTGAGAATAGTTGTCCTCGACGGCCGCGAGCGCGTCGTCGGACAATGGCTGGAGGTTACCGTCGGTGGCCAGCTGTTGCAGAAGCGCAGGCTGCGAGATGAGTGCCACGTCGGGCGGGCTGCCGCCCTCAATCTGAGTTCCCAGGGTCGTCGCGGCCTTGTCACCGTAACTGGTGTAGTTCACCTTGGCGCCGGTGTCGTTCTCGAACTGGGCGAGCACCTTCTCAAAATTCTCTTGCTCCGCGCCCGCCCAGACCCCTCCCACTTCCAGAGTCGTACCCTCGAATTGGGAGCCTCCGCCTCCGCCGCCGTTGGTGTTGGTGTCGCCGCCCCCGCTGGAACAACCTGCGAGAACAAGTGCCGCTGCGCCAACCAAGGCTACTGGTGCCCCTAGGCGGCGATGCTGTGTAAGTGTCATCGTTTCTCCTCATTGAGTGAAGGTAGTGCGGTGCTGCTGCAAGGGTGAACCGACCCGGCGAAATGAGGAACCGGTTCCACACTTCAAGCTATGGCACGGCCGCGCTCCCGCGCAACACCCCAAAAAGCACGGTTCTGCAGCGATCCGCGGGCCGGAAGCGACCGCTGGTGGAACCGTTCCAGATCGTTGGTCGCAGCCAGTAGGCTTTCGTCACGCTTGTTCCAAGGGAGGACGCGGTGAACGCACTTGCAGACCTCGCGCGCCTCGCCGGCGTATCGAAGGCGACAGCTTCGCGCGCGCTGAGCGGCCGAGGGTACGTTTCCGAAAGGACCCGCGACCTCGTTGTCGACGCAGCCGCGCAGATCGGCTACATCGTCTCCCCCAATGCGGCCAGCCTCGTGACTGGACAGACCAAGAACGTGGGCGTGGTCATCCCGTTTCTCAGCGGATGGTTCTTCAGCGAAGTGCTCGAGGGCACCGAAGCAGCCTTGCTCGATCGTGAATACGATATGACGATCTACAACCTCACCACGGCGGCGGAGGGCCGCCGCCGCATCTTCGAGTTCTTCCTCGCGCGGAAGCGGTTCGACGCGGTGATGATTATCGGCGTCGAACCGTCCGAGCGCGAAGTCGCCTCACTCCGTCGTCTCGGACGACCGCTGGTGTGCGTCGGCGGACCGGTGCCCGGTGTGCATTCCATCGCCATGGACGACACGGCGGCCGCCCGATTGGCCACGGAACATCTGATCGCGTTGGGGCACACCCGTATCGTCCATATCGGTGGCAGTGGCGCCGAGGGACACCCCGGCTCGGTGCACGGGAAACGATTCGAAGGCTACCGACAGGCGATGAACGCATCGGGTCTTCCGTACCAGTTCGCTCCCACCCGGATGAGCATGCCCGGAGGGTTCGACGCCGCATTCGGCGTGATTTCGGACCCCTCGGTCCGGCCCAGCGCAATCTTCGCCGCGTGCGACGAGATCGCGCTCGGCGTGATAGTCGCCGCCCGTCAGCTCGGCATCCGTGTGCCGGCAGATCTCTCCGTCATTGGGATCGACGGACACGAGTACGCCGAGATGTTCGGCCTGACGACGGTGGAGCAGTCGCCACGAGATCAAGGACGGCTGGCTGTCGAGCTGCTGATGCGGCAGTTGGACGCCGGACAGGCTGCTCCCGACGTCGGACAGGCCGCTCCCGACTCCGTATCAGGCCTGACCCATCACGTGGTACCCGAACCGGAGCTGACACGAATCCCGGTGAGCCTCGTCGAACGCTCGAGCACCGGACCATCGGCAGGCGCTCCCCCGAGGTAGCTCGTGGGAGCAGGCCGGTATCGGTCACGCAGCCGTCAGCGCCCAATCGCACCGCGCGTTAACGGATGCGCAGATCACGTCGTACGCTTCGGGCCCTTCCCCTGACAGGGCAGCGCTTCGGTTAACGCCGCAAGGGCGCCGCTTCGCAACAACAGAAGCGACGCCCTTGGCGTCCTACGTGACCGGCGATGAGGCCAGCCGCGCCAGGTGAGAAGAAACCCGGTTCGGGTTTCGACTACTTGAGGTTGACGGTTGCGCCGGCCTCTTCGAGAGCAGCCTTCGCCTTTTCGGCGGTCTCCTTGTTGGCGCCTTCGAGGACGGCCTTCGGCGCGCCATCGACGACGGCCTTGGCCTCGCCGAGGCCCAGGCTGG
This sequence comes from Cryobacterium sp., assembly GCA_025465015.1. Taxonomy (GTDB): domain Bacteria; phylum Actinomycetota; class Actinomycetes; order Actinomycetales; family Microbacteriaceae; genus Cryobacterium. Next base: position 184 of record JAODMM010000124.1, on the reverse strand, counting down.
TGAGCTCGCGCACAACCTTGATGACCTGGATCTTCTTGTCACCAACGGACTCGAGAACGACGTCGAAGGAATCCTTCTCCTCGACCTCTTCGGCCGGAGCGGCGGGTCCGCCAGCAGCTGCAACAGCAACCGGAGCGGCAGCGGTGACCTCGAAGGTCTCCTCGAACGCCTTGACGAACTCGCT
>JAODMM010000102.1 GCA_025465015.1 Cryobacterium sp. | reverse complement strand
GGGCGAACGCTTTGAACTCGGATTCAGCAATGTGGTGTGGATCGCGGCCGCCCAGCACCCGGACGTGCACGGTCATGGCTGCGTGGAAGGTGATGGCTTCGAACACGTGACGCACCATGGAGCCGGTGAAGTGACCGCCGATCAAGTGGTATTCGAATCCCTCAGGCTCGCCCCGGTGTACTAGATAGGGGCGGCCGGAGAGGTCCACCACCGCTTGTACGAGGGCTTCGTCGAGCGGCACTAACGCGTCGCCGTACCGGGAGATGCCTGACTTGTCGCCGAGCGCCTGCTTGATCGCTTGGCCGAGAACGATTCCGACGTCTTCGACGGTGTGGTGCACATCGATTTCGAGGTCACCGGAAGCACGCACCCGAAGGTCTGTCAGCGAGTGCTTGGCGAATGCGGTCAGCAAGTGATCATAGAACGGCACCGAAGTGCTGATGTCCGCCATCCCGCTGCCATCGAGGTTCAGGGTGAGGTCAATGCTGGACTCGCTCGTCTCCCGCTGGAGGTGCGCGACCCGAGGGGTGGAATCCGTTCTGGGGATGCTCATCAGGCTAGTTTATTCAGACCGGCCCGGCGCGCCGATTCCCAGTCTTGTTCTGCCGCTGCCGGGCCCTGCCCAAGACGCTCGAGTGCGACAAGGAACAGCGTCGTCTCGGCCTCCGTTCCGGCAGACACCCGGAGGTGATTCGGGATCCCGATGTCGCGCACAATGATGCCCTCGGCCAGGAGCGCCTCGAAGGTGGCATGCGGATTCTCCACTGCACCGAACAGGACGAAGTTGCTCCCGCTCCGGTAGGGCTTATATCCCAACCGCCCGAGCTCGCTCACCAAGCGGTCGCGCTGGGCACGGATATCGGCGACCATGGCCAGCATCTCATCGGAATGGGCGAGGGCCGCGACGGCAGCGGCCTGGGTCAGGGCGGAGAGGTGATAGGGCAGCCGAACCAACCGAAGCGCGTCCGTCACGGCCGGATCAGCCGCTAGATAACCCACGCGCGCACCGGCGAACGCGAACGCCTTGCTCATTGTGCGCGAGACCAGCAGCCGCGGACGACCAGCGAGGAGCGTGAGGGCACTGGGTGTGCCGGCCGGTGCAAACTCCGCATACGCCTCATCGACCACGACGATGCCCTCGGTGGCGTCGTACACTGCTGCGATCGTCTCAAGTGACAGGGGAGTGCCCGTGGGGTTGTTCGGAGCACACAGGAACACGAGGTCAGGGTGGCTATGGCGCACCCAGGCCGCCGCGGTCTCCGGCGAGAGTTCGTAGTCGTCGTCCCGCTCGCCCGCGATCCAACTGGTGCCGGTGACGCCAGCGAGGAGGGAGTACATGGAATACGTCGGCGCAAACCCGAGTACGGATCGACCCGGGCCCCCGAACGCCTGCAACACCTGCTGCAGGACTTCATTGGAGCCGTTGGCCGCCCAGATGTTCTGAGGACCGAGATCGTGGCCGAGATATTCGGCGAGTGCGGTTCGCAGTTCAGCGAATTCCCGGTCGGGATACCTGTTTACCGTAAGAACAGCACGGGCCAGGGAGGCGACAATGTGCTGAGCAACGGATTCCGGGATGGGGTGGGTGTTCTCGTTGACGTTCAGCGCCACCGGCACGTCCAGTTGCGGGGCCCCATATGGGGAGAGCCCGCGCAAGTCGTCTCGGAGGGGCAGGTCACTAAGGCTCGTCACTCATCCCATGCTACCGGCCGGGCCGAGCCTGGAGTGGATCGGGTCAGAAGCTGCTCGGGAGGGCCAGCCGCTGGCCTGGCTGGACGTCTTCGGCGGGAAGCTGGTTGAGGCTGACGATCTCGGCGATGACGTCACGTGGGTCCGCACTCGGGGCGACCGACTCCGCCAGCTGCCAGAGCGACTGCCCGGACTGGATCGTGACGTAGTCGAACGTGATACCAGCGCTGTCGGACGTAGCGAATGCACCGCCGTCGTTGATAGCAAAGGCGAGTGCCGCGATAATCAGCGGCGTTGCCGCGAGCGTCGTGAAGACGGCCCGACCGCGTGGGGTCAGGTGCAGCCGCGTGGTACTCGTCGGTAGGGGTGCAGTGGGGGTGATGGTGACGATTGCGCTCATGTCGAACCTCCTGTGAGAGATCGCACCCGGCTCCCGGCCGGGAGAGCCGAATGCGAATCTATGTTCCGAATGTATCTTCGAATGTTCGAACAATCAACCCCACATTGCGAATATGTTGCACCAATTGCGCGACACACTCGAACACACCTTTGCTTCCCACTTACGGTGCGGATACAGTTTCGATTGTTCGGTTGAAGACAACCAGACACCACTGACATCCGTTCCGGGGGTCGTCGAAGACGACAGCTCGGCGGGCGAGGAGCGACGAGCGTGACGCAGAACACCAGCGGTTCCCGCGACAGGAGTGGGACGAGACGACGCAAGAGCTTGAGCGAGAAGCAGCGAGCCATCCTCGAATTCATCCAGCGCTCAGTGAGTCAACGTGGGTATCCACCGAGCATGCGCGAGATCGGCGACGCCGTGTCGCTCGCCTCGCTGTCGAGCGTGACCCACCAGCTCAATCAGCTGGAGCTGAGCGGATACCTGCGGCGCGACCCAAACCGCCCCCGTGCTCTGGAGGTCTTGATCGAGCTGCCGCAATCGACAGATGACGCATCGGGCGGGACATCCGAGAGCCAGTCCACGGTCGCTATTCGTGACGCGGCCATGGTTCCGCTGGTCGGCCGCATCGCTGCCGGCATCCCAATCACAGCCGACCAGCAGATCGATGAGATCTTCCCGCTGCCACGACAGCTCGTCGGCAAGGGCGAGCTTTTCATGCTCAAGGTCGTGGGCGACTCGATGATCGACGCCGCAATTTGCGACGGCGACTGGGTGGTTGTGCGCCAGCAGAAGACCGCGGAGAACGGTGAAATCGTCGCCGCAATGCTCGACAGCGAAGCAACCGTGAAGGTGCTCCGCCAGCGCGATGGTCACACTTGGCTGCTCCCCCGCAACAGCAACTTCGAACCGATCGTCGGGGACTTCGCGGAGATCCTCGGAAAAGTCGTCGCCGTTCTACGCTCGATCTGATCCCCGATGCGCTCGGTCAGCTTCGGCTGGGCGCATCCGAGGGCTGGGCGTCGACCGGATCAGACGCGGACTCGTGGGACTCGGCGACGTCCCGCACGTTCTCGAAGGCGGCGAACTGAGCTTCGATGTCGGGCTTAACCAGCGCCTTCACGCGCGTTCCCGATTCCGCGTACGAGGTGGACAGGACCCGTCCACGTTCGTGCAGTATGGCGATGAGGTCTCCCCTGTCGTACGGGATCAGCAGGTCGAGTTCGATCTTGGGACTCGGGATGAGGTCAGCGATCGCGGCGAGAACCTCATCGATCCCCTCCCCTGTTCGAGCTGAAGCGAAGATGGCGCGTGGCTCCAGACCTCGCAGGACCAACCTGTCGTCGTCCGTCACGAGGTCACTCTTGTTGAACACGACGATCTCAGGAATGTCCCGGGCGCCGACTTCGCCGATCACATCACGGACCGTGGCAAGCTGGCTCGCCGGGTCGGGGTGCGAGGCGTCAACAACGTGCACGATGACGTCCGAGTCGGCTACCTCCTCCAGTGTCGAGCGGAAGGCTTCGACCAGCTGGTGCGGCAGGTTCCGAACGAATCCGACGGTATCGGTGAGCGTGTAGAGACGGCCGTCCCCGGTTACTGATTTGCGCACGGTGGCGTCCAGGGTCGCGAACAGCGCGTTCTCCACCAGGACCCCCGCCTTGGTGATGCGGTTCAGCAGGCTCGACTTCCCGGCGTTGGTGTAGCCGGCGATCGCGACGGAGGGCACTGCGTTCCGGCGGCGGTTGGCGCGCTTCGCTTCGCGCGCGGGCTTCATCTCGACGATTTGCTTGCGGAGACGTGCCATCCGGGTGTGGATGCGGCGGCGGTCGAGCTCGATCTTGGTCTCACCCGGCCCGCGTGAGCCCATTCCGGCTCCGGCCCCACCAACTTGGCCGCCGGCCTGGCGGGACATCGATTCACCCCACCCACGGAGCCGAGGAAGCAGGTACTCGAGTTGAGCGAGTTCCACCTGCGCCTTGCCCTCGCGACTCTTGGCGTGCTGGCTGAAGATGTCCAGAATCACAGCCGTGCGGTCAATAACCTTCACCTTGACGATGTCTTCAAGCGCGCGCCGTTGGCTGGGCGCGAGTTCCGTGTCGGCGATGACCGTGTCGGCGCCGAGCGCCTGCACCATGGCGGCAAGCTCCTGCGCCTTCCCCTTGCCGAGGTAGGTGCTGGGATCCGGGTACGGCCGACGCTGCAGCATTCCGTCGAGGACTGTCGCACCGGCGGTCTCCGCCAGGGCCGCGAGCTCCCGCAGCGAGTTCTCCGCGTCAGTGACGGTGCCCTGCGAATAGATGCCGATCAGGACAACGTTCTCCAGCCTCAGTTGCCGGTACTCGACCTCAGTGACATCTTCGAGTTCGGTGGAGAGACCCGCGACCCGGCGAAGAGCGTTCCTGTCCTCACGTTCGGACTGATCGCCGTCGTGACCAGCGTCCCGATCGTTTGCGCCCGCATGAAGCGCCTGCGCCGATCCCCCGCCGAAGAGGGCAAATCCGCTTGCCCGGCTGTCGGCGTTCGCTAGGACTCGCGCTACGACATCGTCTTCGTCTGGCACTGTTGGTTCAATCATTGCTTTAACCCTAGTTCCTCTAAGTCCGGTAAGTTCCCCCTATGCCCGAGCACTATTTCTCCTCTGCGCCGGACAGCGATCTGAGACTTCGCCGAATAGCTGTACACCTGGTCGGGCAGATGTACGAGGTGACGACCGCCAACGCTGTCTTCAGCCCGGATCACATCGACACCGGCACCCAGGTACTGCTGAACAGTACCCCTGCTCCTCCGCCGGGAGGCAACTTCCTTGACCTTGGTTGCGGGTGGGGACCGATCAGCCTGCATCTGGCGCTGGCGTCTCCCCATGCCCGAGTTTGGGCTGTCGACGTCAACGAGAGGGCACTCGACCTCGTACGCCGTAACGCCGCCGAACTCGGGCTGTCCAACATCACCGCTTCCCTGCCCGCAGACGTTCCCGACGACGTCCGCTTTCGCACGCTCTGGTCGAATCCGCCCATCAGGGTCGGGAAGAGCGAACTCCATAACTTGATGCACACCTGGCTGCCGAGGCTGGAGGTCGAGTCGGATGCGTGGCTCGTGGTGCAACGCAATTTGGGCTCGGACTCCCTTCACCGATGGCTGGACGGGGAACTGCCCGATGACTTCAGCGTGTCGCGCACAACGACGAGCAAGGGCTTCCGTGTCCTTCGCGTCCGTCGACACGGGCCGGCGGGCGAGACGACCGACTGAAGGCTGCGCCGGGGCCGCCGGCCGACACCCTCCGGCGTCCGGCCGGTCAAGCGCGAGGTGACCGCCCGGTCAACCGAGCCCGAGCACTCCGTCGAAGACGAGTTCGGCCGGTCCGGACAACGCGACATGCTCGCCGTCCTCAGTCGGGAACATCCGCACGCCGAGGACTCCCCCGGGAACATCCACTCTCCACTGGTTCGGCGCTCCCCGTCCGGCCCAATGGCGCGTCGCGAGTGCCGCAGCCGCCGCACCGGTGCCGCAGGAGAGGGTTTCTCCACTGCCGCGCTCGTGAACGCGCATACGGATGCGGCCGACACCATCCATGACCAGCGGATCATGCGGAACGACGAGTTCCACGTTGACGCCGCCGACAGCTTCGGGATCGAGGAGCGGGATGAACCCCAGGTCGGCAGACTCAAGCTCATCGTCATCGGCAAGGGCGACGACGACGTGCGGGTTTCCGACGTTTATCCCGAGTCCGGGACGCGCCACTTGGAGGTTCTTGACGCGCACGAGCGGTTCGCCGCCATCGAGCTTCCAGCGACCGAGGTCAACTTGGAACCCGGTGAGATTGCGCTGCACGTCGCGAACCCCACCCCGAGTCCCGATGGCAAGCGTGTCACCTTCGGCGAGGGAGACAAGGTCGTGGTCGATCAAGAATCGGGTGTACACACGGATGCCGTTCCCGCACATCTCCGAAGGGGAACCGTCCGCGTTCCAATAGTCCATGAACCATTCAGCACCGTCATCCTCGGCGAGAGCAGCAGCACCGTCGGGAAGCCGGGATGACCGGACTGCCCGGATGATGCCGTCGGCCCCTACCCCGAACCTGCGGTCGCAGACGGCTCGGATCTGCGCGGGAGTGAGCGGCAGCTCCCCGTCAGGGTCGGCGAAGAGCACGAAATCGTTTCCTGTGCCTTGGCCTTTGGTGAAGTTCAGATCGCGTCCCATCGGATCAGTTTAGGCGGGCGAGCGCCTCATCCACCCGGCCGGAGGCCCCGGACTCCATCCAGTGCACGTGCGGATAGCGCTTGAACCAGCTCACCTGACGGCGGGCGTAGCGCCGGGTCAGTTGCTGGGTCTGCTGGATCGCCTCGGCCTCGCTGAGCGTGCCGCGCAGCTGTCCGAGTGCTTGCAGGTACCCGATTGCACGGCTCGCAGTCACGCCCCGTTCGAGCCCGTCCTGAATCAGCCCGTCGGTTTCATCGACGAGACCCGCCGCCCACATCGCCACGACCCGTGCGTCCAGTCTCGCGGTGAGTGCGGCTCTCGGCGCTTGCAGACCGAGGATGACGGCTGACATCCAGGGCACCGGGGCCGCGGGGAGGGACGCGGCATGGGGCTGACCTGTCATCTCGACCACCTCGAGGGCGCGAACGAGGCGTCGCCCGTTGGTCGGGCCGATCCGGTCCGCCGCTGCCGGGTCGATGGCCTTCAACCTCGTATACAGCTGGCCTGGGCCTTCAGCGTCGAGCGCTGCCTCAAGTTGTGCACGGAGCGCGGGATCCGTGCCGGGGAACTGGAAGTCGTAGATCACGGAGGACACGTAGAGCCCGGATCCACCCACAAGGATGGGCACTCGACCACGTGACACAATGTTGCTGATCGCCGCCCGGCCTTGGCTCTGGTACCGGGACACACTGGCCTCGTCGGTCACATCGAGCACGTCGAGCAGATGGTGTGGGATGCCGCGGCGCTGAGCGGTGGGAAGCTTCGCTGTGCCGATATCCATGCCCCGGTACAGCTGCATGGCGTCGGCGTTCACAATCTCCGCCACTCGGCCCTGGGCTCCGAGCCCCTCTGCGACGTCGAGGGACAACTCGGACTTGCCGGTACCGGTGGGCCCGACGATAACAACGAGCACGGCCTTTAGCGCTGGCCGTCTGCGAGGTCGTAGATGGGGATGGTGGTGGCACCGCCGCGGAGGCGAAGTGACGGCAAACCGAGCGAGACCGGTCCCCCTGCACTCGGAGCGCTGCCCGGCGCGGCGGGGACGCCACAGGAGTCCGCCTGCGCGCGGTCCCACGCGTCCCCCGCCCTGGTGCGACGGATGCGCAAGGACGTGCCCTCGATGGGGTCGGCGAGGAGGTGGAATGGTGCCGCCTGGGTCACTGTCACCGTGACCATGTCACCAGGACGCGGCACATCGCTTCCCGCGGGAACGGCGAAGTGCACCAGACGGCTGTCCGCTGCACGCCCACTCATCCGGTGCGTGTCAGCGTCTTTCCGGCCCTCACCGTGTGCGACAAGCAGTTCCACCTCGCGCCCGACGACAGCGCGGTTCTCCTCCCAGGAAATCTGCTCCTGGAGGGCGATGAGCCGCTCGTACCGCTCCTGAACAACAGCCTTGGGAACCTGATCAGTCAAGGTGGCGGCGGGGGTACCTGGGCGTACCGAGTACTGGAAGGTGAATGCCGTGGCGAAGCGGGCTTCCTCGACGATGCGGAGGGTGTCAAGGAAGTCCTCCTCAGTCTCGCCGGGGAATCCGACGATGATGTCGGTACTGATGGCGGCGTCGGGCATCTGGGCTCGCACCCGTTCGAGGATCCCGAGGAACTTCGCGGACCGGTAGGAGCGACGCATCGCCTTGAGGATGCGGTCGGAACCGGATTGCAGCGGCATGTGCAGCTGCGGCATCACGGCAGGCGTTTGCGCCATGGCGTCGATCACATCGTCGGTAAATGCTGCCGGGTGGGGGCTGGTGAATCGAATGCGTTCGAGCCCCTCGATCTGACCGGCGGCTCGCAGCAGCTTTCCGAATGCGAGCCGGTCGCCGAACTCGACGCCGTAGGAGTTCACGTTCTGACCCAGCAGGGTGACTTCTATGGCACCATCGTCGACGAGGGCTTGGATCTCCGCGAGAATCTCGCCGGGACGGCGGTCCTTCTCCTTGCCTCGGAGCATGGGCACAATGCAGAACGTGCAGGTGTTGTTGCAGCCGACGGAGATGGATACCCAACCGCTGTAGCTGGAGTCCCGTTTGGTAGGAAGGGTGGAGGGGAATGTCTCCAACGACTCGAGGATCTCAAGCTGCGCCTCACCGTTGTGACGCGCTCGCTCGAGCAGGCTCGGGAGGGATCCCATGTTGTGCGTGCCGAACACCACGTCGACCCACGGCGCCTTGTCGAGGATCGTGTTCTTGTCTTTCTGGGCAAGGCAGCCGCCGACGGCGATTTGCATGCCCTCGTGTCGCTTTTTGACGGAAGCTAGCTGGCCCAGGTTCCCGTAGAGCTTGTTGTCGGCATTCTCCCGGACCGCGCAGGTATTGATCACCACGATGTCGGCCTCTTCCCCGTTCGCCGGGATGTATCCCGCAGCTTCAAGGGAGCCGCTCAGCCGCTCCGAGTCGTGCACATTCATCTGGCATCCGAACGTGCGCACCTCATAGGTGCGGGGGTTGCCGGACGGGTCGATCGCCGCCGGTGAGGAAGCGATCCGAGTGGGCCCGGACAAGTCGGATGCGACGGTGGCAATGCTCATAGTCTGTCTAGTTTACGTTCGCACCCGGGCTAAAGGAGATCACCGGAAGCGGACCGCAGAGGTGCCACCGCCGCGGGCACGCGTCGCCATCGCCTCTTTTACCGCCGCACGCACGACCTGTGAGGAGTAGCCCTTGCGCATCAGGTAGCCCGTGAGCCGCCGGTCCGCGGTCTCGTCGTCGAGCCGGTCAAGCTGCTGCATCCGTTTGCCTGCGAGTTCGGCTGCGCGCGCCGCCTCGTCGTCGGGGAGCTCGTCGAGCTTCTCGAGCATCACGTCGTGGGCGAGCCGTCGACGGCGCATTTCAGCTTCCACGGCGGTGCGGCCGAGCCCTTTGCGCTCGTGGTGACTCCGCATGATCTGATCCGCCAGCTTGCGCTCATCGAGGTAGTGCAGCTCGGAGAAGCGTTGGATGATCTCTTCTGCATCGCCGTCACCGATCTCGGTCCCGCCTAACACCGCCCGCGCCTCGGCCACAGAGAGCGAGCGGGTGCGGAGTCGCTGCAGAAGCAGCTTCTCGGCGTTCTCGCGCTGTTCCTCGAGGCTTCGCCCCCGTACTGGTTCCCCCCGGGCGGCGTCGAGAGCGCCGAATGCAGCTGCTGACGCACCGCCCCATCCTGCGTCATCGAGAGGAGATCGCCGTTTCATACCCGGGGTGGCGCCCGGAAGGTAGGTAACGGGCGCGATCGATTCTGAGGATCGAGACTCAGCCCCATCCTTGGGTTCGAAATGAACCATCCGTTACCTGCCTTCCGAGTGGTGGGTTGTCAGGCGCCCTTTCGGGAACCGATCTTTGCTTGGATGGACTCCACATTGCCGACGACTTTGGCCGCCTCCACCGCTTCGGCAGCGGCCTTGGCCGCCGCACCCTCCGCACCGATACCCAGCTTGTTGAGGATCTTCGTCTCGATCTCCTGGGCAATGTCAGGGTTTTTCAGCAGGAAGTTCCGCGAATTCTCCTTGCCTTGGCCGAGCTGGTCGCCGTCGTAGGTGTACCAGGCGCCCGACTTCTTCACGATGGCGTGCTCCACGCCAAAGTCGATCAAGCTGCCCTCCCGGGAGATACCGATCCCGTAGATGATGTCGAACTCGGCTTGCTTGAATGGCGGGGCCATCTTGTTTTTGACGACCTTGACCCTGGTGCGGTTACCGACGGCTTCGGTACCGTCTTTCAAGGTTTCGATCCGTCGGATGTCCAGTCGCACCGAGGCATAGAACTTGAGCGCCTTACCGCCGGCGGTGGTCTCGGGGCTGCCGAAGAAAACGCCGATCTTCTCGCGAAGCTGATTGATGAAGATCATCGTCGTGTTGGTCTGGCTGAGGCCACCGGTCAGCTTGCGGAGCGCCTGCGACATCAGGCGCGCCTGGAGTCCGACATGGGAATCCCCCATCTCGCCCTCGATCTCCGCACGAGGCACGAGCGCTGCGACGGAGTCGATGACGATGAGGTCGATGGACCCACTTCGCACAAGCATGTCTGCGATTTCGAGGGCCTGCTCGCCGGTGTCGGGCTGGGAGACCAGCAGTGCGTCAATGTCCACACCGAGCTTCTTCGCATATTCCGGGTCGAGTGCATGCTCGGCGTCGATGAATGCTGCGATGCCACCGTTGCGCTGCGCGTTGGCGATGGCATGGAGGGTCAGCGTCGTCTTACCGGACGATTCCGGACCGTAGATCTCGACGATGCGGCCACGCGGAAGACCGCCTACCCCGAGGGCAACGTCGAGTGCGATGGACCCGGTTGGGATTACTTCGACGGGCGCACGGTCGTCGCTGCCCAGCCGCATGACCGAGCCCTTGCCGAACTGACGGTCGATCTGGGCGAGGGCTGTTTCAAGTGATTTCTCGCGATCTGCTGCGGATGGCATTGGGGTCTCCTTCGGTCGTGCGTTCTGGCGCCTATAGGCTGTCGGCGCAGGCTCCGGGAGACCCGGTAACCCGCTCCCGACAAGGCAGGTAGCTGTCTGTCGTTGACGAGTCCGACTGTACGTGCCACGTCCGACAATGGGCCGGCGAAGCGAGGAACAGTGGACACACCGTCTTCGACTGCTGCTGTGGGGGAGCCTAGCAAGATCCGAACACGCATTCGATCGCCTACCCGGGCGTGTCGCGAGGTTGTAGGCGGCGAAGGGCCCTTGCCTTCGGGAGTGCGTCGGAGAGGGCGCTATTTCTGAGGCAGGGGAAGCCCGACACCGAACCAACGGCTCTTCGGAACATCCGTCTCCGCGCACAGGGCAAGCCAGACATCCTTCGCAGGAACGCCGGCGTCCAGCGCCTGGTCGGCGGTGCTTCCAAGCGGAGTCAGAACCAGATCGCGCGTCAGAACCCGCCCGTAACCGTCGCCGAACTCATCCCGGATTGCTTGGCGGAATTCACTCAGGCGCATCCGACGACTCTCCCCCGCTTACGCTTCGTCTAAACGGCTGGAACCCGGAATGTTAGCGGACCAGAAGGTCGGAGTCGAAGTCGACGACGAACTCTTCAGGAACGGTGTCGGGGAACGGGCCGATCCCCTCGATGACCGCGAGACGATCGCCGACCTCGCGCATGATGACCGAGATCGGGGTGTCGAGTGCGTCTGCAACCGAAGCGAGAATCTCGGAGGACGCTTCCTTCTGGCCGCGTTCGACCTCACTCAGGTAACCGAGGGCCACACTGGCCTTACTCGCAACCTGGCGCAGCGTGCGGCCTTTCTGCAGGCGGAAGTCCCTCAGCACATCGCCGATTTCTTGACGAACCAGAATCATCGGAACCTCCTTCTCAATTCTTGTGACTGCTGCCCTGTGACCGATTCAGCCCTGTCAGCGACTGTCGATCGCTTCCCATTGAGCGACTCTTGATCGCTTCGTGGATGGCCCAGACTACCATCCATCCACGTTCACGACGCTACTTGCCGCGACTGGGCTTTGCTTGTGAATACGCTCTGTGTAACCCCCGTAGGACGGTACCTATTCCACGCTCTCACGGGACATCAGGTCCTTCACAGCTTCGATCGCACCGACCACCGTCTGCGCCCGAATCATCGCCCGGTCCCCGTGAAGATCGAGGCGCACAGCCCAGGATTCCGATCCCACGGACAAGCCGATGAACACGGTGCCCGGCTCCTGGCCCCCCTGGGAATCGGGGCCCGCAACCCCGGTCGTGGCGACCCCCACGTCGGCACGGACTCCCCCCACCGTGAGCAGAGCGCGTGCACCCAGCGCCATCTGCTTCGCGACATCCGGATGCACTGGCCCGTGAACGTTCAGGACGCCACTGTCGACGCCCAAAAGGGTGTGCTTGAGTTCGGTGTTGTAGGCCACGACGGCGCCGTTCAGGACAGCGGATGCGCCAGGGATGCGGACTAACTCCGCAGCGAGCAGGCCCCCAGTGAGCGATTCCGCGACCGCAATGGTGAGATGGCGTGCGGTCAGCTCGGCCACAAGCCGGGCAGCAGGATCAGCTGCGCGTGGCACTGCTGCCGCTCGTGCGTTTCTCGCGCCAGCCGGAGACGAGATAATCGACGCCGGTGAGCACGGTGATAATGAGGGCTGCCACCATGGCGGCAGTGTTCACCCAATGCACCCAGTCACCGACGACCAGCCACAACGGCACGAGCGCCAGCGAGATCGCCACCGATTGCATGACCGTCTTCAGCTTGCCGCCCCGCGAGGCGGGGATGACGTGGTCCCCCAGCATCGCGAAGCGGAAGATCGTGATGCCGACCTCCCGCACCAGGATAACCAGGGTCACCCACCACGGCAGCTCGCCGCGGATCGACAGCGATACGAGCGCCCCGCCGGT
>JAODMM010000088.1 GCA_025465015.1 Cryobacterium sp. | reverse complement strand
ACCGGCGTCATCACGCTGCCCGAGGGCACCGAGATGGTCATGCCCGGCGACACCACGGACATGACTGTCGCGCTGATCCAGCCGATCGCTATGGAAGAGGGCCTCGGCTTCGCCATCCGCGAGGGTGGCCGCACGGTCGGTGCCGGTACCGTCACGAAGATCATCAAGTAACACCCTTTAAGGGGGTCGGGCCTTTGCGGCCCGGCCCCCTTTTTTGGCGCCCGCGGCATAGGCCGAATGACGCGGCCCCACCCCCTGCGGCGTGCTCCGCCCGGTTCGTCTGAGGCGCCAGCAAGGCGTATCAGACGGAACGCGCCAGTGGCAAGGGCCCCTCGCTGTTTTTGACTCGACAGGGCGCTCACGTAACCTGAATGGGTGACAGCCACGAATTCCTATCAGCGCGCCGCCACACGCCCCGAGATACAGGCCCTTCGTGCCGTAGCAGTCGTGTCCGTCGTCAGCTACCACTTCTGGCCCACCATCGCACCGGCAGGTTTCATCGGAGTGGACGTGTTCTTCGTCATCTCGGGGTTCCTGATTACGGGCCTGCTCTTGCGCGAGTTCGACCGCTCCGGGCGGATCTCGCTCGGCCAGTTCTATCTCCGCCGCTCACGCCGCATCCTGCCTGCCGCATTCGTCGTGCTGGCAGCAACGGCGGTCGTGACGCTGCTGTTCGTGCCGCCCGGTGAGGGCCGGCGCTTCCTGGCCGAGATCGCCGCCAGTGCCCTGTACATCGAGAACTGGCACTGGTTCGCCGATGCCACCCGTCCCGGGTTTGCCGACCTGGCTTCCACGCCCGTACAGCACTTCTGGTCGTTGTCGGTGGAGGAACAGTTCTATCTCGCCTGGCCACTGCTGCTCATGGGGGCGCTCTGGATTGTCGGGCGTTACGCAGGGGGACGGCGGCGTGCCCTGGTCCTCGTGCTCGGCCTGGTGACAGCGGCGTCCTTTGTCCACGGCGTGCTGCTCACCCTCCAGGACAACAATCTGGCCTATTTCTCCACGTTCTCGCGCGCCTGGGAGTTCGGTGTCGGCGCGGTGTTGGCCTGCCTGCCCGTGGTTGCTGGGGCCCAGTGGGTCAAGGTCCGTGCGCTGGTGTCGTGGGTCGGTCTGGCCGCGATCGGTCTGGCGCTCTGGACGCTCACAGACGTCGAGACCTTCCCCGGTGTGGTGGCACTGCTGCCTGTGCTCGGGACCGCCGCAGTGATCTGGGCAGGTACGCCGGAGGTTCGCTGGAGCACTGCCGGGATGGCTCGACTGATCCCGGTCCAGTGGCTAGGGGACGTGTCGTACTCGCTGTACCTGTGGCACTGGCCGATCCTGCTGATGACGCCCTTCATCACCGGGGTTCCAAGCGAGCCCTGGGTGATGGCGACCTTGTTGGTGCTGTCCCTCGTCGCGGCGGGTCTGTCCAAGCGATGGATTGAAGACTCGTTCCGTAACGGGTCGGTATCACCGGAGGGCCTGGCGAGTGCGTCTTCACGCCCACGCCACCGCGCGGAGGCACCGTCCCCAAGGCCCGCCAGCGGCCCGAAGCCGACTAGCGGTGTGCCGCAGGCGGTAGCGAGGTAATCACGGGCGAACCATCGCGCTCACGCCGGTGCGCGCGGGGTGACTCTTGCTCACTGCCGGCGCCCGGTAGCGTGGAGCTGAAAGGGGGCCCTCTCGTGACCGACACCGCCACCCAAACCACCCTGGACAGGTTGTACCTCCCGGGACTCGTTGTGCTCACTGCCTCCACCGGGGTTGTGGACGCGGTCAGTTACCTTGCCCTCGACCGGGTGTTCACCGGAAACATGACAGGGAATGTGCTGTTCATCGGGTTCAGCCTCGCGGGCGTGGATGGCGTACCACTGCTGAATAACCTCGTAGCCCTCCTCGGGTTCCTCGTCGGTGCCCTCGCCTGCGCCAGGATCATCCGCGGTCACACCCACGCCAGCCGGCTCCCCAGCGTGAACCTGGTGCTCCTGGCCGTCTCCGCGACCGTTGCCGGAGTCCTCGGCGCCGTTTGGCTGGCCGCCGGGTCGTTGCCGGAAGGGGCACTGCTGGCCGTCACAGCCCTGCTCGCCGTGGTCATGGGAGCCCAAGCCGCCGGTGTCCGGGCGGCGGGAATCAACGACATCACCACCATCGTCGTCACGAGCACACTGGCGAACCTGGCAATCGAAAGCCGGTTGGCAGGCGGGAGGGGGGACCGGTGGAGGCGCCGGCTGGTGGCCGTCATCGCGATGGGTGCGGGCGGAGCGCTGGGCGCCTTCATCATTCGTTTCACGGGGGGCGCCGAAGCGCTTGTCTTTGCTGCGCTGGTCATGCTCGTCGGCTTGCTCCTGCTCGATCGGGCGAGACGGCGGGAAGCGGAAATTCGGGCAGCAGAGCAGCCCGCCGCGCCCTAATCGGCGGCACAGCTGACTGAAGCTGGGAACCAGCCCAGCCGCGACACGCCCGGGTTGCAAATGGCCCTCGGTCTGTGGCAGACTCTTCTAGTTCAACATTTCCACCCGCGTGCCCAGCGCGCGGCGTCGGGATCACTGCCAGGCAGTGCATAGCTTGCCCCCAACGGGGCTGAGGAGCTAGGCCGCGGGCAGCAGAACACAGCTTAAATCGACACTCCAGATGATATGGGAAATCCATGTCTTCGCCCGGGCGACGTCCGGGTGCGAGCGTCAGCCCTCGACGGATGCAGAGAAAACCTGCGCGAGTCGAAATTGACAGAAGAACAGTGGTGCCACAGCAGTAGTGCTACTACGGCGTCCAATGCAACCCTCCCGGGATGTAAGACGCCTTGACAGAGAGAGAGTCAGACATGGCGGGACAGAAGATCCGCATTCGACTTAAGTCGTACGACCACGAGGTCATCGACACCTCGGCGCGGAAGATCGTCGACACCGTGACCCGTGCCGGCGCGACCGTCGTCGGACCGGTGCCGCTGCCGACCGAGAAGAACGTGGTGGCAGTCATCCGTTCACCTCACAAGTACAAGGACAGCCGGGAGCACTTCGAGATGCGCACCCACAAGCGGCTGATCGACATCATCGACCCGACGCCCAAGGCCGTCGACTCGCTCATGCGACTCGACCTTCCGGCCGACGTCAACATCGAGATCAAGCTCTAAGGGAACCCATGTCTTACTCCGATACCAAGACCACAAAGGGTCTGCTCGGCAAGAAGCTCGGCATGACCCAGGTGTGGGACGAGAACAACAAGCTCGTACCCGTGACTGTCATCGAGATCACGCCGAACGTCGTGACCCAGATCCGTTCGACCGAGGTCGACGGCTACAACGGCGTGCAGATTGCTGCCGGCGCCATTGACCCGCGCAAGGTGAACAAGCCTGCCGCCGGTCACTTCGACAAGGCAGGCGTTACGCCTCGCCGTCACATCACCGAGCTCCGCACCGCGGATGCTGCTGACTACGCCCTGGGCCAGGAACTCACCGTCGACGGCGTGTTCGAGGCAGGCACCAAGGTTGATGTCATGGGCACCAGCAAGGGCAAGGGATTCGCCGGTGTCATGAAGCGTCACAACTTCAAGGGTGTCTCCGCTTCGCATGGTTCGCACCGCAACCACCGCAAGCCCGGCTCCATCGGCGCCTCCTCGACCCCCAGCCGTGTTTTCAAGGGCATGCGCATGGCCGGTCGTATGGGTGGCGAGCGCGTGACCGTCCTGAACCTCAAGGTTCACTCGGTCGACGCCGAGAAGGGCCTCCTGCTGGTCAAGGGCGCCGTTCCCGGCGCTCGTGGCCGCCTCGTATTCGTTCGCAACGCAGTGAAGGGGGCGTAGTTTCATGGTAAATGCAACCAACGCATCCGCTCTCGACGTCATCGACGCCTCAGGTAACAAGGCCGGCTCTGTTGAGCTGCCCGCCGAGCTCTTCGACGTTCAGACCAACATCCCGCTGATCCACCAGGTCGTCGTCGCGCAGCTCGCCGCCGCACGCCAGGGTACCCACAAGACCAAGCGTCGTGGTGAGGTATCCGGTGCCGGTCGCAAGCCGTTCAAGCAGAAGGGAACCGGTCGTGCCCGCCAGGGATCGATCCGTGCGCCCCAGATGACCGGTGGTGGCATCGTCCACGGACCCGTGCCCCGCAGCTACGACCAGCGCACCCCCAAGAAGATGATCGCTGCTGCGCTTCGTGGGTCGCTCTCCGACCGCGCACGCGGAGGCCGCCTCCACGTGGTGGATTCGCTCTTCACGGGTGAGACGCCGAACACGAAGACTGCGCTCAACGTGCTTAACAGCGTGGCCAGCAGCAAGAACGTGCTGGTCGTCCTGGAGCGTACCGACGAGCTCACGCTGCGGAGCATCCGCAACGTGCCGACCGTCCACGTTCTCGCCTGGGACCAGCTGAACGCCTATGACGTGCTCGTCAGCGACGACATCGTCTTCACCAAGGGCGCGTTCGACGCGTTCGTGGCGAGCAAGACCAACAAGGAAGAGGTGTCCGCATAATGGCTACCGCTATCAACAAGGACCCCCGCGACGTCATCATCGCCCCGGTCGTCTCCGAGAAGAGCTACGGCCTGATCGATGAAGGCAAGTACACCTTCATCGTGGACCCCCGCTCGAACAAGACCGAGATCAAGCTCGCCATTGAGAAGATCTTCAAGGTCGAGGTCGCGTCGATCAACACCCTGAACCGTCAGGGCAAGACTCGCCGCACTAAGTTCGGCATGGGCAAGCGCAAGGACACCAAGCGTGCGATCGTCACGCTCAAGTCCGGTTCCATCGACATCTTCACGGCCGTCGGCTAAGCGGCACGGGTTAGAGGAATAACACATGGCTATTCGTAAGTACAAGCCCACGACCCCGGGTCGTCGCGGATCATCTGTTGCGGACTTCGCAGAGATCACCCGTTCGACCCCGGAGAAGTCGCTGCTTCGCCCCCTGTCCAAGACCGGTGGCCGCAACAACCAGGGCCGCATCACCACTCGCCACATCGGTGGCGGTCACAAGCGCCAGTACCGTCTCATCGACTTCCGTCGCAATGACAAGGACGGCGTCAACGCGAAGGTCGCTCACATCGAGTACGACCCCAACCGCACGGCGCGCATCGCGCTGCTGCACTACGTTGACGGCACGAAGCGTTACATCCTCGCCCCGACGAAGCTCGCCCAGGGCGACATCGTCGAGTCGGGTGCGGGCGCTGACATCAAGCCGGGAAACAACCTGCCGCTGAAGAACATCCCCACCGGTACCGTCATCCACGCGATCGAGCTGAAGCCGGGCGGCGGCGCCAAGATGGCCCGCTCCGCCGGTGCCTCCGTTCGTCTTGTCGCCAAGGACGGCCCCTACGCGCAGCTCCGCCTGCCGTCGGGCGAGATCCGCAACGTCGACGCGCGGTGCCGTGCGACCATCGGCGAGGTCGGCAACGCCGAGCAGTCCAACATCAACTGGGGTAAGGCCGGCCGGATGCGCTGGAAGGGCGTCCGCCCGACCGTGCGTGGCGTCGCCATGAACCCGGTCGACCACCCGCACGGTGGTGGTGAGGGCAAGACCTCCGGTGGACGTCACCCTGTGAGCCCCTGGGGCCAGAAGGAAGGCCGTACCCGGCACCCCAACAAGGAAAGCGACAAGCTCATTGTTCGTCGCCGTACCGTCGGCAAGAAGCGTAAGTAGGAGTAGACG
>JAODMM010000073.1 GCA_025465015.1 Cryobacterium sp. | reverse complement strand
GGCTGCGCGACTGCGACCACAACCACGAGGATGACGACCGCGGCGGCGAGTAGGAGCTGGTTCAGGAAGACAGACCGACCCAGCTGCGATGAGGCTGCGGCTGCTTGTCCCGGTTCGGTCAAGGACTGTGGTCGCGCCGGGTCCGACTTCCGTGACGGAGCGCTTGCCGCCTCGTGCGACGGGGCCGCGGGGTGTCGCGACGACGAGGTGAACATTTGTTGAGACTAGCAATGCAGCGGCGCGATCCTGGTCACGCCACGGAGTGAACTCAGACGACCGGGGACGCTAGGGCGCGCTGGCCTACTCCCGTGGTACCGGTCTTGGCCTGCACTACGGCGGTCGCACCGAACTGCTCCAGCCGGGCGATGGTCGCTTCGAACCCCTGGGGAACCCCGTAATGGAACCCCTGCGCGTTGCGGATGCCGATCTCGTGCAGGCGGGACGCCATCAGTTCATTCTCGACCCCCTCGACGATCATCGAATACTCGAGACTGTCGCCGAACCCCTGAAGGGCGGTCAACACCTCACGCTGGCGAATGTCGGCGAGGTCATCGACAAGGCTCCGGTCGATTTTGAGAATGTCCATGGGGACGCGCACGAGGGCATCCACTGAGGAGTCCTCGGAGCCGTAGTCGTCGAGCGCGATCATGAGTCCGACGTCGCGAAGGTGCTCCGCCTGTTCCCGGACGGCGGACGAGACGCGGACGACGGAGCGTTCGTTGAGTTCGAGGCAGAGGGAGATCGCCGGGTACCGTTCGGCCAGCTCCGCCAGGAAGGAGCCCGCTCGGTAGGGCAGTATCTGGTTCGCCTCGACGTTGATCGCCATGCACATGATGCGGTCGTCGATGAGGCGAAACTCGGCAGCGGCGGCCATGGCCTTCTCGGCCACCTGGCGGGTGAGCTTGTCGATTCGGCCGAGCCCCTTGGCCTTCTCGACCAAAGACCCTGGGGAGATCGGCCCGAGCTCCGGGTCGGTGTAACGCACCAAAGCTTCAAAACCCCAGATGTGCCCGCTCATCAGGCTCACAATGGGTTGGAAGGCGAGCTCCAGGCGGTCTTCGTCGATGGCGCGGGCCACGATGTCATTCACCTGTGAGGAGCGGTGTCCGGAGATGTTGATGGTGCTCTCTTTGGCCGGGCCGCCTCGGCGTCGGGATTTCTTGATGGCCAGCATGCTGCGGTCGGCGTCTTGCACGAGCTGCTGGATGTCGGATTCCCGGTGCGCGGAGTATGCGAGCCCGATGCTGAGGATCGGGCTGAAGGTGAGGCCGTTCATTGTCAGGGGTTCACCCGAGACGGCCATGATGCGCTCAGCGATCGACTTCGCCTCGGCCAGCGACGAGAGGTGGGTGAGGATGATGACGAACTCGTCGCCACCTACCCGCGCGACCACGTCATCCGGTCGCACCACGCCCCTCAGCCGTCGGCCCAGCTCGCCTAGCACCCGGTCGCCGATCCCGTGGCCGAAGCGGTCGTTGAGTCGTTTGAAATCGTCGAGGTCGATGAAGAGAACAGCTAGCGCCTCGGAGTAGTCGCGGCTCTCATTCAGGGCGGCGAGAGACTTCTGGAAGGCGCCGTAGTTGGGTAGGCCTGTGAGCGGATCGGTGTCAGCGCGCAGGGTGAGACCGCCCAGGTTCCGGCGGGCGGTGACGACGACGGTTGCAGCCTGGGCGAGGGCGGTAAGGGCGGTGCGGTCTTCGGCCGTGAATCCCACGTCCATGGGGTCGCGGGCGACCACGACGAAGCGCTTGACCCTCCTACCGAGGGCAACCGGAGCGTCGATCTCTCCCCTTCCGGCCGGTCGAGAAAGCAGGGATACCGATTCGAGACCGATCGCCTCAGCGATAGCAGTGTGCAGGATATCGGCAACCTCGGTGTCGATGTCCGCCTCCGCGTCATCCGCTTCACCTTTGGCGCCGGGGCGGGCATAGCGGCTGAGTGCGGTGAGGGAACTGGCGCCGGTGATCAGTCCGGTCAGGCGGCGACGCATCGCGATGTTGTGGAGGACGAGTTTGCCGGCCAGGGCGATGAGGGTCAGAGCCAGGAGCACGACAATCGCGTTGAGTGGTCCGCTGTTGCTCTCGATGAAGGGAAGCCCGAAGTCGCTCCACGACGAGGCAACCGACGAGAGCACGACGCAGGCTGCGGCCATGCCCGCGATCCGCACCGGTGACAGGGCGAGCACCCGGGCGACGGTTCCGCGTGCTTTGGTGACCCGAAGGCGGATGCTTTCGACCGTGAGCACGATAACGAGAAAGCCAAGGCACGCGCTGGGGGCAACGATGAGGGGCAGGGTGCTGTCCCATGCGGTGATGATCAGAACCGAGACGACGGCACTGGCGCCGGCGAGCCCGGCGCCGTAGAAGGCCACTCCGATCCGACCGGTTCGGGTGAAGATGACCAGAAGCACGCCGAGTGCGATGATACCGACGGCCACGTCTGCGGGAACTGCAGGTGTGAGTGCCGGCAAAGCAACGATCGGCAAGCTGGCGGCGGGAGTGCGCTGCGGGGAATGGGCAAGCGGAACCCGGCCCAGCTCAAACGCGGCGACGCAGAGGACGCCGACGATGGCGACCGGCCACCGATGCGCGGGGCCGACAATCAGGATTACGACGGATGCTGCGATGAGAGCGAGGCCGGGCACCGCGAACAGGACGAAGCCGATACGCCGTGCGCGCGCTGATGTCCGCATCTCCTCCACGGTGCCCAACGTAGCGGAGATGCGCCGCTGCGGCAGGGGCGACCGGGCCGGCTCCCCCAGAGTTGGGGTGAACCGGGCCGGCTGCGTCGCGGGCGTGGTCAGGCCTGGGGAACCGGGGCGAGCAGGTCCGCCGCGACCAGTTCCGCGATCTGCACGGCGTTCAGCGCGGCGCCCTTCCGCAGGTTGTCGTTGCTGATGAACATCGCGAGGCCACGGCCGCCCGGGACGCCCGGGTCCTGGCGGATACGTCCCACCAGGCTAGGGTCCTGCCCGGCCGCTTCGAGCGGCGTCGGGATATCCGTGAGCTGCACGCCAGGGGCGTCGGCGAGGATTTCCCGAGCGCGAGCGACGGAGAGCGGGTTGGCGAACTCGGCGTTGATCGAGAGCGAATGACCGGTGAACACCGGCACCCGCACGCAGGTTCCGCTCACCAGGAGTTCGGGAAGGTCAAGGATCTTGCGGCTCTCGTTGCGCAGCTTCTTCTCTTCGTCCGTCTCGAACTCGCCGTCGTCGACGATCGACCCGGCTAGCGGGATCACGTCGAAGGCGATCGGACGCACGTAGACCGTGGGCTCCGGCATGGTCACGGCCGTACCGTCGTGCACCAGCTGCAGCAAATTCTCATTCTGGGCGGCGACGCGCACCTGGGTCGCCAGTTCGCGCGCGCCGGCCAGCCCGCTTCCCGAGACCGCCTGGTACGTGCTCACAATGAGGCGCTCGAGTACGGCCTCGTCGTGCAACACCTTGAGCACAGGCATGGCAGCCATGGTGGTGCAGTTCGGGTTGGCGATGATGCCCTTCACGGCATCCTTGATCGCCTCAGGGTTAACCTCGCTCACGACCAGCGGGACCTGGGGATCCATCCGCCACCCGGACGAGTTGTCGATGACCGTCACGCCTGCCTCCGCGAAGCGCGGAGCCTGGGCCTTGGACAAGGTGGCGCCTGCGGAGAAGATAGCCACGTCGAGCCCGGTCGGGTCGGCGGTGGCCGCATCCTCGATCACAATGTCGGTGCCCTTCCAGGGCAGCGTGGTTCCGGCTGACCGGGCGGAGGCGAAGTAGCGGATGGTGGCAACCGGGAAATTGCGCTCCTCCAGCAGGCGACGCACGACGGCTCCCACCTGTCCGGTGGCTCCGACGACGCCGATGTTGATCCCTGCGCTGCTGGTCATGCTCATTCCTTACCTATGCTTCGTTTCGACGGCTCGTCCGGCACCCGTCATCCGGTTCTCGTGCGGCTCACTCAGAAAATTCTCGCGCATTCTCCCGAGTACTGCCCGAATGTCGCCTGTTTATCTCGGTCCTGCTGACTTAGCCACACCAGTGGAGCAGATTGTGAATGGGCTGCGGGTGCGGTGGGCGCGTGTGTGCGGCGAATCGCGTTGTTCGGGAACTCAGCGTCCGGTGCCAGCGTGCACGACGGCTTCGCCGTCACCGTCGAGACCGAAAGCGGTGTGGACGACCCGCAGAGCGTTGTTGATGGTGTCGGCGCGGGTGACGACAGAGATACGGATCTCGCTCGTCGAAATCATCTCGATGTTGATACCCGCTTCGTAAAGCGCCTCGAACAGTTTCGCTGAAACACCTGTGTTCGTGCGCATACCGGCACCGACAAGGGCGAGTTTGCCGATCTGGTCGTCGTACTGCAAGCCAACGAAGCCGACGTTGTCCTTCTCGTTGGTCAGTGCGGTGAGCACCTGCTGCCCCTCCGACTTCGGGAGCGTGAAGGAGATGTCGGTGAGGCCCGTTGCGGCTGCGGACACGTTCTGAACGATCATGTCGACGTTGGCGTTCGTCTTCGCCACGATCTTGAAGATGAGTGCGGCCTTGCCGGGGATGTCGGGTACGCCGACGACGGTGACCTTCGCTTCACTCAGATCCGCAGCAACGCCGGCGATGATTGGCTCTTCCACAGTGTCTCCATTCGCTTTCGCGTCTCCGGCGTTGTAGACGATGGTGCCGGGGTTGTTGTTGAACGACGAGCGCACGTGCAGCGTCACACCATGGCGCCGAGCATATTCCACGGCGCGTATGTACAGGACTTTGGCGCCGGCGGCCGCGAGTTCAAGCATCTCTTCACTCGAGATCCGGTCAAGCTTGTGCGCGAGCGGAACCACGCGGGGATCCGCCGTGAAAACTCCGTCGACGTCGGTGTAGATCTCGCAGACCTCAGCCCCGAGGGCGGCGGCCAGCGCAACAGCAGTGGTGTCCGATCCGCCACGACCGAGGGTCGTGATGTCCTTGGTGTCGCGGTTGAAGCCCTGGAAGCCGGCGACGATGGCCACGGCGCCTTCGTCGAGGGCGTCGCGGATGCGACCCGGGGTGACGTCCACGATCCGAGC
>JAODMM010000046.1 GCA_025465015.1 Cryobacterium sp. | reverse complement strand
ATGCAGGTTCCGTCCGGCGTGTTGTAATCATCGCCATTGATGCGCGGAGTCCGTCCCTCAAGTAGCGCTCGGAACACCATTGGGACCAGATTGTGAGGGCTGGTGTCGCGCAGATCCGGTGACCCGGATCCGACGACGTTGAAGTACCTCAGGGAGGTGTGCCGGAGTCCGGCCGCCACCCCCTGATCTCGCAGTAACCACTCACCGATGAGCTTCGACTCGCCATACGGGGACTCCGGGTTCTTGGGCGTGTCCTCGGTGACGATATCCGTCGTCGGCGTGCCATAGACGGCGGCGCTCGAGGAGAAGACGATGTTGCCAACACCGGCGTCCTGCATCGCCCGCAGAAGAATGGCGGTGGCTGTGACGTTCTGCTCGTAGGTGTGGAGCGGTCTCTGCACGGAAACCCCGGCGTATTTGAAACCGGCGACGTGGACGACCCCGGCCACGTCGTACTCGGTGAGCGTCCGCCGTACCAGGTCCTCGTCGAGGAGAGTCCCCCGAGCGAACGCAACTCCTTCGGGGACGAATTCTTCGTGACCGCTGGAGAGGTCGTCCATCACGACGACGTCGATCCCCTCGGCCTGGAATGCGCGCACGATGTGCGACCCGATGTAGCCCGCTCCGCCGGTGACCAGCCACGCCATGTGATGCCTCGCAAACTCGCGCGGCAGCAGCGCGCTGCCGACAACACCACCCTAGCTGTCAGTGCAGGAACTCCCGCGGGAGCCAGATGCGCTGAGTTCCAGAGGCCCGGCGCCGCGTTCGAGTGTGCTGATCACCGCCGCGAGGACGCCCCCGCGCGACAGCCCCCGCGGGGAGAACGACTCTCGGGTATTCGGGACGGCTTCGCCCCCGGCATCCTTCAGGTCGCCCAGGGATGCTGCGGCCACATCTCCACGATGGAGCCCGAGCCACTGCCGCCACTCTTTCGGCCCCCGCAGGGAGCTACCCCGGGCTCAGACTCAGATGCAAACTCACACTCAGGCCGAGACTGAGGCGGTCGTGGCCAGGAACACCTCGCCGGCCCCGGCGAAGGTCAAGGTCCCTTCGTCGGGGGTGATGTAGGCGGCTTCGCCGCGCTTGAGCTCGGCGGATGACTTGCCACCGGCGACGAGGAAGCGCCCGCTGGTGCACAGCATGATTCCGGGGCCCGCCAGCGTCACCTGCCGCATCGGCACTCCCGCCGCCGACGGTGACTCATCCGTCCGGTCAGGGGATGACACGATGCGCACGAGCTCGAAGTCGGGTACATCGGGCCGGAATACAGAGACTCCGGGAGACATCGGGACCGATGGCAGGTACGGAACGGGCAGGGGTGTGAAGTCGAGCACATCGAGCAGCTCATCGACGTCGATGTGCTTGGGAGTCAACCCGCCCCGGAGGACGTTGTCGGACGCGGTCATCAGCTCCACGCCGAGTCCATCGAGATACGCATGAATGTTCCCGGCCGGCAGATAAAGCGCCTCACCGCGCTTGAGCGAAACGCGGTTGACAAGAAGTGAGATCACAATTCCGGGGTCGCCCGGGTAGTGCGCGGCAAGCTCACCGACGGTGACGAATGCGGGCAGGAAATCGACCGTTGCGCCGCCTTCTGCCAGGTAGACCGCCTGGCGGGCGAGTGTCACCACCCTCTGGATCAGCCAGGCGACCTCGCCGGAGTCTTCGCCGCGGCCGTCCCGCAACAGCCAGTCGACGGCATCCCGCAGAGGGTCGGCACCGGTGAGGCGGCTCTCAAGGGCTCCGAGCGCGGCCGGCTGGGGGTCATCGGTGGCGGCATCCAGAGCGCGAAGCTCCTCGAGGATGGCGCGGATGGTATCAGGGTCACGGAAGCCGCAGAGCGCCTCGAGCCTGTCGCTCAGCGCGACGATCAGTTCGGGCTTGTGGTACGGATCCCTGTAGTTGCGGTCGGGGGCGTCCAGCGGGATGCCGGCCTCGTTCTCAAGCTCGAATCCGGCCCGGGCGCGTTCCGGTGACGGATGGGCCTGGAGGGACAACGGATGGGCCGCCGCGAGAACTTTCAGCAGGAACGGCAGCCGTGGCTGGCTTTCCCCGCCGCCCGCAGCCCCTGCGTATTCCGACCCTAGGGCAAGGTCGGGAGACGCTGCGATCCAGGCGTCGAGGGTGCCTGCCCCGCCGGCCAGGGACGGGTCGATGATTCGAGCCGGCGACCCGGCATGGGCTCCCAGCCAAAGTTCGGCCTCAGGCGCTCCCGAGGGTTCCCGACCGAGGAGCTCAGCGATGTGGCTCGTCGAACCCCAGGCATAGTTCCGCGGTGTATTGGTGATGCCCACAAACATGGTGCTCCCTTGCCTCGCTCCGATTAGACCAAACTACCAACCGCTTGGGGCGCAGGACTGCCTCACCGTAGGCTGGCGGACTATCGCCCACGGCCGCCTCGGGAGGGGCGGCCGCAGTATGCAACGGAGCCTCGGCATGACATTTACCCCCCTCGACAGCGACTTCTACGGCTACGAGAATCTGCTGAGCGACCGGGAGAAGGCCGCGCTCGCCGACCTCCGCGCCTACCTCGAAGCCGACGTTCGCCCGATCGTGAACGAATACTGGGAACGAGCGGAGTTCCCGTCGCAGATCATCAAGCCCCTCGCCGAGCTGGGCGCGTTCTCCTTCGCCTGGGAAGAGACCAGTCCGTTCGAGAATTCGGCGGTATTCCGCGGATTCGTGGCTTTGGAGCTCGCGCGGGTGGACGCATCCGTCGCAACGTTCGTGGGTGTGCAGAACGGATTGGCGATGGGCTCCATCGCTGCAACCGGGTCCGCCGAGCAGCGGGCCGAGTGGCTGCCGAGGCTAGCGTCGGGCGAGATCGTGGGCGCGTTCGGGCTGACAGAGCCCCTGTCGGGCTCCGACTCCGCGCGAGGCCTGCGGACGATTGCCGCCCGCGATGGTGACACGTGGGTCTTGAACGGCTCGAAGCGCTGGATCGGCAATGCCACCTTCTCGGACGTCACAGTGATTTGGGCGAAGGATGCCGCGGACGGACAGGTCAAAGGCTTCATCGTTCCCCGAGACACTGCCGGCTTCACCACGACGACGATAACGGGGAAGATCAGCTTGCGCTCAGTGCAGAACGCGGACATCACCCTGGCGGATGTGCGAGTTCCTGACAGCCTGCGGCTGGTGAATGCGAACTCGTTCACGGACACGGCAAAGGTGCTCCGGCAGACCCGCGCCGAGGTGTCCTGGGCTGCTGTCGGCACGGCAATCGGTGCATACGAGGCCGCGGTGGCGTATTCGAAGGAGCGCGTCCAGTTCGGGAAGGTGATCGGCGGACATCAGCTCGTGCAGGATCTCCTCGTGAAAAGCCTCGGCAACATCACCGCGTCGATCGGCATGGTGGTGCGCGTCTCGCAAATGCTCGACAACGGAACCCAGCGCGACGAGCACTCCGCTCTGGCTAAGACGTACACCACGCAACGGATGCGCGAAACAGTGGCCTGGTGCCGCGAGCTCTTCGGCGGCAACGGCATCGTCCTCGACTATGACGTCGCCAGATTCTTTGCCGACGCCGAAGCCATCTACTCCTATGAGGGCACTCAGGAGATGAACACACTGATCGTCGGTCGCAGCATCACCGGCACGGCAGCGTTCGTCTAGCAGCGGTCGCCGCAAGACCTGCCCGCCAGAGGCGACAACCAACCGTGCTCACGGCGGCAACCGCGTCACCAGCCACAATGCGCGCACTAGCCTTGGTTCCATGCCCGTTCGCAGCCGCCTCGCGATTCGCTCGTTCGCAACGTTCCTGCTGTTCACGGTTCTGGCCGGACAGTTCTGGCGGAACCTCCTGGGCTGGTGGGGCTTTGGTGCGATCGTCCTGATCGCCGTAGTCGGCAGCGTCGCCGCCCTGGCCGCCTACAAGCCCGACTGGATGTGGCGCCGCTTCCCGAAATCGCTCGGCGTGTTCCTTGTCCTGGCGACGCTGTCGATCATCTGGTCTTTCTATCCCGGCGCCAGCGCGGTGGGGCTCGTACTGCAGTGGTCGACCACATTCGCCGCCCTGTTCCTCGCCCTCATCCTCAGCTGGGGCGAGTTCCTTCGCGTCCTGGCATCAGCACTTCGCTGGATTCTCGGGCTCTCACTCCTATTCGAAGTCGCCATCGGTCTCTTCGTGCGTGACGCGGTGTTGCCGTTCTGGGTCAGCTACTCAGAAGAGAAAGTTCCTGCAGCTTTCTACTGGTCGCGGGGACTCCTCTTCGAGGGCGGCCCGATCGAGGGCATCGTGGCCAACCGTAATCTCCTCGGCTTCATCGCCCTGTTGGCCGCCATCGTCTTTGCGGTGCAACTGGCCGCGGGCACCGTGAAGCGCGGCTGGGGAGTCGCCTGGCTGGTGCTCGCCCTGGCGATGCTGGTACTCACCCGGTCCGCCACGGTCACTGCAGCCCTGGTCGTGGTCGTCGTGGTATTGCTGTTCGCTCTCTGGGCGCGCCGGCGGGGAGAGAGCCGCCGCCGGCCTATCTACGCCGTGGCCGCGGTATCCGCCGTCGCCGTGGGCGTCGCACTCACCGCCCTCGCGCCCCGCCTGCTCGCCGCACTGGGCAAAAGCGAAGACCTGACCGGCCGCCTGGACATCTGGTCGAGCGTCGTCGAACTCGCCCGCGAGCGAAGTGCGTTCGGCTGGGGCTGGGTGAGCTACTGGGCGCCGTGGGTGGAGCCGTTCGACGGGCTGGCCGTGAGGAAGGGCGTGGAATATTTACAGGCACACAATGCCTGGTTGGACGTCTGGCTGCAGCTGGGTCTTGCCGGTGTCATCGCCTTCGCTGCGCTCGCACTGTCCACCCTCTGGCGGTCGTGGTTCCTCGCGGTCGACCGCCCCCGACGAGGACTGACGGACGATGCTCCGTACGCTCCGTCGGCGTTGCTCCCGCTCCTCGTGATCGCGGCTCTGCTGGCGCAGAGCGTCGCCGAGAGCCGCCTACTGATCGAATACGGATGGGTGTTGCTGGTAGTCCTGGCTGTTACCACGAAGCGGCAGCAGGGCGCAATGTCGCCCATGCCGTAGGAGATACCGTAGAACCGATGGATTCCCGTGCGAAGTCCCCGACGCGTGAGGCGCTCAGGCGGCTGTTCGAGTCACCGCGATTTGCCTCCTCCCTGACCCACCTGGCACTCGGTGCCGCCTTCTCCACGCACCTACTCCGAAGCGTGATGGGCTGGCCCGGTCTCGTTGCAGTCATCGTCACCCTGAACGCGCTGGCCGCGTTCTCCCTCGTGGCACGGCGCCGGAGCATTGAGTGGCATGGCCTGCTGCCCCTCTCGATCCTCCTCTTTGTGGGCTGGTGCACCCTGTCGGTTGTCTGGAGCGACTACCCCGTGGCAACGCTGGGG
>JAODMM010000024.1 GCA_025465015.1 Cryobacterium sp. | reverse complement strand
ATAGCGGAGCGTCGACGGGGGAAGAATCCGGGAATGATGAAGTGGAAACGGCGGATGCCTGAGCTCTCACCGGTGCCTGCGGTGCCGGAGAGCCGGTACACCGATGCCGTGACGACCGGGAGCGAGAGCGCCCTTGTTGCGGGTTTCCGAGTCATCCGCAAGCTCGACTCCAGCCCGCGTGCGGACATCTATCTGGGGTGTGGGGAGCACCAGCGGGGGCGTAGGGAGGCCGAGGCGACCAACTCTGTGCCCGGAGTCGCACTCAAGGTCTTCTCGCCGGACGTCGCCTCGGCGTCCGTCGAGCGGGAGCTGACCGCGTTGAGCAGGATTGCTCGGGGGCAGCTGCCAACCCTGATCGATGTGGCGGCCCTGAGGGACGGACGGCCGGTATTCGTTCTTGAGCGCCTCACCGGTGGCACTCTGGCGACGTACCTGCGAATGAGGGAACGGATTACCCCGGGTGAGGCAGTCACCATTCTTGCTCCGGTTGTGGTGGCGTTGCGGAGCCTGCACGACGCCGGGTTCTCCCACGCAAACCTCGGGCAGAGCTCTATCCTTCTTGACGAGACCGGGCGTCCGGTGCTGGCGGGCTTGGGTGGGCTTGTGGATCTCCCGCAGTACGGCTTCGCGACCCTCACCGGCTTGTCCCGGATGGACCTCATCCGGGACGACCACACTCGGCTGACTGAGTTGATCCGCAGCGTGTTCCACCACCTCGGCCGGGACGAGCCCCTCGCGCGAACAGCGGAAATCATCGCGGCACGGTTCGAGATGTGGACCCTCGCCGTGCCCTTCCGCCCATGCCTCGACGACCTGGAGCGGGCGCTCTTCCAATGGTCTTCGGCGGCACCGCTCGGACCGCTCGGCGCCGAGAGGCAGCTCCGGGCGGCGTCAGCGCGCGCCGTCCCCGGCCGTGTCGCGCTCGACACGGGCGGACCGGGCGGTATGCCGGTTCTCGCGCCGGAGGCAGCTGGCAGCGGAACAGCTGCCATCGAAGGTGAAGTCGAATCCTGCAGCCCGGTCAAACCTCCGTTTGCGGCTGTCAAGTCGGGCTTGGACGTGTGGCTTCAGCTTTTCCATGTGCCCCCGGAGTTCGTCTCCGGTTTCCTTCAGGGAGGGCGCGTCAGTCCGCTTGCCGGACTGGGAGCCACAGTGAGGAAGCGGGTCGTCGCGCATCGGGCTCCCGTGATCGTGTCAGGCTGCCTTGCGGCGGCCGTCACGGTCCTCGCTCTGACGTTGCTTCCCCCGGTCTCGAGTGGTGGCGTCCCGGTCAGCGAGGCCGGACAGGATGCTCGAGATCAGTTCGGCTCTGGCGCGGATCGGGAGGCACCCCCTGCGGGAGCAGGTGGGGGAGAGGCCTCGGACCCGGTAGACAGTGCGCGACGAGCCGGCGCAGGGGAACTCGACGGCGGTGAAATCGCAGCCGGTGACTCGCCGCCGGTGGTGAGGGGAGAGGACCCTGTTTCGGCTGCAGCTGAGCTGCTTCGTCGCCGCGCGCGGTGCCTCGCTGGGGCGTCCGTCATCTGCCTCGACTCCGTCGATCAGGCGGGATCCTCGATCCTCGCGGCTGATAGCTACAGTGTGCGGCTGATGCAGCAAGGCGCAGAAGCACCCACAGCGCCCGGTTACGAGGCATACGAAGGTCGCCTCATCGAGCGCATCGGCAACTCTGCCCTGGTCGAGCTGAAGCATCCGGGGGAGGCACAACGAGAACCGGCCTCGCTCCTTCTGGTGAAGGGCGAGGCCGGCTGGCGACTACGAGAGGTCTTCGACTATTAGCGAAGCCTTAGAGGCCGAGGTTGCCCTCGAACGCTCCCGACTCCAGGCGCTGCTTCATCATGGTCAGGAAACGGGCTGCGTCGGCACCGTCGATGATGCGGTGGTCGTACGAGAGCGCCAGGTAGAGGCTTGAACGGATGGCGATCGAGTCGAGGCCATCGTTCGTCACGACGACCGGCTTCTTGTAGACGATGCCGGTGCCGAGAATCGCGCTCTGCGGGAGGAACACTACGGGGGTGTCGAACAGTGCGCCCCGTGACCCGGTGTTCGTCAGCGTGAAGGTGCCACCGGCCAGCTCGTCTGGTTTGAGCTTGTTCTGGCGCGTGCGCTCCGCAAGGTCGGCGATCTGGGCCGCGAAACCTGCGATGTCGAGCGCCGCCGCGTTCCGCACGACCGGGGTGAGAAGACCCCGTTCCGTGTCAACCGCGATGCTGATGTTCTCCTGTGCTGGGTAGACGATCGAGTCACCGTCGATGGTGGCATTGACGATCGGGTACGCCTGCAGTGCTTCCGTAGCCGCGAGAGCGAAGAACGGGAGGAACGACAGCTTATTGCCGGTCTTGGCGAGGAAGTCCGCTTTGACCTTGTCGCGGAGGATCGCGATGCGGGTGACGTCCACCTCGACGACCGTGGTCAGCTGGGCTGACGTCTGCATCGAGGCCACAGCACGCTCCGCGACCACCTTGCGCAGGCGCGACATCGGCTGTGTCGTTCCTCGAAGGGGCGAGACCTCCACCACAGGTGCTGCGGGAGCAGAAATCCCTGCCTTCGACTTCGCGTCGGCGATGTCTTGCTTGCGGATGCGTCCGCCCACGCCGGTTCCGGTAAGAGTGGAGAGGTCGACGCCTGCCTCATTCGCCAATTTGCGGACGATGGGCGTGACATAACCGGACCCTGCGTGCGATCCGCGGGCGGCGGGAGCGGCGGGAGCCGGAGCGGCGGGAGCCGGAGCCGGAGCAGCGGGAGCCGGCTCGACGGGTGTCGGCGTCGGCGGCGCGACGGGCGGCGCTGACTGGTCAGCAGGTGCGGGTGAATCGACGGACGGCACCTCGGCTACCGCAGGCTGTGCTTCCTGGCTAGGAGCCGGGGCCGCCGGGGCGGCCTCCGCTTCCGGGGCCGGTGAAGCATAGGACGGGCCGGAGTCTGCGGGCGCTTCTGCCGTGGCTGCCGGTGCAGCGGCCTCTGCAGGCGCCGCGGCGCCGGAGCCGTCACCGATGGTGACCAGCGCGGTGCCGACCTCAACCGTCTCGTCCTCCTGAACGAGGATGGCTTCGATCACACCAGCAACCGGGGACGGAATTTCGGTATCCACCTTGTCGGTCGACACCTCGACCAGTGGCTCGTCAACCTCCACGCGGTCGCCCACGTTCTTCAGCCAGCGGGTGACCGTTCCCTCAGTGACACTCTCTCCGAGTGCCGGGAGGCTGACGGATTCGCTCATGCGCTTGTCTCCTTTAAAACCATTTGAATATCCTTAGCTTAGTGAGAGTCGTCGTACCCGAGACCCCGCTACATTGCGTGCAAAGGCTTGCCCGCGAGCGCGAGGAAAGCTTCGCCGAGGGCTTCGTTCTGCGTCGGGTGGGCGTGGATGAGCGGCGCGATTTCCTCAGGGTAGGCTTCCCAGTTCACGATCAGCTGCCCCTCGCCGATGAGCTCGCCCACGCGGCCACCGATCATGTGCACGCCGACGACGGGACCGTCCTTGACCCTGACGACCTTGACCGACCCGGTGGTTCCGAGGATGGAGCTCTTGCCGTTGCCACCGAGGCTGTATTCGTAGCTCGTCACTTGGTCGGCGCCGAACTTGTTCGCGGCCTTCGCCTCGGTGTAGCCGACCGATGCGATTTCTGGGTCGCAGTAGGTGACCTTGGGGATGTTCACGTCTTCGACGAGGACAGGGTTGAGTCCGGCGAGCTCCTCGGCCACGAAGATGCCCTGCTGGAAGCTCCGGTGCGCCAACTGTAGGCCGGGGACGATGTCGCCGACGGCGTAGACGCCGGGAACGTTGGTGGCAAGGCGCTCGTTGGTGATGACGAAGCCGCGGTCGACTGTGATCCCGACTTCTTCGAAACCCAGCCCGGCTGTGGCAGCGCCACGACCCACTGCAACGAGCAGCAGCTCAGCCTCCACTGTGTCGCCGTTCTCCAGTGTCACCACGACGCCCTTCTCGTCCTGAGTGACGCCCTGGAAGCGGATGCCGAGCTTGTAGTCGATGCCGCGCTTGCGGAAGGCCCGTTCGAGTTGCTTGGAGATCGACTCCTCCTCGTTGGGAACGAGGTGGGGGAGCGCTTCGATGACGGTGACCTCAGCGCCGAACGACTTCCAAACGCTGGCGAACTCCACGCCGATGACACCGCCGCCGAGGACGGCAACCTTCTTGGGAATGAAGTCGAGCTCGAGGGCTTGCTCACTTGTGATCACGCGACCGCCAAGTTCGAGACCGGGAAGTGAGCGCGAGTAGGACCCGGTGGCGAGAATGACGTTCTTGCCGACGATGGTGTCGTCACCGACCTGCACCGTCGTCGGGGAGATCAGGCGTCCTTCGCCCTCGATGACAGTGATGCCGCGGGCCTTGATGAGACCCTGGAGGCCCTTGAACTTGGAAGCGACGATTCCCTGTCGGTATGCCGTCACCGCCTGAATGTCGATTCCTTCGAAGGTCGTGTTGACCCCGTACTTGGAGGACTCGCGGCTGACGTCGGCGACTTCGGCGGAATGCAGCAACGCCTTCGTGGGGATGCATCCGCGATGCAGGCAGGTTCCGCCGAGTTTGCCCTTCTCGACCAGCCCGACGGTGAACCCGAGTTGGACCGCTCGAAGCGCAGCCGCGTATCCACCACTTCCGCCGCCGAGAACGACAATGTCGAATTTCTGCTCAGACACCCAGATACTCCCTCGAGGATCACGACCCGTGCGACGGCTGTCGGGGGAGCGATGCTCCGGCCGGCAGGCGCGCGACGACAAGCGTTTCTTGCCTCTATGACTGTACTACGGGCGCGAAAACTCCTCGGCCAGTCGTACGAGCGCGCGAACCGAGACGCCCGTCGCGCCGGGCCGGGTGTACCCCCAACCGCCGCGCTCGTTCAATGCTGACCCGGCGATGTCGAGATGTGCCCACGGGATCGCATGCTCGGCGTCGCCGTCGCCGTTGGTCCCGATGAATTCCTTGAGGAAGACAGCCGCCAGGAGCATCCCTGCCGCCTTGTTTCCGATCTTGGCGTTGGCGATGTCGGCCACTTCGGACTTGAGCAACGCCCGCAGTTCACCGGGGAGCGGCATAGGCCACGCGAGTTCATCGACGGCGTCACTGGCGGCGAGCACCTGCTCGACAAGGTTCTCGTCGCCCATCACCGCGAAGTAGCGTGTGCCGAGGGCCACGGTGGCGGCACCGGTCAGGGTGGCGACGTCCACGATGGCATCCGGATGCTCTTCCCCGGCCGCGACGAGGCCATCGGCGAGCACAATGCGCCCCTCAGCATCCGTATTCAGTACCTCGACCGTGCGACCACCGCGGATGTGCAGAACGTCCTCCGGGCGAATCGCCGACCCCGATGGCATGTTCTCGGCGATGCAGAGCCAGGCGGTGACCCGCACCGGGAGAGACAAGCGGGCCGCCGCGAGGGTCACGGCCAGAACGGTGGCCGCCCCAGCCATATCGGACTTCATGCCTACCATGGACGCGGCCGGCTTCAGCGACAGCCCTCCGGTGTCGAACGTGATCCCCTTCCCAACCAGGGCGAGGTGGCGGGCGGCTCCGGGCGGGGAGTAACTCACCTTCACCAGCCGCGGTGGCCTCGTCGACCCCTGTCCCACCCCTGCAAGACCACCAAATCCCTCCGCGGCGAGTCGGGACTCGTCCCAGACCTCGACCTGCAACGGGAGCCCGACGGCTTCTGAAGCGGCACGCTCGGCCAGGGCCTGCGGGAACATGTCGGACGGGGGTGTGTTCACGAGGTCCTTGACCAGACGCACCGCATCGGCCACCGTGGACGCCCGCTCTACGAGACCGGCGGCATCCAGCGTCGTGTGCACCGTGACCCGGTGGGCGGGAAGTTTCACGGAAGCCAAAGAACTGTGCCGGTAGGCGGTGAACGAGTACGCGCCTAACGCCGCACCTTCCAGGACTGCTTCCACCTGGGCATGGGTGCTCAACTGAAAGGCGAATGCCACGGATTTCACGCCGGTCAGTTGACGTACGGCCGTCCCCGCGGCTTGCCGAAGCGAATTCGGGGTGGCTTCAGATCCGATGCCCACAAGTGCGATGCCCGACGAGGTGCCCGGGAGTCCGGGAATCCGCAGCACTTCATCCGGTGCCCCGGTGACCCCGAGAATCTCAAGCTGGCCGGCGATGTCGCCGTAGGCAGGGTCCGCACGCAGGGTGGGTGCGCCGTCGATGGTGCACACGGCAAGGACGACGACGTCGGCGTCGGACTCTATCGGGTGCCGCGCGCTGACGAAAAGCTCAGGAATGGTCATCATTCGATGCTAGTGAACGCCGCGTGCTGTTCGCTTTCGGCAGAAGGCAGCCCGGCGCATTGGCGGGGGTGATGGGGAACGGGCGGCTTAGAGTGGATGTATGCGCGAACCTGGTGAACTGTACGAGTTGAGCGCGGACGCTGGCCTCGTGCCGGAGGGGCTGCACCTGGTTGCTGGTTTGACCGG
>JAODMM010000007.1 GCA_025465015.1 Cryobacterium sp. | reverse complement strand
GAGAACACAATCCTGGCCGAGGACGGCACTGTGATCGATCTGTGCGATGGAGAAGCAACAGTCGTCGGGCAACTCGACCTGGGTTTCGTCTATGTCGACGGCTCGACCGTGGGCGAGATCACGGACGCGGACCTGAAGGACCGCCGCATCCTGAGCGAAGAGGGATTCATCTCCATCATCGTCGTGGTCGACGCGTCCACCGGCCGTGTCATCGTCGGGCCGGAGATCCACGCCAAGGGATTCGCGGAAGACGACCGAATCTTCGATGCGGTCAAACCCAAGGTCGCGGCCGCTCTGTCTGAGGCGGCGCAGAACGGGGTGCGGGACACTCACGCGTTGTCGCAGATCGTGCGCAGAACGGTGGGCCGCTGGGTGAGCTCCAACTACCGTCGGCGTCCGATGATCGTGCCGCTGGTCATCGAGGCCTAACAGCCCCGTTTCGCAAGGAAGGGTCTCTCGGCGAGGGACCCTTCCTTGCGTTGATGATCATGGTCGGTGAGTGGGTGTCCCGCCGCAGCTCGGTGTGGGCATCGACTGCGAAGTCCTGAGCGGTGGCGGTGAAGAGCATGGCTGCCGGGCGTCACTAGCCGTTATTGAGCGCTTAGTCGGAGACACCCGTCCCCGCTTGAGCGTCAATGACGGAGGCGGCAAGTACCGTGGACCTCATGGCCACGAGCACCAAGTCGACGGGGCGTGCCCGCAGTACCCCTGCGTCAGGCACCACCCCGCGGAAGCCGTCCACCCGCACCGCAACCCAGAAGACAGTGAAGTATCCCGCGGCCGATCCCCGGCCGTCCTTCGCCGTGCGGGCATGGATGGCACTAGCGCACCTCGCCGGAGGCGCGGCGCGGGCGCTGGGCCCCGAACAGCTGTCCAAAGAGGAGCGCCGCGACGGGCTCCCGTTCTTCCTCGTTCTCCTCGCCATCGCGGGTGCGGTCGTGGAATGGTTCCTGATCAACGATCCCGTCGCGCAAACACTCGACGCCTGGAGTTTCGGCGGCTTGTTCGGTCGCGTCGCCTTCGCCCTGCCCGTCATCATGTTGCTGTTCGCGATTTGGCTGTTCCGGAAGCCGAGCTCCGTACACGACAACGGCCGTATCGGCATCGGGCTCGCGGTGCTTCTCGTCACCGTCTCGGGACTGTGCCATATCTTCGGTGGACAGCCCAGCCCGAGCGAGGGCATGGATGTGCTCGCACTTTCCGGCGGCGTCATCGGCTGGATGATCTCCGCACCCCTGATCACCCTCATCACCTCCATAGGGGCGACGGCAGTCGTCATCGTGCTCCTGATTCTCAGTCTCTTCATCATCACCAAGACGCCTCCGAACAAGATCGGCGAGCGCTCCAGAGAGCTCTACGCGTGGTTGTTTGGCGCCCAACTGCCCGATCCCGAGACGCGCCAGGCCGCACGCTCGGCGAAGCTCGACAAGGCTGAGAAGACCGGCCAGGTCGAACTTGATGGCCTCGACGGTGAGGGTGAGGCCGGCGCGCTGCCGTGGTGGCGGCGCAACACGAGCAAACGGGAGGAGGACCCCGACTTCGGCGGCGCTCTCGTCGAAGATCCGATGGCCGAGCTCCTCGGCCGCGATGCCGATTCGGGAACGCGAGGAGCGTTCGACACGCCGCTCGGCGCGGTCGACCAGGCTGCTCCGGCCGCTGTCCCAGCCGCAGGATTCTCCTCTCCGAGTGACATGCTCGACGATGTCGCGGGCGTTCGTGCTTTTGACCCGTACGGAACAGAGGTGCTCGGCGACCTCGATCGCGCGGAAGACGCACTCAAGCGCTTCACCGGCGAGATCGACCTTCACCGAGTGTCCACGGGGCTTCAGTCCGACGACTCCGCAGGGCTCACTGAGGCGCTTCCCGGCTTCGATGCGCCGGATGCCACTGGTGGCGCCGATTCGTCGCTCGCTTCACCCCTCCCCCCGCCCGCCGCGCCGCAACCGACGCTGCCCTACGTGCTTCCCGCCGCTTCCACGCTTGTGGCGGGGCCGCCCGCGAAGGCGCGATCCGCTGCTAACGACGACGTGGTCAAGTCCATCACCGAGGTGCTTCGACAGTTCCAGGTCGATGCGAGGGTCACCGGGTTCTCACGAGGGCCGACAGTCACGCAGTATGAGATCGAGCTGGGCCCGGGCGTGAAAGTGGAACGGGTGACCGCTCTGAGCAAGAACCTGTCCTACGCCGTCGCGTCCAACGAGGTCCGCATCCTCTCGCCCATCCCGGGCAAGAGCGCCATCGGGATCGAGATCCCGAACAGCGACCGCGAGATCGTGACCCTCGGGGACGTGCTGCGTTCCGCCGCCGCCACGAACAGCGCGCACCCCATGACTATCGGCGTCGGGAAGGACGTCGGCGGGGGCTACGTCGTGGCCAACCTCGCCAAGATGCCCCACCTCCTCGTCGCCGGTTCCACTGGTTCGGGCAAGTCGAGCTTCGTGAACTCCATGATCACGAGCCTTCTCATGCGGGCCAAACCGAGCGACGTGCGCATGGTCCTGATCGATCCCAAGCGGGTCGAGCTCGCACCCTACGCCGGGGTCCCGCACCTGATCACGCCCATCATCACCAACCCGAAGAAGGCAGCCGAAGCGCTCCAGTGGGTTGTGAAGGAGATGGACATGCGCTACGACGACCTGGCCAGTTTCGGATTCCGGCACATCGATGACTTCAACAAGGCCGTCACCAACGATGAGATCATCCTGCCCTCCGGCAGTGAGCGGAAGCTCAAGCCGTATCCCTATCTTCTCGTCGTGGTCGACGAGCTCGCCGATCTCATGATGGTCGCCCCCCGCGACGTCGAAGATTCCATCGTGCGCATCACGCAACTGGCCCGGGCGTCCGGAATCCACCTCGTGTTGGCGACCCAGCGCCCCAGCGTCGACGTCGTCACCGGGCTCATCAAGGCGAATGTACCGTCACGCCTCGCCTTCGCAGTCACGAGCGTCACCGATTCCCGGGTCATCCTCGACCAGCCCGGCGCCGACAAGCTGATCGGACAGGGAGACGCACTCTTCCTCCCCATGGGCGCCTCCAAGGCCATCCGGGTGCAGGGCGCCTGGGTCAACGAGGCCGAGATCGAGAAGGTCGTCAAACACGTCACTCGGCAGGCCAGGCCCGACTACCGACCGGATGTCGCAGCCGATGCTCCCCGCAAAGAGATCGACTCCGACATTGGCGATGACCTGGAGGTGCTCCTGGCGGCTGCAGAGCTCGTGGTGTCCACCCAGTTCGGGTCGACCTCGATGCTCCAACGCAAGCTGCGCGTCGGCTTCGCCAAGGCAGGCCGGCTCATGGACCTGCTCGAGTCGCGGGAGATCGTCGGTCCTTCCGAGGGATCCAAGGCCAGGGATGTGCTGGTCACCGCCGAGCAGCTTCCCGGGGTGCTGGCGCGCCTTCGCGGCTCCGACGCCGAGCAGCACGCGCTCTCAGCGGCTTCTCATGCCAGGGAGGACGCCCCTCTCGATCCCCGCTACGCCGACGACCCAGTGGCGAAGATGACGCAAGGGTATCCTGAGATGGACGCCGAGTCCGATGAGGATGCCTGGCAGCTGACCGACAGGGACTGAATTCAATGGCGACACCGCACGCCGCAGCACCGCACCCCGCAACACCCAGCAACTGGAACCTGCCGAACCTGATCACGGTCGTGAGGATACTGCTCGCACCACTTTTCATCTGGCTCCTGTTGGCCGACGGGGGTGAGGACGGAGGGCTGCGCTGGGCTGCAGCGGTACTGTTCATCCTCGCGATCGCGACGGATGGCGTCGACGGTGCGATCGCACGTCGACAGAACCTCGTCACCGACCTGGGAAAGCTCCTCGATCCGATCGCCGACAAGATCCTCACCGGCGGGGCGCTCGTATCGCTGTCGATCCTCGGCGAGCTGCCGTGGTGGGTGACCCTGGTTATCCTGGTGCGGGAGGTCGGCATCACGATCTTCC
>JAODMM010000255.1 GCA_025465015.1 Cryobacterium sp. | reverse complement strand
AAGAACCTCGAGATGCTTTAGGGGAGTGAGACCGGCACAGACAACATGTTCAGGGACCAGCTGACCCTCACCGAGCTCGCCCGGGTCGGGTTCACCGAGCTTGACGACGTCCATGAGGGCCTCGTTGAAGTGCGCCAGCTGGGTGGACCCGACAGGGACACTCTGCTGGTGATGCTGGCGAAGGCGGCGAACCCTGATGCCGCCCTCGCCGCTCTGGTCGCCCTGTTGCGCAGTCGCCCAGCAGTCGTGCACGCCCTGATGGACGACCCGGACGCGGCACTACGGCTGCTCCGAGTTCTCGGAGCATCCCGAGGCCTCGCGGACTTCTTCCTCCGTCACCCGGAGGAACTTTTGGTACTCTCAGCGGCCCGTCCGGCACTTCCGGGCCCTGAGGAGCTCGGGACGGACCTGCTGGATGCCGTTGGCGCCACCGACGGCTTCGCCGAACTGACCGGCGACCAAGGCTGGGTTGCCCTCCGGGTGCGTTACCGGCGCCGGTTGGCTGAGATCGCGGCGTTCGACCTGGAGCAAGACGACCCCATATCCGGTGTTGACCGGGTTGCCGAGTGCCTGGCCGATCTCGCCGCTGCCGCTCTGGACGCTTCCCTCGCTGTCGCGCGCAGCATGGCATCGGGAACGGTTGCCGCGCATGGCGTATTCCCGGTTGAGGAGGTTCGAGCCACCCGGCTGGCCGTGATCGGAATGGGAAAGGCCGGCGCCCGCGAATTGAACTACGTGAGTGACGTTGACGTCATCTTCGTGGCGGAGGGCGGCGATGAGCTTCCCGGTGGCAGGGCCGTGGACATCGCAACCCGGCTCGCGATCCTCATGATGCGGGGTATCAACGAGGCCGCCATCGAACCTGAACTGTGGGAGGTTGATCCGAACTTGCGGCCCGAGGGTAAACAGGGGGCACTTGTTCGCACGCTGGAATCTCACCTCGCCTATTACGACCGATGGGCTAAGAGCTGGGAGTTCCAGGCCCTGCTGAAGGCCCGACCCCTTGCCGGCGACCGCGGACTCGGGAAGCGCTACGTCGAGGCTGTCGCCCCGAAGGTGTGGAGCAGCGCCAGCCGGGAGAACTTCGTCGAGTCCGTCCAGCGCATGCGGGAGCGGGTCACGAGCAACATTCCCGACGATGATGTCGACGTTCAGTTGAAGCTCGGGCCCGGTGGGTTGCGTGATATCGAGTTCACCGTCCAACTGCTCCAGCTCGTGCACGGGCAGTCGGACCCCGCGGTGCGACAGCAGGGAACGATCCCTGCGCTGGAGTCGCTGGCAGAGACCGGGTACATCGGTCGCGTCGAGGCGGCGGAGTTCGCCACGGACTATCGGATGCTTCGCCTGATCGAGCACAGGCTGCAGCTGGAGAGGCTGCGCCGTACGCACCTGATGCCGCGAGATGAAGCCAGCCGGAGAGTGCTCGCCCGGTCGACGGGATTGGCGACGGGAGCCGATGCCCTCACTGAGCGCTGGACGGCGACCAAGCACCGTGTGCGGGGGTTACATGAACGGTTGTTTTACCGACCGCTCCTCTCCGCTGTCGCTGCACTTCCCGCAGAAGGTTTGAACCTCACCACCGCGCAGGCTGAGGCCCGGCTGGCCGCTATCGGGTTCCGCAACACGAAGGGAGCCCTCGCTCATATCGCTGCGCTCACCGGAGGCGTCTCCCGGCGGGCGACGATTCAGCAGCACCTCCTGCCCGTCATGCTGAGCTGGTTTGCCGAGGGGGCAGACCCGGACTACGGACTCCTGGCCTTCCGGCGGCTCAGTGACGAACTCGGCACCACACATTGGTTCCTCCGGATGCTGCGCGACTCCTCAGGTGCCGCCGAACGCCTGACCCGGGTGCTGTCAGGTTCCCGGTTCATCGGGGAACTTCTTGAGAAGATCCCGGCTGCCGTCGCGTGGCTGGAGGACGAGTCCGACCTTCGTCCGAGACCGGCCGCTGCACTTGAAGAGGAGGCGCGGGCTGTCCTGGCCAGGCACGAGAGCCCGGATGCCGCGGCCGCGATCCTGCGTACCACCCGACGGCGTGAGATCCTTCGCCTGGCGTTCGGGTCCATGCTCGGGGAGATCACTGTGGCGGAACTCGCCCAGGGTCTCTCTGACGTCACCGAGACGTTGATCAAGGGCGTGATCGGGGCCATTCGCGGCACCGGACTCGGAGGAACCGTGGCAGGCAGCCGGGGAGACGGCATCGAATTCGCCGTGATCGCGATGGGTCGCTTCGGCGGAGCGGAGCTGGGGCTCGGATCCGATGCCGACGTGATGTATGTATTCCGCCCGGGTTTCCTCACCGGTGAGGCCGCCCATAACCGGGCCCAACACATCGTCCGGGAACTGAACCGCCTGACCGAGGATAATCGTCTGCCTCTCGACCTGGACATCGGCCTCCGCCCCGAGGGTAAGAACGGGGTGGTTGCCCGGTCCCTTGATTCCTACGAGGCCTATTACCGCCGTTGGTCGTTGACCTGGGAGGCTCAGGCGCTACTCCGCGCCCGCGGCTGTGCGGGTGACGCCGGTCTTGTACGCGACTTCACCATCGTGGCCGACACGGTGCGGTATCCGTCAAAAATCGCCGAGCAGGACGTGCGCGAAGTGAAACGCATCAAAGCGCGCGTGGAGAAGGAGCGGCTGCCGCAGGGCGCCGATCCCACCCGACATTTGAAGCTCGGGCGCGGTTCGCTGAGCGATGTCGAATGGTTCGTGCAACTGTTGCAGCTCCAGCACGCCGCATCGATTCCCGCCCTTCGAACCACATCAACGCTGGACGCCCTCCGGGAGGCGACTGAGGCGGGACTGGTCACCGGAGCGGACGCCGCGACGCTGCGGGCCGCATGGCTCTTCGCGTCGCGGGCAAGGTCGGCCATCACCCTGTGGACGAACAAGACGTCCGATGTGCTCCCCGCCGACCGGGTGCAGCTGGAGGGTATCGCCCGGGTGATGGAATATCCGCCTGGATCAGCGAACCAGCTCGAGGAGGACTACCTGGCCGTGACCCGGCGGGCCAGGGCGGTGTTCGAGCGCCAGTTCTACGGACCGATCGAGAGACCGGGTCCCTCCGTCGGCTGACGCGGAAGGGGCCGCACCACGGGTGTGGTGCGGCCCCTTCCCGAATGCCGTGGTGCTTTCGCTTACACGCCGTAGTAGAGCTCGTACTCGAACGGGTGGGGACGCTGCGCGAGGGGCTTGATTTCCTTCTCGCGCTTGTAATCGATCCAGGTCTCGATGAGCTCCGGGGTGAAGACGTTGCCAGCGAGCAGGAAGTCGTGGTCGGCCTCCAGAGCAGCGAGCGCCTCTTCCAGTGACGCGGGGAGCTGCGGGATGTTCTTTGCTTCCTCGGGCGGCAGTTCGTACAGGTCCTTGTCTACCGGCTCGTGCGGTTCGATGCGGTTCTTGATCCCGTCAAGACCGGCCATCAACTGTGCAGCGAAGCCGAGGTACGGGTTGCCCGAGGCGTCGGGCACGCGGAACTCGATGCGCTTAGCCTTGGGGTTGGTTCCGGTGATCGGGATGCGGATGCACGCGGAGCGGTTACCGGCCGAGTAGACCAGGTTGACCGGCGCCTCGAATCCGGGGACCAGGCGGTGGAAGGAGTTGACGCTCGGGTTGGTGAATGCGAGCACGGCGGGAGCATGCTTCAACAAGCCACCGATGTACCACCGGGCGAGGTCGGAGAGTCCGCCGTAGCCGGCCTCGTCGTAGAACAACGGCTTGCCGTCGGACCACAGCGACTGGTGGGTGTGCATCCCGGACCCGTTGTCGCCGAACAGTGGCTTCGGCATGAATGTGGCAGTCTTGCCCCACTCGTGAGCGGTGTTCTTGACGATGTACTTGAATTTGAGGATGTCGTCGGCCGCGTGGACCATGGTGTCGAAGCGGTAGTTGATCTCGCCCTGTCCTCCGGTGCCTACCTCGTGGTGGCTGCGCTCGAGGATCAGTCCTGCCTCGATCAGCTTGAGGCAGATGTCGTCGCGGAGGTCGGCGTGCTGGTCGACCGGGCTGACGGGGAAGTATCCGCCCTTGAACGGCGTCTTGTTGGCGAGATTACCGCCCTCCTCCTTGCGGCCGGAGTTCCAGGCGCCCTCACTGGAGTCCACCGCGTAGAAGCTCGAGTGCTGGGTGACCTCGTAGCGCACGTCGTCGAAGATGTAGAACTCAGCCTCAGGAGCAAAGAACGCGGTGTCGGCGATACCGGTGGACGCGAGGTATTTCTCGGCCTTCTTGGCAACCTGACGCGGGTCCTTCGAGTAAATCTCGCCGTTGCGGGGGTTGTAGATGTCAAAGAGCATGATGAGCGTGCGCTCGGTACGGAACGCGTCGATGTATGCGGTCGTCACGTCGGGGATGAGCTGCATGTCGGACTCGTGGATCGACGCGAAGCCACGGATCGACGAGCCGTCGAAGAGCTGACCGACGGTGAAGAACTCTTCGTCGACCGTCGAGGCGGGAATGTTGAAGTGCTGCTGCACTCCCGGCAGGTCGGTGAACCGGATGTCAAGGAACTTGACCTCGGTGTCCTTGATGAATTTGAGTACCTCTGAGGAATCGCGGAACATGCGGGCTTTACTCCAAACGGCGTGGATCCAGGACGGTCGCGCACTGCGGCCACCCCCGAGATTAGCCCGGGGTCGTTAACCGGTCGTGACGCTTATGTTTCGGCCATGTTACGCGGGTTGGGACCGGCATCCGATTCGATGGCCGCTCGGTAGACTCGGACCATGCCTTCGTTGCCCTCGGAACCGACCACCTTTGGGCAGCTCGCACCGAGCGGCTGGCCGGGGGAGAGACTGGGTCTCCCGAGGCAGGGACGCGGGTCGGTGGGCCGTCCCGGGCGCCGCGTCGCGGCCCTCGCGATCGATTGGGCGTTGGCGGTCGCGGTGTCGGTATTGTTCTTCGGTTACGACAGTCTGGCGACAACGCTGGTCTTCGTTGTGATGCAGGTCCTCTTCGTTCCCACCATCGGCGGCAGTATCGGACATCGCCTCGTGGGGCTGAGGGTGATACCCCTCGCGGGCGGATGGGTCGGTGCCTGGCGACCCATGGTACGGACTGTCCTTCTGGCCGTGGTTATCCCGGCGCTGGTGTGGGATTCAGACCAGCGCGGCTTCCACGACAAGGTAGCGGGAACCGTGCTGATCCGCTACTGAGCCGGTTGCACGCCACGCGGCTGGGTGACCCACCCGGCTGGAGGATCAGTTGCCGCGCTGCGGGCGTGCCTTGTAGGGGTCGATGCCCTTGGGGATCGGTAGCTTGGGGGCGATCGAGCTAAGGCGGTTGTTCACGGCCATGACCTCCGCCTTCGTCAGCGTGGTCTTGATACGGGTGAGGCTGCGTGCGAGCTTGTGCAGGGGGACGGCATCAGCGTCGGGGCCGACGGCTATCACCGTGACAGTGACGTTGCCACCGATCTTGGCGACCTTGCGCCTCTCCTCCTCGACCATGCGTGCGGTGCG
Source organism: Cryobacterium sp. (assembly GCA_025465015.1). Lineage (GTDB taxonomy): Bacteria > Actinomycetota > Actinomycetes > Actinomycetales > Microbacteriaceae > Cryobacterium. The sequence continues at coordinate 569 of JAODMM010000255.1, read as the reverse complement.
GGTCTTGGGCCCCTCGCTGATCAGTACGACGCCGCCCCGTCCCACGGCTCGGTACACGGCATCCTGGGTTTTGCCGTTGACTGCGACGGGCATCTCGCTGCCGATCCAGCCGCGTTTGAGCGAGCTGCGAAGGACTGCCCCGACGGCCCCCGGCTGCCCCTCGATCTGCGAGTACGCCGCCTTCTCAGCGCGGCGGCCGAGGATGATGAGCATGGTGAGCACCCCGGCCAGTACGCCGGCGACAATCCACAGCGCAATCGTGAATCCGTTGCCTGCTCCGAGCAAAAGTGCCAGTGCGGTTCCGATCGCGACGGGGATCAGGAATGCCAGGATCATGAACAGGACGATGTTCGAGTCGTAGCGCCTCGTCATCTGGAAGACCTGCCACATCTGCTTCATGCGGCCTGGTTGTTTGGGGGTGCGGGGAGACTTCTCCTTGCTGCGTGCCATACCTCCAAGACTACCGAGTCGGCCGATTCACTCGTGACCGTATTCGAGGCCTTGGCGCCGCCCTGTCCTCCTCGACATTCGCCCGTCCCGGCCAGTTCTCCCCGAGATGCCAGCCGCGG
>JAODMM010000239.1 GCA_025465015.1 Cryobacterium sp. | reverse complement strand
GGATCATTCTTGCTTTAGGAGTTGTTGTGGACGGTAACAGATACGCGTCCAACCGGTCCATGTCGGCTGTGAAGTCGTCCGGGAAGAAGTGCAGGTAGATTTTGTACGTCGCCGCGGTGTCGGCGTGACCGAGGGCGCGGGCGACTCTGGCGAGAGGCATCTGCACCAACCGATAGGCGGCCTTGTCGCTCGCTTCGAGGAAACGCTGCTGTGCCCGCCGACGCACCTGCGGCGCAGCACCACCGTCGCGTTGAGAGAGCGATGGTTCACTCATGGTCAGGTTCGTCCATTGCAAGTATTCGTCACAAGACGAGCCCGGAGCTCGACTAGGAGATTTCTACGAGTTGGCAGGGCAGGCCCAACGGTCTGCAAGGCGGGTTCAAGTCCCGTCTGCCCTGCAAATGATTCATCGGGACGTTGGCCCAAGCGTTGATAGTGCGCTAGGCACAACCCCTCCGTATCCCCTCGTGACCTGGCAAGGGGAAAGCGCCGTGTCAACCAGAATGGTGTGCTTATAAAGCCTGGGACTCCCCGTAGAAGTAGCCTCGAAGACCACCACGCCCTCGTGGACGGGGTACCCGTCTACATGCGCGACCCACTCCGCGAGTGGTTCCACTCACAGTTCACCAACACTCCGCCAAGCGCGAAGGTATGGAACGCGAACCGAACGCAGGAGTACGGCCTTCAATCGAGGACTGCGTCTCCACTAATCCGTATCTTTCGCGAACTGGGGACGCGTCGCCTCTTCATCAGTTGTCGACGGATGACCAATCGCGGATCATTGAGTGGACCGTTTATGCCAACTCGCTCAATTCAGAGGACATAGGGGCACAACCGCGCGCCGGAGGAAATCCTTCACTCTGGCGGCTGCCACTGGAGAGTAGGTAAACGGGACGGGTTAGCCGGTCTGGAGCGCCGGGTATTTAAGGGCGTCCAGAATGCGGCGGAAGCGACAATGTCGTCCCCAGGACTGGCGGTTACGACGGGAGCGTGGAGTAGCTCCCGAGACGGTGCCACGTACGGTTGTGGTAGACCAAGGGCTCAGGGACGGGCTTATCCGCGGGCGGGAGCCCCACATCCAGCGCCTCCAGAGCGATGACCGCCGAATCGCCCGCCACCATTTCGCCCACAACCTTTCCCCTGATCCACACGGGGGCGGAATGAAAGAACGGCTCCCCGGTCGGCAGGCGCGACCAGGTGGAACAATCTGCAAAGCGGTCTACCCCGCTCGTGGCGCAGAGTTTCGCGAGCTCAAGTTCATCCACGGTGAGCAGGTGCACTACCGCAGTCTTGGCTGCTCGGAGCGTTGCTGTACTCGAAGACATCGCTGAGAGTGAAAAGACCAGGAGGGGCGGCGCCAGACTCACAGAAATCACCGACGTCGCTGTGAGCGCCGCCGGACCGTGGCCGGCATCGGCGGTGATCACGGCAACGCCCCCCGGGTGATTACGGAAGGCAGCCTTGAAAGCGTCGGGTGAGACCTCCCGTAGGCCGCGTAGAGCCGACGACGGAGCCGCATTTGCGGTCAAGGTTGAGTTCGTATGCATGTTTCCTCCTGCCTGTGGGCCGGCTTCGAGGGCGGCTAGTGGGTCGCGAACTCGGGAATGATGTACTTCCCGAACATCTCGATCGTTGTGCGGTGGGACTCGCCGCTGATGCCGTCGACGGAGAGCACGATCTCGTTGACGCCAAGCCTCTCCAGCCGCTTGCAAGTATCGAGCACGTCCTCAGGCGTGCCGGCCATGACCGAGGGGCCATGCTTCATGAGGCTCGGAAGGTCGCGCTGATTCTTTTTGACGGTCTGGAGGTCTTCGTAATACTCGTAGCTCGGCTGGCTGGCGACCTTGCCATACGCTCGCATGATCAAATCGACAAACGAGAACGCGCGCGGTTCGACATCGGCGAGGGCTTGCGCACGAGTCGCTCGGACAGCAGTGGCCGTGGCGAAATAGCTGAACGAGTCGAGCACCTCATCGCCAACCGGTTCGGCATCTTTCAGAGCCGTCTTATAGGTGTTGAAGCAGTCTTCGAGGTAGCGCCACCCGAAGTATCCATCCCAGGCCATGTCGCCAATGCCCAGATTTCCGGTCGCCTTGTGGGATTCCAGGCCCGTTGCTACCGAGTAGAGCGGCGGCACCCGGGGGGTGGGAAGTTTCGGGTGGATCGTCACGCCTTTGAATTTGGAGAACTCGCCGTTGAAGTCCACGTTCTCGTCGCGAAGAAGTGCTGCAATGGCGTGAAGTCCCTCCTTCCATATGTCCCGGGTTCGTGAGGCATCAATGCCCAGCACTTCGAAGAAATCGACATTGTTCCCTCGCGCGGACGCCACTTCGACGCGTCCGTTCGAAAGCACATCGAGCGTGCTGATGCGCTCGGCTGCCTGCACGGGGTGGTGATACGGAATGGGCAGCGTCATGTATCGCAGCTTGAGCGTGGATGTGAGCACCGCGACGGCGCCCATGATCGCGTCGGGCGCGCTGACTGTTGTCGTAGGGGCAAAAAGGTGAGTTTCCGATGTGCCCCACAGCGTGAACCCTGCCTGCTCCGCAGCCACTGCCTCAGCGACGATCTGCTGGTACTTCTCCACGTAGGTGAGCTTCTCGGGGCCATCCATGCCGCCGTCGGTGACGATTCCGAATTTCATTTCTGATTCCTCTCGACGTCGTCGTGCCGCGGGGGCAGGACAGACACAGTTTCATAGGAGATGACCGAGTACAGTCCGGCGGCGAAGGAGTTGAGATTCTTGATCGACAGCGCCGCCTCCTGACTCTCAAGTGCCACCTTGGCGGCTTCCGGTGTCGCGAACGTCAGCAAGGCGACGAGGTGGATATCCCGATCGGCGACCACCGCGCCGGTGCTGACTTCGAAGGAGCGCAAGCCCGG
>JAODMM010000219.1 GCA_025465015.1 Cryobacterium sp. | reverse complement strand
GCGCGGGCGTAGACATCCGCTGCTCCGAATGCGATCTCTCTGGAATAGAGCAGAATCGCTTCCCGAAGCGATTCGCTGCCGTCTTTGACCCGATCCTCGACGACCTCGACCGTGACCCGAATCAGTTGCAGCGTCTGTTGCAGGCTGATCGACCGCAGGAGTTCCCGGGGCGCGGCGCCGAAGACGTCCGCCGCGATCCAGGGCGTGGAGGCGGGATCTTCGAACCAGGAAATGAATGAGGTGATACCAGCCTGTGCGACCAGTCCGACAGCCGATCGCCGGCCCGGTGGCATGTCGCCGTACCAGGGCAGGGTGTCGTCGAGTCGCTTCAGCGTGGCCGTGGACAGCTCACCGGAAATCGTCCGGAGCCAGGTGAGGGTCTCCTCTTTCGTCTTCGGTGCCGCTGCCACGAGAGGTTAGCTCTCGCCCCCGGCAGATCCCGTCGTGCCGGCGTTGACGTCGTTCAACCGGTACTTATCGATCGCCTGGCGGGCAAGGCCGCGGTCGACATCTCCTCGCTTACCGAGGAGCTCGAGAGTGCGTACAACCATCGACGGTCCGTCGATCTTGAAGAACCGGCGGGCGGCGGCACGCGTGTCGGAGAACCCGAAATCGTCGGCACCGAGGGTAGCGAAGTCGCCTGGCACGAACTGGCGGATCTGGTCGGGCACGGCGTGCATGTAGTCCGAGACAGCGACGAACGGACCGTCGACACCAGCGAGCTTCTGGGTCACGTACGGCGTGCGTTCCTCGGCATCCGGGTTCAGGAAGTTGTATTCTTCCGCGGCGATTCCATCGCGACGCAGCTCAGACCACGAGGTGACCGACCAGACATCGGCTGAGACGCCCCAATCGTCCGCGAGGAGCTTCTGAGCCTCGAGTGCCCACGGCACGGCGACGCCGGATGCCATGAGCTGCGCCTTGGGCCCGGATGCTGGCGACTCCGAGAGGCGGTGGATGCCCCGCAAGATCCCCTCGACGTCGACGCCCTCGGGTTCGCTGGGCTGCACGAGCGGCTCGTTGTAGACCGTGACGTAGTACATGACATTCGGATTGGGGTGGCTTCCGCCGTACATGCGTTCGAGTCCCGACCGCACGATGTGGCCGATCTCGTACCCGTATGCCGGGTCGTAGGAGACAACCGCCGGATTCGTCGACGCCAGGAGCGGCGAGTGGCCGTCAGCGTGTTGGAGGCCTTCCCCGGTGAGCGTGGTTCGCCCGGCGGTGGCGCCGATCATAAACCCGCGTGTCATCTGGTCGCCGGCAGCCCAGATGGCGTCCCCGGTGCGCTGGAACCCGAACATCGAGTAGAACACGTAGATCGGGATGAGCGGCTCGCCCTGCGTGGAGTACGAAGTGCCGACATTCGTGAAGGCAGCAAGGGCTCCAGCCTCGTTGATGCCGACGTGAAGGATCTGCCCCTGCGGGCTCTCCTTGTAAGCCAGCAGCAGCTCACGGTCGACCGAGGTGTAGTGCTGGCCGTTCGGGTTGTAGATCTTCGCGTTCGGGAAGAACGCGTCGATGCCGAACGTGCGGGCCTCGTCGGGGATGATTGGAACGATGCGGTTGCCAAAGTCCTTCGCCCGCAGCAGATCCTTCAGGAGGCGGACGAAGGCCATCGTGGTGGCGATCTCCTGCGTTCCGGAGCCCTTCTTTGCGATTGCGTAGGTCGAGTCGTCAGGCAGGTTCAACTGTGTGTATTTCGAGCGACGCTCAGGGAGGTAACCGCCGAGTGCGCGGCGACGCTCGTGCAGGTACTGGATCGCCTCATCCTGGTCGCCTGGGGTGTAGTACGGCGGCTGGTACGGGTTCTCCTCGAGCTGTGCGTCCGTGACCGGGATGTGCATGTTGTCGCGGAACGCCTTGAGGTTGTCCAGCGTCATCTTCTTCATCTGGTGGGTCGCGTTGCGGCCCTCGAAGCTCGGGCCGAGCCCGTAGCCCTTAACCGTTTTGGCCAGGATGACGGTGGGCTGCCCCTTGTGTTCAGACGCGGCCTTGAACGCGGCGTAAACCTTGCGGTAATCGTGTCCGCCCCGCTTGAGGTTCCAGAGCTGGTCGTCGCTGTATCCCTCGACCAGCTTCGCGGCACGGGGGTCACGGCCGAAGAAGTTCTCACGCACGTAGGCGCCGCTCTCGGCTTTGTAGGTCTGGTAGTCGCCATCGGGAGTGACGTTCATCAGGTTGAGCAGGGCGCCCTCGGTGTCACGGTTGAGCAGGTTGTCCCACTCGCGGCCCCATACCACCTTGATGACATTCCAACCCGCGCCGCGGAAGAAGCTCTCCAGCTCCTGAATAATCTTCCCGTTGCCGCGAACCGGTCCGTCGAGGCGCTGCAGGTTGCAGTTGATCACGAAGTTCAGATTGTCGAGGCCCTCGTTGGCGGCCACCTGCAACTGGCCGCGGCTTTCGACCTCGTCCATTTCACCGTCACCAAGGAACGCCCACACCTGCTGGTCGCTGGCGTCCTTGATTCCCCGGTTGGTGACGTACTTGTTCAACTGGGCCTGGTAGATGGCGTTGATCGGACCGAGACCCATCGACACGGTCGGGAACTGCCAGAACTCC
>JAODMM010000078.1 GCA_025465015.1 Cryobacterium sp. | reverse complement strand
GCAGCCGCAGCCCGCACCGCAGCCCCGGATGTGATCCTGCCCGTGCGCTCGCGGCGGGCGGTGCCGGATGTCCCGCGAGTCTGGTTCCGACCGCTTGCATCCGTTTCGAAGGCGCGAACGATCTGCTCGGCTTCGTCGTGGCGACCCTTCGCCTCGAGGAACCGTACCGACTCGGGCAGCTTCAGGCGCACCACCACCGCCCACGCTGCGGGAATCGCTCCGATGAGGAGAGCCCATCGCCAACCGTCTGGGCTTGACGGAATGACGAGGTAACCGATGAGAGCCGCGCCCACCCATCCGACAGCCCAGAAAGCCTCGAGGATCACCACAACCCGACCGCGGATGCGCCGGGGCGCGAATTCGCTCACCAGCGTCGACGCCACCGGTAGCTCGGCGCCCAGGCCGAGACCCACGACGAAGCGAAGCACGAGCAGCACCAACACCGTGCCCGACAACGCGGAAACGCCCGTCGCCACCCCGTAGAGAAGCAGGGTGAGGGCGAAGACGTTGCGGCGCCCAATGCGGTCGGCGAGGTAACCACCGAGGGCCGCACCGATGGCCATTCCCGCAAATCCCGCGGAGGCGACCCAGGAAAGCTCGGCGGCGCTCGCGTTCCAGGTGACGGCAAGCTGAGCGATCACGAAGGAGATCAGCCCCACGTCGAACGCATCGAGAGCCCAGCCGATACCAGAGCCGCCGAGCAGCGACGCGTGACGCCGTGTGAAGGGCAGGTTGTCGAGACGTTCGGCGCGACTGGCGCCCACGGTCAATCCTGTAGACATGGCGTGATTCCGAGGTGTCGAGGTGGGGCGAGGACCCAGGGCCTGAATGGCTTGGCCAAAACTCAGTTTAGTTGCCCGAGCCCAGGGGCGGCGGAGGGCGGCGCCCGAGGTTTCCGGCGGATGCGGATCACGGGCGACCTGCGGTCATTGCGCGCCCCGCCCGCCCGACGACGGATCGATCAGCAAAGTCTAAAATGAGGAATCTTCATGAAAACGCGTGACATGGACCCGGTCGAGGGTGTCAAATGGGGCAGGACCCGCAGGACCCGGTCGACAAGTTCGACCCTCGACAAGTTCGACCCCCGACAAGTTCGACCGTTCTCGAGCCCCACTCGTGATGGGAGAACGTCATGGATCGTTCAGGTAATCGGTTCTCGATGCGGAAAGTATCAGCGGCCCTGGTGCCATTGATGGTTCTGGCCTTGGTCGTTGGGGCACCGTCGCCGGCGTTCGCAGCCGTGAGCGTTACGAAGGCGTCGCTCAGCTCAGGCACGCTCGCCGTGGAAGGAAGAGGAGCCCGGGCGAACGCGCCGATCACGGTGACCTCCCCCGAATCTTCCGCTACGGGCAAAGCCGATTCGAACGGACGATACAAGATCTCGGCGAGTGGCTACAAGTCCAGCACCTGCAAGGCGACGATCGGCGACGGGAGCACTTCGGCCGTGGCGACGCTCTCGGGGTGCACCCCAGCGGCACCGGCACCCGCACCCGCACCGGTTCCAGCACCGGCACCCGCCCCCGCACCGGTTCCAGCACCCGCACCCGCACCCGCCCCCGCGCCCCCGGTCGCCCTACAGCTCACCCCCCAAGCCTGGGCGCCTCTGGCTGTTGGAACGGTGTCAAACTTATGGATCGACGGTAGCGGGGGCACGCTCCCCTACACCTGGACACGCACGGCGGGACAATTCCCTCCAGGAATGACGCTGATCCAGGACAACCCCGCCGGCGCTCTCGTACGGGTCGGTGGAACACCCACCACTGCGGGTGCGTATTCCTTCACCCTTCAACTCAGCGACGCAGCCGGCGCCACAGCGAGCCGCGCGTTCAGCGCGACCGTTCCCCAGCCGGGCTCCACCACCGGGCCCGCCACTCCAACGCTGCTTACGCCGGCGGACGGCGCAAGTGTCACCACCCCGTTCACAATCTCGTGGAGCGCGGAGATCGACCCGATTCCCCTGAACGGCGGCTATAACTGGCAGGTCAGTACCTCCTCGACGTTCGGAGCGACGGTCCTAGAGAACTCGACCCGGCCCAACGCCACGCAGGCGATAGTCAGCGGGCTCCCCGCCGGCGCGTACTTCTGGCGGGTGCAGGCTGTCGACAGTCAACTCCGCTCCAGCACGTTCTCCGCGCCCCGAGGCTTCACCGTCACCGGAGCGACGCCCGAGCAGCCCGGATCCTCGGTTATCAGCCTGCCGCCCTACGGCAACTCCTTCCATCCGTTCGAGAGTTTCGGATTCACGTGGACGCCGGCGCAAGGTGCGGTGACCTACGAGTTCCTCGCCTCGAAGAATTCCGCATTCCCCCCGGACTCGATCAAGTTCGACAACATCACCGCGACATCCCGGGTCATCGTGATCGGTTCCTTCTGCGGCGGATGCGAGCAGGGTACGTATTTCGCCCGGGTTGTCGCCATTGGCGCCAACGGTATCCGTGGCATCCCGTCGAACACGGTGAGCTTCACGATCTCCTACAACGCTCCGCTTCCGCCCGCGCCCACGGCGCTGGTGCCGGCGAACGGTGCCACGGTGTCCCTTCCGTTCACCTTGGGCTGGAGCGATGTCCCCAACCCGCAGGACACGGGATACGAGGTGGAGATCTCACGGAATTCCTCCTTCACCGATATCGAAGAACACATCCCCCAGCTCACGGCAGCGGAGCGCCAGGTGTTGTCGCTGACGTCGGGGACCAAATTCTGGCGAGTACGCTCCCACCAGGGAATGGCGTCCGAAACCGTGACGGCATTCACGGCGTGGTCGGCCACCCGCTCCTTCACGATCGCCGACACGGCTGCAGCGGTCCAATCGGTCTGGCTCGGCGCACCACCCTGTCAGAACCCGTGTCCCGGCGCCGACTCGCTCTTCAGCGGCCAGGAGATCAATGGCTCGATCCAACTGGCCACCGCAGCGCCCGCCGGTGGAGCGGTCGTCAGCCTGGTGAGCAATCCGGCCTCGGGCGCCAGCCATCCGGCTACCGTCACGATTCCAGCCGGTATCGCCTTCACCACATTCCGCCTTTTCGCCGGTGAAGTCAGCACGAATACACCGGTCACGCTGACCGCCAGCCTCGGCTCCTCGTCAGCGGCGTTTGCCTTCACTGTTAAACCGACATCGGTGAAAGCGCTTTCGTTCTGTTGTGACAGTACGAGCGGCCTGCCGGCGGAAGCGAACCTCGCCTTCACTGGAGTCGTACCTGTGGGTGGAGCGACCGTGACATTCTCCAGTAGTTCAGCCGTTGCCACACCACCGGCTACCGTCACCGTCCCGGCCGGCGCGTTCAATGCGCCAATCTCCATCCCCACCACCCCGGTCACGCAGACGACAAACCTCACGATCTCGGCCACCTACAACGGGACAACTGTTTCGGCACCGCTGACTCTGTACCCGCAACAGGCCCCCACTACGCTCGTTCTCGACCGTGCCGAGACCACAGGCACTCAAGGAGCCAGCGGCACGGTCGGTATCGCGGCGAGCCAGGGACACGTGGTGCAGATGCAACTCACGAGCAGTCGCCCCGACATCGCGAAACCGTCGGCGTTCGCTCAGATCGGCATCTTCGGGGTCGCCGGTGCGTTCACCGTAACCACTGTGGCACCGGCCGCTCCGACGGTGGTCACCATCACGGCGCAGGGTGCCGGAGTGACCCTGTCGACGACCCTCACGGTGAACCCTGTTGCGGCGCCGCCTCCGCCGCCATCGGCCGCGACCGACACCGTGGCAGTGCAGCGAGCCGAATATAACTCCGGAAAGCTGAACCTGCGACTGGATGCTACGAGCACAAGTTCGACCGCGACGCTCAAGGCCTATGTCACCTCGACCGGCGCCCTCCTCGGGACGCTGACAAACGCCGGTGCCGGGCGATACAGCGGCCAGCTAACCTCGTCGACCAATCCGCAGAACATCACCGTCAAAAGCAGCCTTGGAGGCTCAGCAAGTCGGACCGTGGTGCTGAAGTGAGGCTTGCAACGTGAGGCCGAGCGAGTATGTCATGCGGCGTAGGCTCCGCAGGCAGGACGGCTATCGGACCGCTAGCCGTCCTGACCGCTGAGCCGCGTTCGCAGCGCATCCCGCGACTGCTGCGCGGCACGCCGGACGTCCTTGTCCCGATCGTTCAATCGCACCTCAATCGTGTGGGCCTGGGCAGACTCTCCCACGGCACCGAGGGCGCGCAGCGCTGCGGCCCGCACACGCGGTACCGGGTCGGAGGTCAACAGGGTCAGCTCCGCCACCGCTTCCAGCCGGCGTTCCATGCTGACACGCGCGCACATCTCACGCACCCGCCAGGACTGGTTGCCGAGTCCGCTGACGACGGCCTCCGCGGCATCCGCGTTCCACACGTGCAGAAGGGTGCGCGCGCCCCACAGTTCCGGCCAGTACAGTGCCGGCGCCCCGTCGAGGAGACCCTGCGCATGCCGACCCCCTGCATAGAGGAGGAAGTCCTCGCCCGCGTGCTTCCCGGCAAGAAGGGCACTGGCCCGCTCAACGACACCAGCTTCCCCGTAGCGCTCGACGGCGGCGGTCAGTCGTGCCTCGATGGGCAGGTCGACAGGAACATTGGACGGAGGCGGGGAATCGTTGCGCATGACGTCGACAACGCTACCGGTCCACGGGTGCTGCGTCGACGCCGTCTGCCGCACGGAGGCCGAGGCAGCCTCGGGTGGCGTGGGCGCGGGTGCACCTGCCGAGCGGTTGGAACAGGGCGGGCGTCGGTCAGTGGGGTGGGAGGAACTTCGGAGGTCGGGATCCGATCGGGAATATCACCGGCCCTCGGATACGCTTCCTTGAGCAGGGGATCGTCGGTCCGAGGCCTGCTGGTTCCGCTCAGCGGCTTCGGAAAACGTATCCCCGCGCGGCGGTTCGGTCGTTCAAGCTGCTCCCTCGCTCGCCCCTCCACCACAAAGGACGCTCCGTATGCCCGATGCTGCCGCGCTCGCCCGCCAGAGCGAGGGACGGGCGACCCGGGAGGGACAGGAATCTCTCGACAAGCGCAACCGCCTCGTCATCCGTCTGCTGCTGATCTCCGCTTTCGTTGTCATGCTGAACGAGACGATCATGGGTGTCGCTCTGCCGCACCTGATGATCGACCTGGGTATCACAGCTGCTGCGGGGCAGTGGCTGACCACCGCTTTCATGCTCACCATGGCCGTGGTTATCCCGGTCACCGGGTTCCTGCTCCAGCGGTTTCACACCCGTCCGGTCTTCCTCACAGCCATGACCCTGTTCAGTACCGGGACCCTGGTTGCGTCGCTTGCGCCCGGATTCGAGGTGCTGCTGCTCGCTCGCGTCGTGCAGGCTAGCGGAACAGCGATCATGATGCCGCTGCTGTTCACCACAGTCATGACGCTGGTCCCCGCAGCGACCCGCGGACGTACTATGGGCAACATCTCGATCGTCATCTCAGTGGCACCCGCCGTCGGACCGACCATCTCTGGTCTGATCCTCAGCGTGCTGGACTGGCGGTGGATGTTCATCCTGGTGCTCCCAGTGGCTGTTGCGGCTTTGATTCTCGGGGCGCTGCGTGTGCAGAACGTCACCGTGCCCGAGCGGTCTCGTTTCGACGTGCTCTCCGTCGTGCTGTCGGCGTTCGGCTTCGGCGGCGTGGTTTACGGCTTGAGCAACCTCGGCGAGGGATTCCTGCCGCTTGGGGTGGGCGTTGTCGCGCTGACCTTGTTCATCGTGCGCCAAGTGTTCCTGCAACGACGCGGCGCTGCCCTGCTCGACCTGCGCACTTTCACGGCGCGTACATTCTCCTTCTCGATCGCCATGATCGCCCTCAGCATGATGGCCCTATTCGGCACGATCATCCTCCTGCCCATCTACATCCAGAACATCCTCGGCCTCGACCCACTCGCCACGGGGCTATTGATGCTTCCAGGAGGGTTGATCATGGGTCTGCTTGCTCCCTCGGTGGGCCGCATCTACGACCGCTCGGGCCCCACCGCTCTCGTCGTCACCGGTTCGAGCATCGTGAGCGCCGTGATGTGGTCGATCACCATGCTCGATGAGACCAGCTCCTTCTGGTGGGTCCTGGCTGCGCACATCATCCTGAGCATCGGCCTCGCCCTGCTGTTCACGCCACTGTTCACGGCCGGCCTTGAGGCACTGCCGCCCGCGCTGTACTCGCATGGGAGTGCAATCGTCGGGACTGTGCAGCAACTCGCAGGGGCAGCCGGTATCGCCTTGTTCGTCACCGTCATGACGACCCACTCGGCGAGCCTGACGGGAACGGGCATGGCGGAGGTCCCCGCGACCGCCGCGGGGATCCAAACTGCCTTCCTCTACGGTGCTGTCATTTCTCTGGTCGCGGTCGTGGCGTCTCTCTTCGTCCGTCGCCCTGCGGCTGCCGAAGGTGGCGAAAGCGCGTGAACCCGAGCAGGAGCCGCGCTGGCAGCGCCGTCCGAGACTTCCTCGCCGGAGCGGCCCTGATGGGGCGAGGACTACGCCTGTGGTCGACGACACCCCGAATGATGTTCCTCGGGGTGATCCCCGCACTCATCGTCGGAATCGTGTACGTCGCGGGAATCGTGGTCCTGGCAGTCAACCTGGCCGCGATCGCCGCGTGGGCGACGCCGTTCGCGGGGGAGTGGGACGACCCGTTCCGCTCGCTCGTTCGAATCACCGCTGCACTCTCCATCGCAGCCTTCGCTGTTCTCCTCGTCATCGCCACCTACGCCGCCCTGACACTGGCCGTAGGGGAACCTTTCTACGAGAGGATCTGGCGGCATGTCGAGGAACAGCTCGGGGGCGTCGAAGGGGAAATCGAAACGCCCTTCTGGCGTTCCGTTCGCCGAGGCGTCGGGGATGCCGTCCGAGTCCTCGCACTTGCGTCCTCCATCGGACTCGCCGTGCTTCTCGTTGGATTCGTCCCTGTGGTCGGCCCTGTCGTCGCCGCGGTGCTCGGGTCGATCGCCGGGGGATGGATCCTCGCCCTCGAGCTCACCAGGCTCCCGTTCGACGCGCGCGGCGTATCCGCGGCGGAGCGGCGACGGGTCCTCAAAGGAACTCGAGCGAAGGCGCTGGGTTTCGGCGTGACGACGTACCTGCTCTTCCTTGTTCCGCTCGGCGCGGTTCTGGTGATGCCCGCAGCGGTGGCCGGCGCGACCATGCTGGGTCGAAACGCCATGGAAGCCGCCGCCTCCGACCTGGGACGATCGCGTTCTGACCGCTCCCACGCAGTGAAAAGGGCCACCTGACCCGCGCTCGGTAGCCGCGGTCGCTACGTTCCCCAGACTTACGCCGTAGACCCCGAGCACCCATGCCAGTAGCCCCGTAGCCTGCCCCGAGCACTGTTGAGGGTTCGGGGATGTGAGCCTAAATTGAGTGGCGAGATGGACTGGTTCAGTGCCGGGGACTACGAGCTTGCGCGGCAGGTGCTACAGCGCGGGATTGCCGCGCTGTACCTCGTTGCCTTCGTCACTGCGATCAACCAGTTCCCGGCGTTGCTCGGCGAACGGGGGTTGACCCCTGCGCCCCGGTTCCTCGCCGTCGTTCGTTTCGAGCAGGCGCCGAGTCTCTTCCATTGGCGCTATTCCGACGGCCTGCTCCTCGGTATCTGCTGGTTCTGCGTGCTGCTTTCCGTCATGCTCGTCCTCGGCTTTCCGCAGCGCGGCCCCCCGTGGGTGCCGCTGATCGTGTTCCTCGTACTCTGGGTGGCTTACCTCTCCATCGTCAACGTGGGCCAGACCTTCTACTCCTTCGGCTGGGAGAGCCTCCTCTTGGAGGCGGGATTCGTGGTCGCTTTCCTGGGCTCGAATGAGGTCGCGCCGCCGGTGATGATCATCTTCTTCCTGAGGTGGCTCGTTTTCCGGCTCGAGTTCGGGGCCGGGATGATCAAGATCCGCGGGGGTGACGAATGGCGCGACCTCACTGCCCTGTACTACCACCACGAAACTCAGCCGATGCCCAATCCGATGAGCTGGTTCGTGCACCACCTTCCCAAGTGGTTTCATCGCGGCGAAGTTATCGGGAATCATTTCGCCCAGCTCGTGGTGCCGTTCTTTCTCTTCGCCCCGCAGCCGGTGGCATCCGTCGCCGCTGCCATCGTCATCCTCACCCAGCTCTGGCTGGTTTTCACCGGTAACTTCGCGTGGTTGAACTGGATCACCATCGTGCTGGCCTTCTCCGCCGTCGATGACGACGCTTTCCGGTTGTTCATTCCGGCACTCCCGGCGGGAGGTGACCCGGTAGATCCACCGGCGTGGTTCGTGGTGCTGGTGCTCGGAGCGACG
>JAODMM010000178.1 GCA_025465015.1 Cryobacterium sp. | reverse complement strand
GCTCGACTGGACGGGCCTGTACCCGCCTGAGGTGCCTGCGAAAGCGGTTCCAGAACACGTCGCCGTCGTCATGGACGGCAATGGGCGATGGGCGAATGGTCGGGGTCTGGCCCGTATCGAGGGCCATAAGGCGGGGGAGGCCGCGCTTCTCGACGTCGTCGCGGGTGCCATCCAGATCGGTGTGAAGCACCTCAGAGTGTACGCGTTCTCCACCGAGAACTGGAAGCGGTCACCCGAAGAGGTCCGCTTCCTGATGGGCTTCAACCGGGATGTCCTGCACCGCCGCCGTGACCAGCTGAACGAATGGGGCGTGCGGGTTCGTTGGGCCGGGCGGAAGCCGAGACTGTGGGCATCCGTCATCAATGAACTGCAGTACGCCGAACGCCTGACCGCCGACAATATCGGGCTCACGCTCACCATGTGCGTCAACTACGGCGGTCGCACCGAGATTACGGATGCCGTCCGCAGCATCGCCGCCGACGTAGCCGCAGGCACGTTGAAACCGTCGGCCATCACCGAAAAGGCGATCGGCCGCCGCCTGTACACCTCCGACCTCCCCGACGTCGACCTCTTTGTGCGGAGCTCAGGCGAGCAGCGAACAAGCAACTTCCTGCTCTGGCAGAGTGCCTACGCCGAGATGGTCTTCCTCGACACGCTGTGGCCCGACTTCAGCAGGGTCGACCTGTGGCGGGCGATCGAGCTTTACGCCAGCCGTAACCGGCGCTACGGCGGCGCGGTCGATGCGCCTGCTGTCTCCTCCTCTTCATCCTGACCCCGGCCGGTCATATCCCCTCTCAGAGCGTGGGGACAGCCGGGGAATAACGACTGCGGCTGCGGCCGTTGAGGTCAGAGTGAGCGAAACCATCAAAGTAGACATCTGGTCAGACGTGCAGTGCCCTTGGTGCTATATCGGCAAGCGCAAGTTCGAAGCGGGCGCCGCCGCTTTCGGCGGTGACGTGGAGGTCGAGTATCACTCCTTCGAGCTCTCCCCTGACACCCCGGTCGATTTCGACGGCACCCCTGTCGACTACCTCAGCAAGCGCAAAGGCCTCCCTGTCGCCCAGGTGGAGAAGATGCTCGGGCACGTCACCGGCGTCGCCGCGAGCGTGGGACTGCAGTACGACTTCGACTCGGTGCACCAGACGAACACCATCAAAGCGCACGAGCTGCTCCACTACGCCAAGGCGCACGGCCGACAGCTCGAGATGAAGGAGCGGCTGCTGAAGGCCTACTTCGTCGAAGGAGCGCACGTGGGGCGCATCGAAGATCTCGCTGACCTCGCCGCCGAAGTCGGCCTCGATCGAGCGGATACCGTACGCGCTCTGACTGAGAACGAATTCTTGGCCGACGTGAAAGCGGATGTCGCGCTCGCGAACGAGTACGGCATCCAGGGTGTTCCCTTCTTCGTCATCGACGGAAAGTACGGCGTTTCCGGCGCGCAGGATGCTGCTGCTTTCACCCAGATTCTCGAGCAGGTCAAAGCTGAGCGTGACGAGGAGGTTGCCTGATGACGTCGGCGATGCCCTGGCCCGCCCTGGTGCGCCTCGGCGACGAGAGCGCGGCCGCCTGCGAAGGGGACCACTGCGAGGTCCCGGGTGCCCCGGAAACGGCTGATCCGCTCTCCGGGAACGTGGAAGCCCTTATTCCGGCTCGCTGATGTCACCAACGGTTGCGTCGAAGGCCGCGATCAGGGCGTCAGCGTCGACGAACGCGCTGTATCCGTGCTCACCGGCGCCCATCGCTACCTCACGCCCCGCGAGGGTTGAATCGGCGAAGACTGGCCAGTCCGTGTGGCTACCGAGCGGTGTTATCGTTCCCCGGGCATAACCTGTCGCATCCAGGGCGAACGAGGCATCGGGGAGGGAGAGTTTGTTCACTCCCACGAGGGCGCGCAGTTTCGGCCAGGAGATCTTCCTCCCGCCGGGAACCAGGGCGAAGACGAAGTCCCCGTCATGCCGCTTCACGACGAGCGTCTTGACGATGTCACCCGGGTCGACCCCGAGCAGTTCCGCCGCCTCGTGCAGGCTTCGCGCCTCGGGACGGGGCACGATGCGCACGGCGAGGTTCCGCGCGGCCGCGTCCTCAACAACCCGCTCGTGGCCCGAGGGCGCAGCGCTCTCCGTTGCCGTGTTCATGAACGATCCCCACAATCTGGGAGAATTGACGTGATGATGACTCCCACCCCCACGATAAGCCAGGCGGCTCCCTTGACGATCGGGTCTCTCAAACTCGACGTTCCCGTCGTCCTCGCTCCGATGGCAGGGATCACAAACACGGCGTTCCGCCGTCTCTGCCGCGAGTTCGGAGCCGGGCTCTATGTGAGCGAGATGATCACGTCGCGGGCCCTCGTTGAGCGCACACCCGAGTCGATGCGGCTCATCACCCACCATGAGAGCGAGACGACCCGATCCATCCAGCTCTACGGCGTGGACCCGAAAACTGTCGCAGACGCTGTCACGCTCCTCGTTGCCGAAGACCGCGCCGATCACATTGACCTCAATTTCGGGTGCCCGGTGCCCAAGGTCACCCGCAAAGGCGGCGGCGCCGCACTGCCCTGGAAGCTCGAACTCTTCCGTCACATCGTGGAGGGGGCGGTGAAGGCCGCCGGGTCCGTTCCGGTCACCGTCAAGATGCGCAAGGGAATCGATTCCGACCACCTCACCTACCTCGAGGCGGGCAAAGCTGCCGAAGGCGCTGGCGCTGCATCCATCGCCCTGCATGCACGCACCGCGGCGGAGTTCTATTCCGGGCACGCGGACTGGTCGGCGATCGCGAAGCTCAAGGACACCATCACGGGTACACCGGTACTCGGCAACGGCGACATCTGGTCGGCCGACGACGCTGTGAGAATGATGCGCGAGACCGGATGCGACGGCGTCGTCGTCGGTCGTGGCTGTTTGGGCCGACCGTGGCTTTTCGGCGATCTCGCCGCAGCCTTCAAGGACGACAGGTCAACGGGCGTGGCGAGCGCCAAGGCGCAGCCGAACCTCGGCCAGGTGGCAGCCGCGTTCCGGCGTCACGCGGAACTCCTCACCGAGTTCTTCGAGAGTGAGGAGCGAGGGTGCCGCGACATCCGCAAGCATGTGGCGTGGTACTTCAAGGGGTACCCCGTCGGCGGTGACTTGCGGGCCAGCCTCGCCACGGTCGAATCGCTCGCCCAGCTCGATGAACTGCTCGGCACGCTCGACGGCGATCAGCCCTATCCGGGCATCGGTGCCGAGGGCCCGCGGGGTCGTGCGGGTACGCCGAAGAGGCCGGCTCTTCCGGAGCGCTGGCTCGAATCACGGTCACTAGGCGGGTCGGAGAGCGTGCACCTCACCGAGGGTGAAGGGGACACCAGCGGTGGCTAACGCCACAGGGTACGGCAGCTTCGACGAGGAACGCTGGCTGCCGGAGGAACACGATTCCCGCCGGAGCGATTTCGCCCGGGACCGCGCCCGGCTCCTGCACTCCAGCGCGCTGCGACGGCTCGCAGCGAAAACGCAGGTGCTCAGTCCGACTGCCGGACTCGATTTCGCCCGCAACCGCCTCACCCATTCCCTTGAAGTCGCTCAGATCGGCCGGGAGCTCGCCGCACGCCTTCACCTCGACCCGGACATCGTCGACACCGCGTGCCTAGCGCATGACATCGGGCATCCGCCGTTCGGGCACAACGGAGAGCGGGCGCTCAACTCATGGGCAGACGACATCGGCGGGTTCGAGGGGAACGCGCAGACTCTCCGCCTGCTCACCCGGCTTGAACCGAAAGTGTTCGGTGCCGACGGACGCAGCTACGGGCTCAATCTCACCCGGGCCAGCCTCGACGCCAGCTGCAAATACCCGTGGCCGGAGCGCGAATCGGTCGCCGACCCAAGCGGGCGGGCCAAGTTCGGTTTCTACCAAGACGATCTCCCCGTCTTCGAATGGCTCCGCCGGGGCGCGGAGGAGCGCCGGCTGTGCATCGAGGCACAGGTAATGGACCTCTCCGACGACATCGCCTACTCCGTGCATGACTTCGAAGACGCCGTCTTCAGCGGCGCCATCGACGTGCAGGCGCTCGGAAGCAGGGTCGATCACGACGACCTGGTGTCCTCCATGTACACGTGGATCGGGGGCGCGGTCACTCACGATGAGCTAATCGCCGCGTTCGACCGACTGGATTCGCTCGACGTCTGGCTTGACCGGTGGACTGGCAGCCGCACCGACCAAGGGCGCCTGAAGAACCTGACCAGCCAGCTGATCGGCCGTTTCTCGGGTGCTGCGGTCGAGGCGACCAAGCTGGCCCATTCACGTGACCGTCTCATCCGGTTCCAGGGAAGCGTCGTGATACCCCGCGAGATCCAGGCGGAGATCGCGGTGCTGAAAGGGATCACCGCCGCATTCGTCATGTCGACGAACACCCGCAAACCTATCTATGCGCAGCAGCGGCAGGTGCTCACCCTCCTTGCCGACGCGCTCCTGGCAACCGGCGACGCGCAGCTCGACGCCGGTTTCCGCGAGGACTGGCACGCGGCCGACGACGACGCGGCACGGAAACGGGTCGTCGTCGACCAGGTTGCCAGCCTCACCGACCAGTCGGCCCTGGCCTGGTACGAACGCCTGGTCCAGGCCTGAGCCTGCCACAAACTAGGATTCGACTATGGCCGGACTGATTCGACAGAGCGACATCGAAGAGGTCAAGAGCCGCACCAATATCGCCGACATCGTCGGTGACTATGTCAGTCTCAAATCTGCCGGAGTCGGGTCGATGAAGGGCTTGTGCCCCTTCCACGACGAGCGCAGCCCGAGCTTTCACGTGCGCCCACAGGTCGGTTTTTACCACTGCTTCGGCTGTGGTGAGAGTGGGGACGTGTACTCGTTTCTGCAGAAGATGGACCACGTCAGCTTCTCCGAAGCCGTTGAGCGACTTGCCGGCCGGGTGGGCATCGAGCTGCACTACGAAGGCGGCACCGAGGCTCCTGACCACACGAACCGGGCTCGCCTCCTCGCCGCAAATCAGGCGGCCGCCGAGTTCTTCGTCGAGCGACTGGGCAGCCCCGGCGCGGACGTGGGCCGCAGGTTCCTGGGGGAGCGGGGCTTCGACGCCCACGCAGCCGAACGGTTCGGCGTCGGTTTCGCCCCCAAGAGCTGGGATGAACTGACCAGCCACCTGCGCAAAAAGGGCTTCACCACCGAGGAGCTCACCATTTCGGGGCTGGTTTCCGCCGGCGACAGGGGCGTCTACGATCGGTTCCGCGGCCGCTTGGTCTGGCCGATCCGTGACATCACCGGCCAGACCATCGGCTTCGGCGCCCGAAAGCTGCTCGAGGATGACAAAGGCCCGAAGTACCTCAACACGCCCGAAACTCCCGTGTACCACAAAGCCCAGGTGCTCTACGGGCTCGACCTCGCCAAGCGTGACATTTCCCGGAGCCACCAAGTGGTCGTTGTCGAGGGTTACACGGATGTTATGGCCTGCCACCTCGCCGGGGTCACGACGGCTGTTGCCACCTGCGGTACGTCATTCGGGGTCGACCACATCAAGGTGCTCCGCCGCGTGCTCGGCGACGAGACGTCCCTCGGCGAGGTCGTCTTCACCTTCGATCCGGATGCCGCAGGTCAGAAGGCTGCCGTCCGCGCTTTTGGAGAGGAACAGCGCTTCGCCGCCCAGACCTACGTCGCGGTGGCGCCGGAGGGCTTAGATCCCTGCGACCTCCGGCTGAACCGCGGGGACGAGGCGGTACGTCGCCTGGTCGACTCGAAGAAACCCATGTTCGAGTTCATGATCCGCCAAGTGCTGGGTCAGTACAACCTCGACACTGTTGAAGGCCGTGTAGCTGCGCTCCGAGCCGCAGCACCTGTGGTCAGCGACATCCGCGACCCTGCGCTCCGGCCCGGATACACCCGCGAACTGGCTCGCCTTCTCGGGGTCGAGGTGGGCGAGGTCACGCGTGCCGTCACGGCCGCCCAGGCACGGTCCCGCACAGCGAACGAGGCGTCGCCGGCGTCCCGGCGCCCCGATGACTCAGCTCCGTCGCCTTCGGAGAAGCCGTTCTCGCTCGTCGACCTGCCCACTGATCCCGCCACCCGACTGGAGCGTGACGCGCTCATGGCGATGCTGCAGCAGCCGGAGATCATCGGCCGCGACATCCTGC
>JAODMM010000171.1 GCA_025465015.1 Cryobacterium sp. | reverse complement strand
CGCCCCGGCCACCATGATCGAAACCATCCCCTGGATGAACGGGCCGCACGCCCAAAAGGTCAGGCACTCCCTCGCCCCCAAGGAGCCCGTTGAGCGCGATCCCGTCTCGGCGCCGGCCCACAACCCGTGGACGGACGGGGACAAGGCGTGAGTGAAGAGTTCGGGGACGCCTTTGGAGACGAAGAGGAGCAGTCCCCGGCCGGCGGGCACAGCCACGCTGAGCCCGAACCGGAACTGGTGTACTCCGGTGCCATGGAGTTCTTCGTCGAGCTGCTGGCCCAGTCCTACCTCCGGGAAGTCAACGAAGGCGCGGCCTTCGTCTGGTGCCCGGAATGGTACAAACACCCCGAAGCCCTCATCCGCATGGAAGCAATCTGGCGGGCCTGGGAACACCTCCGCCTCGAACCCGCTCTCGGCATCAGCACCTGGTGGCTAAACCACGCCGACCCCCACATGCGCATCCTCATGGACAAAGAAGGCCCATTCAAAAAATGCGCCTACGACGGGCATAAGTCTCCCGTTGGGGAGGGGGCAGTGCCGCCGCACATCGTACCCGAGGCAGGGATCTTCGACTGAGAGGCGGACCATGAGACAGCTAACCCTGATTCTTAATGTCCTGAGAGTGGTCTCGTAACTTTGCCTCCCCAGTCAGCGACCGGTCTAATACTTCAGTTATTTCAAATCCTATTGCTTAATGTCAGACCTTGCCCTTAATGTCTGACAGTAGTTAGAGTGTTGTTCATCACCAGAGAGTTCAGGCCCACTTTCACAATCTGGCCATCCCTTCAGCTTCACCAGAGAGGCTTCCCCTATGTCAACGACGACAACTGCACCCAGTGGCAAGGCGATTCGCCGCGTCGCCGCCGCGAGTTTGATCGGAACAACCGTCGAGTTCTTCGACTTCTTCATCTTTGGCACCGCATCCGCGCTGGTCTTCGGGAAGCTTTTCTTCCCGAGCCTTGACCCGCTGGTCGGAACCCTGGCATCGTTCGCCACCTTCGGCGTCGCGTTCGTCGCACGCCCCCTCGGGGCCGTGATCTTCGGCCACTTCGGCGACCGGGTCAGCCGCAAGCGCATGCTGATCACGAGCCTCCTGATGATGGGCCTGGCCACTGTCGCAGTCGGCCTGCTGCCAACCTATAATCAGGTTGGACTGCTTGCACCGGTGCTTCTCGTGATCTGCCGTCTCATTCAAGGGCTCGCGCTGGGCGGTGAATGGGGAGGAGCTGTCCTGATGGCGGTCGAGCACGCGCCGAAGAACCGTCGTGCCTTTTACGGCAGCTTTGCACAGGTGGGCGTTCCCCTCGGCCTTGTCCTGGCAACAGGCAGCTTCTGGGCCGTGCAGCAACTTCCGGAAGAAGCCGTTATCTCCTGGGGCTGGCGGGTCCCGTTTCTGCTCAGTGCCATCCTGGTGCTCGTCGGCCTGTACATCCGATTGAAGATCGAGGAAAGCCCCGCCTTCGCCTCCTTGAAGAAGGAGAAGCGGATAGAAAAGTTCCCTGCCGGTGTAGTCTTCCGCACGGCTCCCAAGAAGCTGATCATTGGCGCGTTGGGCATGGCCGCAGCGAATATTCCCTTCTACATGGCCACGGTCTTCGCCCTCTCCTACGGGGTAACGGCAGGTGTATCGCGCAACACCATGCTTCTCGCCGTGTTTATTGCTTCCGCTGTGCAGATCTTCACGATTCCGTTGTTCGCCTCGCTGTGCGACCGTTACGGCCGCAGGACGGTCATGCTGGCCGGGTGCGTGCTGACTGCACTGATGGCGTTCCCCTTCTTCTGGCTGATCGCGACCGGAAACCCCTTCGCCGTCATCCTTGCCATGCTGATCGCGCTGCCGCTCTGCCATGCACTTACCTACGGCCCGCAGGCTGCCTGGCTGCCCGAAGTGTTCCCGACCCGACTGCGTTACAGCGGGTCGGGCATTGCCTACACCCTGGGCGGTCTGCTGTTCAGCGCGCCGGTGCCTTTCGTGGCTGCCTGGGTCGGATCAATGGTTCCAGGTTCCTGGACGCTGTCCGTCTACATCATCCTCGGCGCTGCGCTGACGTTCTTCGCCGTTCTAGCCAGCCGCGAATCCCGCGATGACGAGATCCACTGGGACGATCATCCGGAAGAGCAGAAATCCTCGAACATGGAACATGCCAGCTGAAGGCAAGCACGACCCAGCTCAACCTGAACTCAAAGAAGAGGATGATCCAATGCATGACACAAGTGCCCCGGGCCCCCTGGCAGGTCTCACCGTCGTGGACCTTACGACCTCATACGCGGGCCCCACGGCATCCATGTATCTGGCCGATCTGGGCGCCACTGTCGTGAAGGTCGAGCGTCCAGGCAAGGGTGACGATGCCCGGGCCTGGGGGCCTCCGTTTGTCAACGGTGCTTCTGCATGGTTCGCCTCGGCTAACCGGAATAAGAAATCAGTCGTGGTGAATGTGCGCCACCCGGACGGAATCCGGGTCTTGCATGATCTCATAGGGAGCGCCGACGTGTTTATGCAGAACCTGAATCCGGGCAAGCTCGCCAAGCTGGGCGTCGATCACCAGACCCTGGCTGCCAAGTACCCAAACCTGATTTACTGTGCGCTGTCCGGTTTCGGCCTTAACGGCCCGGATCACGACCTGCCCGGATACGACCTGGTGGCTCAGGCCCGTTCAGGGATCATGTCGGTCACCGGCGCAAAAGGCGGATCCCCGCAGCGGGTGTCGACGGCGCTCTCGGACATCGTGACAGGCATGTGCGCGGCGCTGGCCATCTCCGCCGCCGCGGTCCGGCAGGCACGTACCGGTGAAGGGGAGGTCATTGACGTCTCCCTCCTCGACACAGACTTGGCCATTATGGCGCCTCGCATCGCCGCCCACCTTGCCGGGGAACCCGAGCCGGCACCCAGTGGCGGCACGGATTCTGTCCTCGCGGTCTATCAGAGCTTCCCGACTGCGGACCGTGACATCGTGGTGGCCATCGGTAATGACGCCATGTGGCAACGGCTCTGTGCCGTGACCGGGCTTGAAGACCTCGCCGCTGAACCGTCCTATGCCGACAACGAGGGACGCCAGGCACACAGGAGGGAAATTTGCGATCGAGTCGCGGAAAAACTCCAACGGGGAACTGCGGCCGAATGGGTTGCGCTGCTGGGGAAACACGCAGTGCCGGCTTCCCTTATCCAGAGCCTGTCCGAAGTCGTATCCGATCCGCAGGTCCTGGCAAGAAAGGCGCTGTTGCCGGTGCCCGACGGGGATGGTCTCCATTCCGTCCACAGCCCTTTCCGCCTGGCGTCCCAGCCCGAGCCGCGGAACGAGCGCTTCCCGGAACTCGGCGCTGATACGGCTGCAGTCCTGCAGCGCTTGGGCTACGAGCCCGAGACCATCGAGCAGTTAGTTAAGGATGGGGCAGTGGAAGCAGGCCGGGCATCAGCGGAGGCAATAGCGCGATGAGTGAACTGCGCAACGAGAAGCATGGCCCGGTACTCGTGCTGACCATCGACCGGGAACATGCCCACAATGCCCTGAACGCCGGGGTTATCCAGGGGATTAGAGACGGGATCACGGCGGCTGCCGCCGACCCAAACGTCCGTGCTGTGGTGATCACCGGAGCCGGGCAAAAGTCGTTCTGTGCTGGTGCGGACCTTCGGGAACTGGAAGGCATCAGCGCGGATGATGCATACCGGACGCTGCATGCCGGTCAGCAGGCTCTCAGGGCCGTCGAGACGTCAGACATCCCTGTGATCACGGCAGTCAACGGTCTTGCGCTCGGTGGAGGGTTCGAACTGATCCTCGCCTCCACCTTTCCCGTCCTGTCAACGCGGGCCTCACTGGGGCTTCCTGAAGCTTCGCTCGGCTTGATCCCAGGTTACGGGGGCACACAAAGGCTTCCCCGCGCTGTGGGTACTGCCACGGCCGCGCATCTCATGCTGACAGGAGCGCGACTCAAGGCAGATCGCGCCTACGAGTTGGGCCTGACGCCACTGGAACCCGTGGAACCGGAGATCCTTCTGCAGACAGCGATGGAGTGCGCCGACCGGATCGCCGCCCAAGGCCCTGGCGCCGTGCGCTCGATCCTCCAGTCCCTGGCCGTAAGTCGGGACACGCCGCTGGAAGCCGGCCTCCTACTTGAGACCGGCATGGCGGCCCTTGCGGCTGCTGGCAGTGAGTCATGCGAAGGGATCAGCGCATTCTTCGAGAAAAGACCGGCTGTCTTCACCCAGTCCGCCTACACGAACAAGAACGGAGAAAAGTGACCCAGCAATTCATCTCACTGGAGACGAACCCCGTCTCTTATCAGGCGATGCACCGGCTCCTGGATGAACCCGCCGCGGATGCGTTACTCACCGAGCGGGAGCTGGAAGTCCGGCTCCGGACGAGGGAAGTCGTCGCTCACAAAGTTGCGCCGAGTGCGGCTAAAGCTGACGCAACCCATGAGTTTGCTGCCGAGAGCGTACTGGCTTTGGCAGAAGCAAAACTCATGGGATTGGTTTTCCCCGAACACCTTGGCGGTACCGGCGATTCCAACGTGGCGTATGCCGTGGCCATGGAAGAAATCACGGCAGGCTGCGCCGCGACCAGTCTTGTGTTCATGACCCAGATGCACACCGCGTACCCTATCCTGCTGGCGGGCAGCGAAGACCTGGCGAAAAAGCACATTCCATCCCTTCTGAATCGCAGCAAGTGGGGCTCGTTGGCGATCACCGAGCCTGATGCAGGCAGTGACGTGGCCAGCCTGCGCACGACCGCGACCAAAGTGGACGGCGGCTACCGGATCAGCGGAGCCAAGACCTTTATCACCACCGGCGACCGCTGCGACACAATCATCTGTTTCGCCAGCGTTGACCGCTCCAAGGGACGTCAGGGGATCACCGCCTTCGTGGTGGATGGTAACGCTGAAGGGGTCACCCGTGGTCAGCCGTTCGACAAGATGGGCATGCACGCCTCGACCACCGCGGAGGTCTTCTTCGACGGTGTCTTCGTACGGGATGATCACATGCTCGGGGAACCCGGGGGCGGGTGGTCCGTGGTCATGAGTTCTGTGGTGAAGTCCCGGATCAGCGCAGCAGCCCAGGGCGTGGGCCTGGCACGCGCAGCATATGCTCGCACCCTGCACGCCTTGAGCCAACGGTATGGTCCGCGGCTGCCGGACGAATTGACCTTCGCTCTGGCGACTCTGCGAGGGAGGATACTGCAGGGCCGGCTGCTGCTCATAGCCGTTGCACGGCAGGTGGATGAGGACCCCCAGATCGCTCCGGGCCAGGTCGGCATGATGAAGCAGTCCTGCACCGACCTTGGTTGGGAGGTGTCCGCGGAATGTATGCGCCTTTTGGGCGCGCTCGGAGACATGAGAGAACTTGGGGTTGAGCGGTGCCTCCGAGATTCGAAGGTTACCCAGATATATGACGGAACAAACGAAGTCCAGCGGCTGCTCATTGGCCGGGAAACGAATAGGGCAATGGAGTCGCTATCATGACTGAATTGACAGGAAAGGTTGCTATCGTCACAGGCGCCGGACGCGGACTAGGGCGTGCGATGGCAAGGGCACTGGCCCATGCTGGTGCGGCGGTTGCCGTAGCCTCGCGTACCAAGGACGAACTTGACTCCTTCGTGGAGGAAGTGCGGGCCGCGGGAGGGAAGGCATTGGCGTGCCCCACCGACATCACGGACGAGGAGTCCGTCAACGGAATGGTCGAAGCGACGATGCTCGAGTTCGGCCGGATCGACATCCTGGTGAACAACTCGGGGATCGTTGCAAGCACCCCACTGCTGGAGCAGCCGGTCGAAGAGTGGGACCAGGTGATCTCCACCAATTTGCGGGGCGTGTTTCTCGCCTCGAAAGCCGCTGGCCGTCATATGGTGGCCCAAGGTTCCGGCAAAGTCATCAACATCGCGTCCAACTTCGCCCTGCAGGGAGTGGTCAACCATGCAGCATATTCAGCGTCCAAGGGCGGAGTTCTTGCCCTCACCCGGAGCATGGCGATCGAGTGGGCACGATCCGGAGTACAGGTCAACGCAATTGCCCCGGGCTACTTCGCCACTGATCTCAACCGGGCAATGGACGAAGACCTGACCGAAAAGGTGGTACGGGCGATCCCGGCCCGACGGATGGGGATACCTGCGGAGATTCAGCCCTGGGTGCTCCTGCTGGCCAGCACAGCCTCGGACTTCATGACCGGAGAAACCATCGTCATCGACGGTGGCCAAACGGTTCGCTAACACGTACGAAAGGGCTTCCGATGATCAACGAAAAGAAGATGGTGGCCGTGCTCGGCGCTGGCACCATGGGCTCCGGCATCGCCACAGTGATGGCGAAGGCAGGGCACAGCACAATGCTGTTCGATGTCAATGAGCAAAACCTCCAGCGCGGCCTGGATACCGTCCGCGGGTTCTTCGACGTCAGCGTTCAGAAGGGCAAGCTGACCTCCGAAGAGGCCGAAGCGGCCAAGAAAACACTGAACGGCACCACCGACCTCCATGACCTGGCCCCCTCCGACGTCGTGGTTGAAGCAATCTTTGAAGACCTGAGCCTGAAGAAAGAGACGTTCGGCCGGCTCGACGACATCGTTTCGGAGCGCACCCTCTTCCACACCAACACGTCCACCCTTTCGGTGACCGGCATTGCCTCCGGGTCAAAAATCCCTGGCCGAGTGGTCGGCACCCACTACTGCAACCCCGCACCCCTCATGAAGCTGGTCGAGCTGGCAGACGGACGCCATACCGAGCAGTGGGCGCATGAGGCAACCCTCGAGTTCCTGACCACCTTGGGCAAGACAACAGTGGTCACCAAGGACCGTCCCGGGTTTATCGTCAACAGGTTCCTCATTCCTTGGGAAAACTCCTGTATTGCCGCTTTGGAGGCTGGGCTGGGGACCAAAGAATCCATTGACGCCGCGGTCAAGGGCGCCCTCGGACACCCAATGGGACCTTTCCAGCTGCTGGATATCGTTGGCCTGGACATCCACCAGCAGGTTGCTACGAGGCTGTACGAACAGCTCCGTGACCCCCGGTTCTTCCCGCCGCCCATGGTGGACAGGATGGTCGCCGCCGGCGACTTAGGCAGGAAAACCGGCAGGGGCTTCTACGACTACGAAAACACCCGATTGTTTGGATCCTGACGGAGGATGAGGAAGTATGGACATGCAAAAGATTGGACTGCTGGGCTTCGGCACCATGGGTGCCGGCATCGCCCAGCTCATTGCTCAGTCAGGACGGGACGTCCTGGTGCTGGAGACGGCACAGGAGCGCATAGACGCGGGGATGGTCTTTCTCGCGGACTTCCTGTCCGGAGGAGTCGCCCGCGGCAAAATAACCGAAGCGGACAGCGAAACCATTAAGGGCCGAGTCCACGGAGTCCTGGAGGTAGAGGATCTGGCGGGCGTGGAACTGGTCATTGAAGCGGTGACAGAGAACCCCGCGGCCAAGAAATCGCTGCTGTCGAAGGTGTCATCCGTCGTTGGTGCCGACGTGCCAATCCTGACCAACACGTCGGCCCTCTCGGTCACGGACCTGGCCACCTCGGTGGAAAACCCCGGCCGATTCGCCGGACTCCACTTCTTCAACCCGGCACCTCTGATGAAAATTGTTGAGATTGTCCGGGCACTGGAGACCGACGACGGTCTCGTGGAGACGCTGGTATCTTTCGTCGAGTCAATCGGCAAGGAGCCGATCGTAGTCAAGGACCGGCCCGGCTTCCTGGTCAACTGGCTCCTGATGCCTTACCTGAATGATGTTATCCAGGCCTACGACGAAGGTCTCGCGACCGCCGAGGACATTGACGTTGCCGTCAGGCTGGGCCTCGGGCATAAGCAGGGACCCCTCGAACTGCTGGATCTGATCGGACTCGACGTGCACCATCACGCGACCACGAGTGCCTACGGGGCCACCCTCGATCCGACGTTTGCACCGCCACCGCTGTTGAGGCAGCTGGTCGCCGCCGGGCATTTGGGCAACAAGAACGGAAAGGGCTTCCGGACAGGAGGGAAGGTGACGGAATGAACGACTACGAAGATCTACTCGTTGAGCGGGACGGCGCGGTCCTGGTGATCACCATTAACCGGCCGGAATCCGGCAACAAACTCCGGCATCAGACCTGTCTGGAACTGTTCGACGCACTGCAAAAGCTGAGACTCGATCCTTTACTGCGTGCCGCTGTCCTGACCGGAGCCGGTGGCAAGTTCTTCTGCATTGGCGGCGAACATGATCCGATCACATCAATGGACCAATCCCAGGTCCTGCCGATCATCGACGTCTACCAGGCCATCGACACCATCCCCAAGCCGGTCGTGGCGGCCGTGAACGGGTTCGCTGTAGGCGGCGGCAACGTCCTGCACACGGTCTGCGACCTGACCATCGCGTCCGAGAACGCGGTGTTCCGCCAGGTAGGTCCGATGGTCGGCAGCTTCGACGCCGGCTACGGCAGTTGGTACCTCGAAGACACGATCGGCCGCAAGCGGGCGAAAGAGATGTGGTACTTGAACAAGAAGTATTCGGCGGCTGAGGCACTCGCCATGGGTTTGGCCAACGAGGTGGTTCCCCCGGGCGAAGCCCTGACCCGGGCCCTTGAGGTCGCGCACGAGATTACAACCCGTAGCCCCTTGGCTCTGGGAGGGCTGAAGGCGGCCTTCTCGGCCCGTCACAACGGTGTTTCCGGGCAGGCGCGCATGGCCCACGACCAGCAGTTGACGCTGTATCTGCAGACGCAGGAAGCACATGAAGTCTCAGAGGCTTTCGGTGAGCGCCGGCAGCCCGTCTCGGAAAGGTTCTGGAAATGAGCTGGCGCGGACCTGTACTCGACGAAGAACAGCGGGACATTTTCTCATTGATGGATGACCTGCTGTCGGGGCAGCAGCCACTGGCGGATGACCGAACTGATGCCATCGACCAGGCCAAGGCGCAGTTGGTCGAGTTGGGCTTGTGGACCCTGGGTGTGAAAGAAGAACATGGCGGTTCAGGGGCCCAGCGCGACACCGTGCTGCTAGTACTGGAGCGCCTCGGAAGGCTCTGGCCGGCGTTGGGGTGGGCATCCGTTCAGGCCCAGGCGGCACTGGCTGTGATCGGCGGTGATGACAGGTTCGGAGATCTGACGGACGCGATCAATGAGGGCTCGGCCGGCGTCGCCGTGGTGGAGGGATTCAGCGCGCATGTCCGGCTTGCCGCCGAGGGCGATGGACTTCAGGGCACCATCGACCGAGTAGATACAGCGTCCGGGGTCCCCGCTGTGGTGGTGCTGGGTCCAGGCCGTACCGCTTATGTCCTCCGCCCGGAGGACCTGATAGCGGAGCCGGTCGAACGGACCGGCCTGGGAGGGGCCAGGACGGTGGCTCTGTCCGTCCATGCCGCACGGGTACAGACCATCGAAGTCGATGCTCTGGAGGTACGGGGCCTGCTCCGGCTCGGAGCAGCCGCGATAGCGGCGGGGATTGCAGGGGCCGCTGCCGACGCAGCCCTCGCGTATGCCTCAAGCCGCGACCAGTTTGGCGGCCCTCTCACCGCCATCCCCGCCGTCCGGCAGTCACTTCAGGAACAAGCGGCCGGTGCTTCGACGATCCTTGGGGTCGCCTTTGGTGCAGATCCTTCTGATTCCGGACAGACGGCAGCAGCACTGGCGATGGCCTGTGACACCGCTATCGACGTTGCGGCGCGTGCCCTTCAGTCCCACGGGGGGTACGGCTATCTCACTGAGTACCCGGCCGAGCGATTCGTCCGGGACGCGGTGTCCCTGCGCGCTGCGGCGGACCCAACGGGATCTGTGATGGCAGCATCCCGTGACCTCGCCGGCAACCCACCGACAGAATGACGAACGGACGACTCATGAGTACATCCATTTCTGAACGGTTCGGCGATCAGCTGACCCCCCTCAGCGACGAACAGGCCAAGCGGTGGCGGGCCGAAGGGCTGTGGGAGAACCGCACCCTGAGGTCGCTCCTGACGGAAGCGGCACAGAAGCACCCTGACCGGACCGCGCTAGTGGGATACAGCGACGACGGTGACTCGCGCCGTATGAATTACCGGGAACTGGACGTGGCAGCACACCATGTTTCGGCCTCATTGGACTCCCTCGGGGTCGGACAGGGCGATGGCGTGGTGGTCATGCTCCCCAACTGGGTGGATTACGCAGCCTTCGTCTTCGGAATCAACGAACTTGGGGCGGTCTACGCTGGTGTCCCAGTGGCGTATGGTCGCCAGCAGGCACTGGCCATCCTGCGCAGGAGCAAGGCCAGGGTCCTGATTATTCCGCGCAGTTACCGTCGGTCCGAGCACCTGAAGCTTTCCAGGGAGCTGCGGGAGGACCTTCCGTCCCTGGAACACGTCATCGTAGTGGACAAGGACGGAAGCGACCTGCTCCATGGCGAACGCCTGTGGTCATCGTTCGATGGTGTACCGGCTAAAGAATTGCCCGCACCGGATCCGGCCAACATCTGTTACCTGGGTTTCACCTCAGGTACCACCGGCGAGCCAAAGGGTGCCATGCACTCCCACGAGACGCTGTTGTACTCTGTCCGCCAGCAGGCCAACCACATCGGCCAACGCGCCTTCGGCGACCCCGCGATCCATCTTGTGGCTTCGCCCATCGGACACCACACCGGATTCGTGTGGGGCGTAATGCTCACTACGCTGCTGGCAGGGACGGGGGTGTACGTCGACCGCTGGAACGCCCAAATGGGCGTCAACGTGATCCGCAGGGAGGGCGTCACCTGCTTCTTCGGCGCCCCGACGTTCCTCCAGGACATGATGCGCACAAACCTGGCCAACGACCCGGAATGTCCACTGGAATGTCTAGTCATAGCTGGATCGCCGGTACCCCGCAACCTCCCTGTACAGGCAGGAAAGGCGCTGGGGGCCTATGTGGCTCCGGCATGGGGAATGACCGAATGCAGCATCGTGAGTTCATGTACCCCCAATGAGCCAGACACGATCTTGCGGACGGACGGGTCGGTATTCGCCGGAAGTGAGGCCAGAATTGTCGACCAAGACGGACATGACGTCCCCACCGGCGAAGTGGGGAACCTCATTGTCCGCGGTCCCGGGGTCATGTTCGGCTACTTTAACCGCCCGGATGCCACCGAAGAATCTTTTCAGGACGGCATCTGGTTCAGAACTGGAGACACGGCAAGCCTTGACGAACACGGCTGGATCTCGCTCCGGGGCCGCACCAAGGACATCATCATCAGGGGAGGCGAGAATATTCCGGTCACGGAAGTCGAATCCCTGATCTTCGACCATCCGGACGTTGTCCAGGCCGCCCTTGTCGGCATGCCGGATACTCGCCTCGGCGAAAGAATCGGCGTCGTCCTCGTCATCAAGGAAGGAACGGATCTCACCCTGGATTCCCTCTCGGCTTACCTTCTGGAACGGGGATTGTCACGGCACTACCTGCCGGAAGAGATCATTCGCCTTGACGAAATGCCAATGACGCCCAGCGGGAAGATCAAGAAGGCAGAACTGCGGGACATGATAGTGGCGGATAAGCAAGGGGGACCGGATGGCGCCGCAGGATGACACTTCCCTGCCCTTGTCGGGAGTCAGGGTGTTGGATTTGTCCACGCTCCTGCCCGGTCCATTGGCTACTCTCATGTTGGCCGAGGCGGGAGCGGACGTGGTCAAGCTTGAGCGGCCGGGCCGCGGAGATGAGATGCGCAGTTACTCTCCGAAGCTCGGGGAGGCCAGCGCCAACTACGCCCTGCTGAACCGGGGCAAGAAGGCCTACGCCGTCGACTTCAAGGACCCGGGAGAGCGCTCCCGAGTACTGGAACTGATCCGGGACGCGGATGTGGTTGTAGAGCAGTTCAGGCCTGGCGTGGCTGACCGGCTGGGCCTCGGCTATGAGGCAGCTGCCTCCGTAAATCCCGGTGTCATCTACTGCTCAATCACCGGATACGGGTCCGGGGGTCCTCACGCGCAGAAGGCCGGCCACGACCTCAACTACCTGGCCGAGTCGGGTCTTCTCGGGGTGGCCACCAAATCGTCCGGTAAACCGACGCTGCCGCCCACGGTCCTCGCGGACATTGCCGGTGGCACCTATCCCGCAATAGTAAACATTTTGCTGGCGCTTCGCCGTAAAGACCGGACGGGGAAAGGGGCCCGTCTGGAGGTCTCCATGATGCACAACCTGCAGGTCCTGGCCTACGGCTACCTCGCTACTCACCGCGCTGGCGGCGGGTGGCCGACACCCGGCCAGGAGCTCCTGACCGGCGGGAGCCCGAGATACAACATCTACGCCACGGCGGATGGCCGCCACGTTGCTGTGGCGGCGCTCGAACAGAAATTTTGGGAGCGTCTAACTGCGGTCATCGGGCTTCCGACTGAGCTGGTGGACGATGATGGCCGTGAACGGCACGTCATGGAGACGATGGAAAAGATTTTCGCCTCCCGCACCGCGGCCCACTGGCGCGAGGTGCTGGACGGACAGGATGTTTGCACAGTGGTCGTGAACACGTTCGACGAGGCGGTCGAGGCCGGATTTATCTCCGTTGATTCATCGGACAAGGTGACTGACGGCCGGGAGTCTGCCGGTGCCCTCCCGAGCCCGGTTGACCCTGCCCTCCGCCCCGTCCCTGGTACGGTCCCCTACCCGAGCCTCACCCCATTGCCATCAGGCAGCGTATGGGGCTGCCCCGTCACTCTAGGAATTCGAGGTATGAACCGTGCGAGCAGCACTAGTTAAGGAATTTGGTCCACCATCGTCGCTCGTCGTGGAAGAGGTTGAGGATCCTGTTCCCGGACCGGGCGAGGTCGTCATCGGCGTGGCTGCAGCCAGCGTCAACTTTCCGGACATCCTGGTGGTCGACGGCAGCTACCAGGTCCTTCCGGCTCTGCCGTTCTCACCGGGGAAGGAAGCTGCCGGGAAGGTCCTTTCCATAGGGGAGGGCGTCACCCGTGTTCGGCCCGGCGACAGGGTTCTGACTTTGGTGGAATTCGGCGGATACGCCGAACAGCTCAAGGTTCATGAGGACCTTGTTATTCCGCTGCCGGACACCGTGGGTTTCGCGGAGGCAGCAGCCTTTGGCCTGGTGTACAACACTGCGTGGTTCGGGCTTGCCCGGCGGGCAGGCCTCGCCGCAGGCGACACTGTCCTGGTTACGGGCGCCGGAGGTGGAGTCGGCTCGGCGGGCGTCCAGTTAGCGAAAGCCCTGGGCGCCACCGTGATCGCGCTGGCACGCGACGAGGACCGGGCTGAGCTCGCCCGCAAACAGGGAGCTGACCACGTGCTGACGTCCGACCCTCGGAGGCTGCGGGATGACTTGATGGAGCTCACCGGCGGCCGGGGTGTGGACATCACCCTGGAGACGCTGGGTGGGGACATACTCACCCAGGTCATCCGTGCCACGGCGTGGGAGGGACGGGTGGTGATTGTCGGGTTTGCTTCCGGTGAGCAGGTTCCCATCAAGCCCGGGCACCTGCTGGTTAAGAACATCTCGCTCATTGGCCTCCAGGCCAGTGACTACCGGGACAGGATGCCGGACGAGATGCGCTCAGCGATGCAAGAGATGCTCGACATGCTTGCGGCCGGCAAGCTGGATCCCCAGGTTGACCGTATGTATGAGCTGGACCAGGCCGCGGCTGCTCTCCAGCATGTCAGCGACGGAAAGGTCCGCGGCAAGATCGTCATCGTCACCGGAAGGAACGACTGAGGTCTGGCCCTCGACTCTGGCGGCCTGGTCGCTGGTCATAGCCCGTCCGCCAGTTCCGGCGCAAAGCCGAGGCGATGCGGTCCCCACGGATGGTGCCTCCGACCCCCTTTACTAGTCGTGTCAAGACCGGGACCCGATAAGAGGAACTGCCCAGGCTTGCAACGGCTGTTATCAGCGAAATGACGTAGCTACGTCGAGCATCGGGACCTACCTGATGCACGGCGCTCAGATGAAGAGGAGCCGAAACATGAAGATCGTTGTGCTCACCAAACAGGTTCCGGATACTTGGTCGAATCGCAGGCTGAATCTGGAAACGGGGATGCTCGACCGCAGCGCGTCAGAACCGGTGCCGGACGAGATCAATGAGCGTTCTCTGGAGAACGCGTTGCAGTACAAAGACCGGAACCCCGGCACGGAGATTGTGGTGTTGTCGATGGGGCCCGAGGATACCTCGAAGACTTTGCGCAGGACTCTTTCCATGGGCGCGGACAGAGCCGTACTGGTTTCGGACCCCGCACTGGTCGGTTCGGACATGGTGCAGACCGCGACAGTGCTGGCCGCGGCGGTAAGAAAGATCGGCGCGGATCTGGTGTTAGCCGGCAACGAGACCACAGACGGCTCCGGCGGAATGGTACCGGCAATGGTGGCGGAACTACTGGGCCTTCCTATGTTGCCTGCGTTGGATGCGATGGCGCTGTCCGGAGCTTCGGTGACCGGAACAGTCCAGGTGGATGGGGGTTCGCTGAAGCTGAGCGCGCCCTTGCCGGCGGTGGCCTCGGTGACGGAAAAGTCCGCTGAAGCCCGGCTTCCGAACTTCAAGGGCATCATGCAAGCCAAGAAGAAGCCGCTTGAGACTTGGTCGCTGGCGGATCTGGGTATTCAGGCGGGCCCGGGAGCCGCCACCGTGCGTTCTGTGATGGTCTCGGCTGCCGAGCGCCCTCCGAGAGAAGCTGGACCCAGAATCAGCGACGACGGCACAGCAGCTGCCAGGCTGGCTGACTTCCTCAAGCAGAACCGGCTGATCTAAGCCCTATCACGGCCTTCTGGCCACTACCACAGACTTGACTGAAGGGATCCAGAACATGGGAAACGTCCTAGTTTTTATTGAAACCACGGCCGAGGGAGCGGCAAAGCCCTCAGCGGCGGGAATGCTTGGTTCGGCCTCGACAATCGGCACCCCGGTGGCTGTCGTGCTAGGCGCATTCGGCCCGTCTGAAAACATAGTCTCCGAACTCGGCGCGCTCGGTGCGGAGGAGGTGTATGTCGCCGTCACGGAAAACAGTGGCACCGAACTGGGCTCGGCGGCCGTCGGGGCTTTGGCCGACGCCGCGAAGGTATATTCCCCGTTGGCCGTGCTCCTGCCGCATACCAACGATTCGAAGGCAGTGGCGGGCCGTCTTGCCGTGGTGGCTCGTGGATCCGTGGCCGCAAACGCGGTCCGGGTGCGGTTCGACGCGGATGAAGCGATCGCCCAGCATTCAATATTCGGGGGCGACTTCGCCACCGAATCCACTGTGGAAGGGGGACTTATGATCATCACGGTTCGCCCTGGGTCTATCGACACCCTCGCGGAGCCCGTGGCCGATCCGAAGGTGACCACCGCCCGGATCGCCACGACCGTGGCTCCGGGTGCCGCCATCACTGAATCTGTGGAAGCTCCGCCATCGCCGGGGCGTCCTGTTCTCCGAGGGGCCAGGGCAGTGGTTGCCGGGGGGCGCGGGCTTGGCTCGAAAGAGGATTTCTCCCTGGTTGAACAGTTGGCCGACAGCCTGGGAGCCGCCGTCGGCGCATCTCGCGCTGCCGTGGACGCCGGGTACGTTCCTCAGTCCCACCAAGTCGGCCAGACCGGAGAAACTGTTTCACCGCAGCTCTACATCGCTCTCGGCATTTCCGGAGCGATACAGCACCGCGCAGGTATGTAGACGACCAAGATGATCGTGGCGATCAACAAGGACGAAGACGCGCCAATCTTCGAAGTCGCCGACTTTGGCATCGTGGGGGATGTATTCAGCGTCGTTCCCCAGCTCATTGAGGAGATCAAAGCCCGCCAAGGCTGAGCCCCAGAAAGCAGTGGGTGGCCAGTTGAAGACACCCACAAACGTCCCGTTTCCCGTCTCCCGGGCGGCGGTCGAAAGGAGATCACCGACCGTGCGTAGCGAAAACACAAATCCCAACGCCAAGAACCAGCCGTCAGGCGGACAAGGCAAGCAGCGTATGGCTGGCTGGACTCCGTTGCCGAACAATATCTCGGCTCAAGCCGTGCCCGACCCTTCATCCTTGGCCGTCACGTTCCACGCGGGAACTGCGGCAGCCCCTGCGCCAGACAAATCTGTTCCCGCGGCGTCCACAGAAGCGGCACTTGGGGACCAGAAAGACTCTGTGTCCGCGCAGGTACCTGCAGCGCACAAGCAACGGATGACAGGATACACACCTGTCGTCAGTTCCAGTCAGGTTCCTACACAATTTCCCGCGCCGGACGCTCACCCAGGGGCGGCGGTAGTGAGCGCTTCATCGCCTGTGGATTCGACTGCCCCTGCGCGCAAACAGAGGATGGGTTCGGCGTCATCGACCGGCGAGCCCGCGGACGTTCGAGCAGCATCAGACCGGCGGCGCATCGGCTCCGAGACTTCGACGGCAGGTTCCACAAGCCGGCAGGCCAGCGTGGCCGATTCCGTTCCTCCTCCCCAAATGGACGGGCGCAACCAAGCAGACAACCTGCCGTCTGCGCCCTCGGGAATCAAACCGCAGGACCCTAAGGAACGCATCCCTGCCGAACGTTCGAAATGGGTAAGACCCGCACTGAATTGCGCCGGGCTGATCACGGTTTCCCTTGTGCTAGTGTTGGCCGCACGTTGGCTGTACGCATTGCCAGGCGTCCAGGACTTCTTGGCAGCCTATCCGGGCCATGCATCCATGCCTGCTTCGGCTCCAGAGGGCCTTCCGGCCTGGTT